>CAZZYH010000237.1:2927-4063 GCA_964658225.1 Vulcanimicrobiota bacterium | reverse complement strand
CCGAGCATGCAGCGCTGCATGACTCGGGCCGCGCCGAGTATGTCGAAGCGTCGGACGAAGCGGCCCTCAAGGCCACCGTCGCGCTCTCCCGCACCGAGGGCATCATCCCCGCACTCGAGTCCGCCCACGCCATTGCGGAAGCCATGCGCCTGGCCCCCACGCTCTCCCCGCATGACATACTGTTGGTCAATCTCTCCGGCCGCGGCGACAAGGATCTGGGCATCCTGACGCGCGAGCTGAAGCTGCAAGGAGCCTGAAAGGCAAGCCCCGAGCCCCTCTGCCTGCACGGCGGGTGGGGCCTCTCGCAGAGGGAGTCTTGCTCGTGAGCATCGATGCCGATTCGCTTTCAGAACAAGCCTGGCCTGGTCGTCTACCTCACCGTGGGCGACCCTGACCTGAACACGACGCGGGCCATCGCGCTGGCCGCTATCGATGCCGGGGCGGACGTGATCGAGCTGGGCGTGCCCTTCTCGGACCCGGTTGCGGATGGACCGGTGATCCAGCGGGCCTCGGAACGCGCGGTCGCCCACGGCACGCGCCTGGCGGACGTGCTCACGCTGGCGGCGGAGCTGCGGGCCGAGCGGCCCGAGGCGGGTCTGGTTCTCTTTTCCTATCTCAATCCCGTGCTGCAGTATGGCGGTCGCGCGGGCCTCGCGCACTTCTGCGAGATGGTGCAGGCAGCCGGGATCGACGGCGTGCTGCTCACCGACATGATCGTCGAAGAAGCGTCGGAGTACCTGGACCTGATGGCTCGCTACGACCTGGCTCCCATCTTTCTGGCCGCGCCTACCAGCCCGGACGCTCGCCTGCAACGCATCGCCGAGCGCTCGCGCGGCTTTGTTTACGCCATCTCGCGCGTCGGCATTACCGGGGCCCAGTCCGCGGTCGAGAGCGATGCGGCGACGCTGGTCGCGCGGCTGCGCCGTTATACGGACCTGCCGATCGCGGTCGGCTTCGGCATCTCGCAGCCGCAGCACGTGGCGCAGGTGGGCGCGTTTGCCGATGCGGCGGTGATCGGCAGCGCGATCGTCTCGCTGATTGAACGAAGCACGCCCGAGGATGCTCCCCAGGTCATCGCCCGATTTATCGAGGGCCTGCGCCCGCAGCCTGCGCTGGCCCGCCCAAGTCGTGTATCC
>CAZZYH010000237.1:0-2917 GCA_964658225.1 Vulcanimicrobiota bacterium | reverse complement strand
TTAGGTTGGAACCCGCGCCCGGACGGTATGGGCGGACGGGCAACGTCAGCCTCTTCGCTGCGCTCCGCAGGACAGCCTTCGGGGTCCGCGCTTTGCGCCGCGGGCGCTGACCCAGGCCGGGCGAGCGGCCGCCGGCCGGGCGAGCGCGGTCTTGACACTTGATTTTGCAAGAGAAGGTGAACAATGGACATAGTCGAATGGCGCCTGAAGATCGACGAACTCGATCGCAGGATCGTGGAGCTGATCTCGGAACGCGCGCGCGCCGCGCAGCAGATTGGCCGGCTCAAGAAGAGCACCTCCCTGCCCGTCTATGAACCCAACCGCGAGAGCATCATCTTTGCCAATGTCCGGGCGGCGAACAAGGGCCCTCTGCCGGACATTGAGCTGACCCACATCTACGAGCGCATCATCGATGTGATGCGCGCGTTGCAGCAGGAAGAATTGGCCTCCCAGCGCGCCGCCGACGCTGCGGCCGCCACCAGCTCCCCGAGCGAGCAAGGAAAGTAGCCCCATGATAGTAGCCATGCAGGAAGGCGCGACCGCCGCGCAGATAGAGCACATCGTCGAACGGCTGATCGAGGACGGCTTCAAGGTGCATCGCACCACGGGTACGAACCAGACGATCATCGCCGCGGTCGGCCGGCCCGACTCATTTGACGTGAAGGATTACGAGCTGCTGGACGGGGTCGACGAGGCCCATCGCATCTCTTCGCCTTACAAGCTGGCCGGGCGCGGCTTTGCGCCGGAGGGCACGGTGATCCGGTTCGCCAACGGAGTGACGGTGGGCGGCGAGGAAGTCGTGATCATGGGCGGGCCCTGCGCCGTCGAGAGCCGCGACCAGCTCATGCTTTCGGCCTCGATCGTCAAGCAGGGCGGCGGCCAGTTTCTCCGCGGCGGCGCCTACAAGCCGCGGTCCTCGCCTTACTCGTTCCAGGGCATGGGCATCGAGGGTCTCAAGCTGCTGCGCGAGGCAGGCGACGCGACCGGGCTGCTCGTCATTACCGAAGTCATGGAGATTGCACAGATCGAGCCCATGCTCCCTTACATGGATTGCTTCCAAGTAGGAGCACGCAACATGCAGAACTTCAACCTGCTTCGCGAACTCGGCAAGGTCCGCAAGCCGGTGCTGCTCAAGCGCGGCCCCTCGGCCACGATTGAAGAGCTGCTGCTCTCCTCCGAGTACATCCTCGCCGGGGGCAACTATGACGTGATGCTCTGCGAACGGGGGATCCGGACATTTGAAACCTACACCCGGAACACAATGGATATTTCGGCCATCCCGGTGGTCAAGAAGCTTTCGCATCTGCCCATCATCGGCGACCCGTCCCACGGCACCGGCCGTCGGGATATGGTGCCGGCGATGGCCCGCGCCGCCATCGCCGCCGGGGCGGACGGGCTGATCGTCGAAGTGCACCCCAACCCGGAAAAGGCCATCTCCGACGGCGCACAAACGCTGTTTCCGGACCAGTTTGAAAAGCTGGTCGCCGAGCTTCGGGCAATTGCCCCGGCACTCGGCCGCCGCCTGGCCGGCTGACCCGCTCGCAGATGCGGGGCGTGTTCCCTCTCTCGCGCCTGAGAACGGGGCGCAGTGCGGACCTCGACGGCGCAAACCACCCCGGGCGTGGCATCGATTCCACCATCCCAAGAGGAGCACGCCCATGGCTATCGCCGAAGCTGACCCATCCGCCCTGCTCCAGGATGGCATCCGCCGGATCGCCATCTTTGGCACCGGGCTGATCGGCAGCTCCCTCGGCCTGGCCCTGCGCCGCTCCGGCTTCGATGGCGCCATCTTTGGCTGGGACCGGGAGGCCGCCACGCTCCGGCAGGCCCGGGCCCTCGGCGCGGTCGATCCAGCCCCTGCCGACCCCGATGCGGATGACCCCTTCATCTACGCGATGGCCGCGGACGTGATCGTGCTTGCCGGGCCGGTCTTTTCGATCGCGGACTGGCTCGAGCAGCTAGCGCCTGTGCTCTCGCCGACGCAGCTTGTCACCGATGTCGGCAGCGTGAAGGGCTTCCTGGTCGATCGGGCGCGCTCGATCTATAACGGTCCGGGCCAGCCTGCCTACCTGCCCGGGCACCCCATGGCCGGCAAGGAGCATGCGGGCTGCTCGCACGCGGAGGGCACCCTTTTCACCGGCGCAGCCTGGCTTTTTACACGCGATGCGAGCCTGCCCGACGCCCGAGAGAGCGCGCCCGAACCGGTAGCCGAGCCGCTGGCGCGCGAGTGGCGCGAGTGGGTCAAGCGGATCGGCGCGCACGCGGTGGACCTGACCCCGGAGCGCCACGACCTGCTCTGCGCCTGGATCAGCCATCTGCCCCAGCTCGCCGCGACCGCCCTCAGCGCGGTGCTTGAGCAGAGCTTCAGGGAGACCTTTGCCCCGGAACTGGAGCAGCATGGCGGCCTGCAGGCGCTGGGTGGCCGGGCTCTGCGCGAGATGACCCGGCTCGGCGCGAGCCCCTACTCGATGTGGCGCGATATCGCCCTGGCCAATGCTCCCGCCATCGCCGAAGCCATGCTTGCCCTGGAGCAGGAGCTGACCCACATCCGCGAAAACCTCAAGACTCCCGAGCTGCGCGTGGCGTTTGCGCGGGCCAACTCGTTTCGTGCCGTCGCGTCTGCCAAGTCTTAGCAGACCGATCCGACCCGGCTGCCCGGAGTGTCTCCAGGCGCTTGCGCAGCGCCGCACACCGCTTCTCGGCCAGCGTGGGGCCGACCAGGCTTTGCCTAGGACGTTGCAAACGATGTGTTCTGCCTGGCGGGATCCGGGCTGGGTGCGCTCCGGCGTGCGGGCAGCGGATCTTTCCCTCGGACGCCGCGGGTTCGATCCCTTGGACGCCGCGGGTTCGATCCCGGCGGAGTTGCTTCCGCACGGATCCGCCTTTTTCGCGGCTCCCGCGAGCCGGCAGCAGTCTT
>CAZZYH010000236.1:0-4071 GCA_964658225.1 Vulcanimicrobiota bacterium | reverse complement strand
CCCGAAGGTGAAGTTAGGGCCCGCGGGACTGCCGGGTCTCTTGGACGCCGGATCGCCGCCCGCCGGCCGTCCTATGCTTCGCCCGGCACGCCGCGACGCAGCTTTCGCCCCGCGCAAGGCCGGGCGCGCCCCTGAGCACGATCCTTTTGCGCCGAAGACTCTGCCGGCCGCCACCTTCTTTCATTCCTTTTCTCAACTCTGCTCGGACCCCGCCGATAACCCCTCCATGGCAACACTTCCCCACGGCGAGACCGGAGAGGTAACAAGCATGATTAGGGATAAGGAGATCGCGGCCGCGCCGAGCGAGGCAGGAGCCGCGGTCAAGACGCGATGGATGTTAGGCGAGATGGCAGGACGAAGTCCGGCGATGGAGCGGCTCTTCCTGCAGATGCGGTATCTGGCGAACCACCTGCGGGTGGCGCTGATCGAGGGCGAAACGGGCACGGGCAAGCTGCTGACGGCAAAGACCCTGCATGCCCTGGCCACGGGACGGGCAAGCGGCTTCGTACCCTGCCTGGCCTCGAGCTTTCTGAGGGGCAACTGCAACGGTACGCTGGACGAAGCGCGCGGGGGCACGCTCTATCTGACCCGCGTCGACTCGCTCAATGCCGAAGAACAGGGCAAGCTGCTCCATCTGCTCGAGTGGCACCAGCACCAGCACACCCGCAACAACGCCGAACAGGCGCCGCGGCAGATTCTTGTCTCCTGCGAGCACCCTTTGCGCGGCCTGGTGCTGCAGGGCATGATGCGCGCCGACCTCAGCTACCATCTGACCTCGGTCCGGCTGCAGCTGCCGCCGCTGCGGGATCGCCGCGAGGATGTGGCGCTGCTGGTGGATTACTTCCTCGAGCAGTTTTCCCGCCGCCATGGCAAGCCGCTGCGCGGTCTCGGCCCAGGCGTGCTGCATCACCTGCTCGCTCATAGCTGGCCGGGCAATGTCCGGGAGCTGGAGACCGTGATCTCGAGCGGCGCGCTGATGTGCGAAGGTCAGTGGATCCGCATGATCGACCTGCCCTTGCTGTCCGCCGCGCCCGAGGAGGAGCCGGCGCACCCGCTTGCCTCCAGCCATGGCGCCGCGACGGGCGGCCAGGCCGAGGTGGGGACCGAGGATGATCCGGATCTCGATCGCGCGATCCTGCGCCACATTCGCCGGGTACTGGCCACCGTCGGCGGCAATAAGCTGCGCGCAGCCCGGTTGCTGGGCATCAGCCGGTCCACGCTCTACCGGCTGCTCGATGCCGGCAGTCTGAGCATCAGCCGGTAGCCGGCCGTTCGAGTAGCGTACACTCGGCAGAACACGCCAGCCTCCGGGGCCTCCCGGTGAGCCCGCGCCTCTGCCGAGCCTATGACACGTTCCCGATCCGCCTCGCTTCTCCTGGCCGCTGCCTTATGGCCCGGCTCTCCGGCTTTGCTCCATGGGCAGACCAGGCTGGTGCCTGCGCCGCAGCCCGCGCCTCTCTCGGCTGCCGAGCGCAGCAAAGCCCTGGCCGCGCTGTTTTCGACCATCTGGGAACAAAGGCTCGAGCATGCGCCCGAGTTCGCCTCCTCGATCGGCGACAAACGCTTCAACGACCGGCTCGACGACCGTTCGGCCGCTGCCTACAACCAGCAGCTCGAGCGCGAGACCGGCTTTCTGGCTGAGCTTGCCTCGATCGATACCACCGGGCTCAGCGATCAGGAACAGCTCTCGAAAGAGCTGATGGTGCGCCGCCTGGTCCAGGACCAGCAGGAAGCCATCTTCAAGCCCTGGGAGATGCCGGTCAACCAGATGACCAGCGTGGCGACCGAGATCCCGCAGCTGGTCGCGCAGCTCTCGTTTGCCACCGTCAAGGATTACGACGACTACCTGGCCCGCCTGGGCCAGGTGCCACTTGCTTTTCAGCAGGTGACCGACGCTCTTGAAGCCGGCATTGCGGACAAGCGTACCCCGCCCCGCTACCTGCTCGAGAAGGTCGTCGCCCAGGTAAGTACCGTGGCCGCGCAAAAGCCGGAGGAGACCACCTTCGCCGGGCCGCTCAAGAAGTTTCCGGCCGGGATCTCGGCCGAGGACCGGGCGCGTATTCAGGCCGCGGTGCTGGCGATGATTGCCAAGCAGGTGCTGCCTGCCTACGCCCGGTTCGCGCGCTATGTGGACGCGCAGTACGTACCCGCCGGCCGCGCCGAGCCCGGCATCTGGGCGCTTCCCGACGGAGACGCCTACTATCGCTTTCTGGTCAAGAAGCAGACCACCACCGACCTCACCCCGGAGCAGATCCACCAGATCGGCCTCGATGAGGTCGCGCGCGACGAGCGTGAGATGCTGGCCATCGCCAACAAGCTCGGCTTCCCGACCGTCGCTGCCCTGCGAGCGTCGATCGCCGCCGACCCCAAGCAGCACCCGGCCAGCCGCGAGGCGCTGCTCGCCGTCTACCGCCAGGACCTGGACCGGATCAAGCCCAAGCTGCCCCAGTACTTCGGGCGGCTGCCCAGGGCCCCGCTCACCGTCCAAGCCGTGCCTGCCTACATCGAAAAGGACCAGGCCCCGGCCTACTACGAAAGGGGAACGCCCGACGGCTCCCGCCCCGGAGCGATCTTCGTCAACACCTACGAGTTCGCCCACCGCTCCCTGTCGAATGCCGAAGCCACCGCGTATCACGAGGGCTTGCCTGGGCATCACCTCCAGATCTCCATCGCCCAGGAGCTCGAGGGCCTGCCCCAGTTCCGCAAGTACGGCGGCTACAACGCCTTCTCCGAGGGTTGGGGGCTCTACTCCGAGCACCTCGGCAAGGACATGGGCTTCTACCAGGACCCCTACTCCGACTTCGGCCGCCTCGAGCTCGATATCTGGCGCGCCGTCCGGCTGGTCGTCGATACCGGCGTGCACGCCAAGCACTGGTCGCGCCAGCAGATGATCGACTACTTTCACGCGCACTCCGGACTCGATGAAGCCTCGGTCCAGTCCGAGACCGATCGCTACATCGCCTGGCCGGGCCAGGCGCTCGGCTACAAGATGGGCCAGCTCAAGCTGCTCGAGCTGAGGACCCGCGCGCAGCAGGCGCTCGGAGCGAGCTTTGACTACCGCACTTTTCATGATGAAGTGCTCGACTCGGGAGCCATGCCGCTCGACCTGCTGGACGAGCGGGTGGCAGGCTGGATCGGCCAGCAGAAGGCAGGGAAGTAGACGATGGCGGAGTGGGAACAAGCAGAGAAGAGTCCACGCATCGCGGTGCTGGGCGCGGGCAAGATGGGCGGCATCCTGCTGCAGGCGTTCTTGAAGCAGAAGCTTTTTCCGCCGGACCGGATCACGGCCACGGTCGCGCATGCCGAGCGGGCGACCGTGCTTTCGACGCAATGGGGCGTGGAGGTGACAACGGATAATGCGGCCGCGGCCGCGGGCGCAGACATCATCCTGCTCGGGGTCAAACCCTTCCAGATCGACGCGCTGGTGCGCGCGATCGCCCCCAGCCTGACCAGCGACAAGATGCTCATCTCGATCGCCGCGTCGGTCCGGACCGCGGCGATCGAAGCCGCCGCCGGCATCGAGCTTGCGGTCGTGCGCGCCATGCCGAACACGCCCTCGCTGCTCGGCGCAGGCATTGCCGGCCTCTGCCGCGGGCGCTTCGTCGGCGACGCGCAGATGGAGCAGGCGGTGCGCATCTTTGAAACCGTCGGCCGCACCGTGACGGTCGACGAAAAGCACATGGACGCGGTAACCGGGCTCTCCGCCTCGGGCCCAGCTTTCGTCTACATCATTCTCGAGTCGCTCGCCGAAGCCGGCGTCAAGGTCGGCCTGCCCCGCGACGTGGCCACGCTGCTCGCCGCCCAAACCACCTTCGGCGCGGCCAAGATGGTGCTCGACACCGGCTACCACCCCGCCCTGCTCAAAGACTCCGTCACCACCCCGGCCGGCTGCACCATCGACGGCATCCTCGAGCTCGAAGAGGGCGGCCTTCGCGTCACCCTCATCAAAGCCGTCATGCGGGCGACCGCGCGCGCGAAGGAGCTGGCGGCAGGCTGACGCGCAGCCTCCGGCGGTCGTGCCTCGGGCCGGTTGACCCCATCATTTAGGGGGTTCGATCGCCTCTTCTCGCG
>CAZZYH010000235.1:0-4076 GCA_964658225.1 Vulcanimicrobiota bacterium | reverse complement strand
GTGCAGGGTAATCGGAAAAGCGAGCACATTCCAGACCCACTCCTCGCCCTTGCGCGGCAGGTTGAGCAGCCCCCGGTAGGTGCGGTCGATGTAGGTCTCCCGCGTGGTCGCCACCGTCTGGATGATCTCCCGCCAGTCAAAGGCCAGCTCCGGTAACTCCCGGAACATGTTCTTGCCGCGGAACCATTCGCGGGGGCGCTCGAGCAGCCGCGCACAGGTCTCATTGACGTACTGCCAGTCGCCGCGGCTGTCCAGTATCTCGAGAACCACCTCATCGCCCATCGCCATGTTGATGCGGGAGTAGAAAAAGTCCCGCGCATCGACCATCACTGGCTTGCCCATGCGTTTGGAGCGAAAGGACCGCAGCGCCGCCACCAGGTCATCGACCGAGCTATAGCCCTTCAGCAAATGCATGTCTTCCGGGCCGCCGAAGCGCCGCTCCAGGGTCGCCGAGAGGATGATGATCGGCACCTCCGGCCGCTGCTCGCGCAGCTTCTCGGCGACGGCTGTGCCGAACTTGCCTGCGCCCAGGTGGTAATCAAGGACCGCGACGTCGATTGAGTGCAGCAGCGCCTCGGCCTCCTCGATACTTGAAGCCGTCTCGGTCAGGTAGCCGTGCTTGTGCAGGATGGTAGCCCGCAGCAGAAGATTGTCCACTTGGTCGTCGAGCAGGAGCACGCGGATCGGATCTTCCGCCGCTCCCAGTATGTCGAGGAGATATTGATCGTTATCTTCTGCCATAACGGATATGTGATGCTTCAGCTTACGCGCGCCGCAGCTAGGCTTCCTGTTTCTTCTCTGTATTCTGTAACTTCTGTAACTTCTTCCATAACTCCGGCAGGCGGCGCAAGGCGGCCGAGGCCCGCAGCCACTCGCGGTTGGGCACAGCGGGCGTGCCGCTCATCATCGCCCCGGCCGGCACGTCGCCATGCGTGCCGCTCTGCGCGGTAATGACCGCTCCGTCCCCGATCGTGCAGTGTCCGGCCACGCCTGCCTGCCCGGCCAGGATCGCGCTGCGCCCGATGCGCGTAGAGCCGGCGAGCCCGACCTGCGCGCAGAGCAGCGTACCGGCGCCGACCGAAGACCCGTGGCCGACCTGGACCAGGTTGTCGATCTTGGCTCCCCGGCCGATGCGGGTCTCCCCGACCGTGGCGCGATCAATCGCCGAGAGCGCCTGGATCTCGACCTGATCCTCGACAATGACCGGACCGGACTGCGGAATCTTGTACCAGGCGCCCTGCGCATCCTTGGCAAAGCCGAAGCCGTCGGTGCCGATGGTCGCGCCGTTGCCGAGCGTGACATGGTCGCCAAGCAGGCAATGCTCGCGGACCACGGCATGCGCATGGGCGAAGAAATGGGTGCCCGTACGCACGCCCTCGTAGAGAACCGCGTGGGCCAGCAGGACGCTATGCGCGCCCACCACCGCATGGGCGCCGACCACCACGTAGGGGCCGAGATGCACGCCTTCGCCGAGCTGCGCAGACGGGTCGACGACGGCGGTCGGATGAATGCCCGGCGCGTAGCGCGGCGGCTGGTAGAAGAGCTCGAGCGCCCTGGCGAAGGCGTGGTAGGGATTGGCCAGCCGCAGGGTGGGCACGGGGACCGCCGGGAAGCCGGGCTCGACCAGGATGGCGCCGGCGCGGGTGGTCTGCGCGAGCGGGGCGTACCTGGGATTGGCGACAAAGGTGAGCTGCTCGGGGGTGGCCTCTTCGATGCCGGCCACGCCCGTGATCTGGGTGTGCCGCCAGCCCGGTTCTGCTGCGCGCAAGGGGTCCGGCGGAGCCGCAGAGCCGGGATGCAGCACCGCGTCCAGTGCCTTCGCCAAGTCAGCCAGCGTCATGGGCCGATTCTACCGCGCGGCTGCCTTGAGGCGCTTCCGCGCAGCCCCGGAGGGGTGCGCCATCCATCCGCCTAGTCCGGCGGAAGCCGACGCAGGTTGGCTTCTGCCGGGGCGTGGCCGGGGTCGAGGCTAAGAGCGTGACGGAAGTCCTCCCGGGCCTCGCGCGGCGCACCGGTGCGGGCTTCTAGGACGCCGAGGTTGTTCCAGCCATCGGCGTTGCGAGGGTCGAGTGCGAGGGCTGCCTTCTGCTCGGCGATCGCCTCCGGCAGGTATCCGCCGGCAGACAGCGCCTGCGAAAGCGAGGCGTGCGGGCCCGGCTGCCCGGGCGCGAGACGGATCGCCTGGCGGAGCTCATCGATGGCTTCGGCCAGCCTGCCCAGCTGTCCATAGGCGGCGGCGAGCTGCTGGTGCGCGTCGGCATCGCCGGGCTGCGCGGCGAGGGCGGCCCGGAGCAGCTCGATCGCTCGATGAGGGTCGCCGGCGGCAAGCGCCTGTTCGCCCAGGTTGGTGAGCGCGGTGGCGTCGTGGGGGTCGAGGGCGAGCGCGCGCTGAAACTCGGCCTGGGCTGGCTCTGCCTGGTTCTGGTCGCTGAGCGCGACCCCTAAGCCGCTGTGCATCGCGGCGTCCTCCGGGCACCGGGCCAGCAGGGTGCGAAACTGCCCGGCGGCCCGGGCAGGCTCGTCGTGCTGGAGTTCGAGCCGGGCGAGGTTGAAGCGGGCGTCGCAGCTCGCATCCTGCGTCTCGGGGTGCGCTGCGACGGCGCGGCTGTAGCTGGCCTCGGCCTGCTGCCAGTCGCCGGCGCTTTCGAGCGTTGCGCCGAGGCTGTTCAGAGCGCGCGCATCGTCAGGATGCGCGGCGACCAGCGCGCGGTAGGCGGCGGCCGCCTCGGCAAACCTGCCCTGGCCGGCGAGCGCCGCGGCCAGGTCGTACTGGGCGATCGCGTCCTGCGGCTCTTTGGCCAGGCGGCTGCGCATCCAGGCTTCTTCGAGCAGCAGCCGAGGGTCCGGCCCGTTCGCCGGGCTGTGCACCGGGAGCACCTGCAGCCAGAGATGCGCCATCTCGTCTTCGGACCGGTTGCCGGCCTTCACACGCACCGGAGGCAGGTGCGGGTTATGAGGGTTTTCGGCCGAGTTGTCATAGGTATAGTGCATGTGCACGACCGTGCCTGCGGGCAGGTAGAGGGGCTTCCGGTACCGGTAAACGGACTGGCGATCGATATCCCAATCAGGTACGGTGATCAGCGGTTGGCGATCCCCGCCCGGGAGCACCGCCCAGGCCTCGAGCCGCTTGCCCAGGTAGTGGGCGTGCGGGTAGATGCCGAGCAACTGGACATCGACCGGCAGCTTCAGCGCATCCTCGACCACGAAGTCGCGAGCGCCGGCCGGGATGTCGAGCGCGCGATCCTGCTCCAGCTGCAGGAGCATCGGCTTCCGGGTGGGCAGACGATCGGTGAAGTAGAGGCCGATCTCGGCCGAAACCATCTCCGCCTTGCCGGAGGGCTTGAGGTGCATGTTCAGCACCAGGTCGTTGCCCGGGTCCAGGCGCCACTCCATGCCTGCCGGCTCGACCAGCACGGGCGAGTCGGGTTTCCAGAAGAGAAACTGCGCATCCGGGTCAAAGGTATTGCCGGCATCGATCTCGACTTCCATCCCGGGCACCCCCTGCTGCCAGTCGCCTGCGTGCCGGCGCCGGAACGAAGCGGTGCGGTCGATCAGGATGTTGGCGTGATGAACGATCTCGGGAGCGCCGGGGCGGATCTCGACGGCGCGGATGGTGTGCGACTCCTTGAGCGGGTAGGGCAGAATGAAGTTGCGGAACAGGTCGGAGCCGCCGGCCGGGAGGGCGAAAGGGTGCTCGACTTTGAGGATCAGGTCCGGAGTCCCGCCCTGCCAGCTGCTGTTGTAGTGCGGCGCAGCGGGCGCGAGCGCCGGGTCGCCCTCCGGCATGCGGGCCCTCACCCAGCGCTCGATCTGGGCGATCTGCTCCGGGCTCAGGCGGCGTTCGTCTGTGAACGCGCCTCCCTGGTGCTCGGGGAGCCAGGGAGGCATGTAGTGCGATGCGGTGACGGCCGCGACCTGGGTGCCCCACCGGGCGGCGTCGCCATAGGTGAGCAGGCTGAAGGGTCCCGCGCCGCCGGGGTGGTGGCAGGTGGTGCAGTGCGCGTAGAGGATGGGGGCGATCTGGCTCGCCCAGCTGACCTGGTCTGCCGAGGGGGGTCGGCCGGCGGGAGCGCCTG
>CAZZYH010000234.1:0-4134 GCA_964658225.1 Vulcanimicrobiota bacterium | reverse complement strand
TGCCTGCGAGTCGCGACTGCGGGCGCGGGTCTCGCATTGGGCGTCAACGCGCTCGGTCGAGGGATCGTCTCGGCGACGCCCGCGGCCGGGTTTCTGCGCAAGTTTTTCTGCGCCGGGTCGCCTGCGACGCTTAGCGGTAGGCCTTGAAGGCCAGCACCGCATTCAAGCCGCCGAAGGCGAAGGAGTTCGACAGGCAGGCCTCGACCTGAAGCGCGCGGGCGGTGTTCGGGATCACGTCCAGGTCGCACCCCGCGTCGGGCGAGTTGTAGTTGATGGTGGGCGGCAGGATCCCCGAGCGCAGGGCTTCTATCGACGCCACCGCCTCGAGCGCCCCGGCCGCGCCGAGGGTGTGGGCGTGCATCGACTTGGTCGAGGAGATGGGCAGGCGATCTGCCAGATCGCCGAAGACCGCGCGAATGGCCGCGGTCTCGATGCGATCGTTGGCCTCGGTCGCGGTGCCGTGGGCGTTGATGTAGCCGACCTGCTCGAGGGCCAGCGAGCCGTCGCGGAGGGCCATACGCATGGCGCGCGCGGGGCCTTCGACGGTGGGCTGGGTGATGTGGCTGGCGTCGGCCGACATGCCGAAGCCGACGATCTCGGCCAGCGGGGTCGCGCCCCGGGCAAGCGCTGCCTCGAGCGGCTCAAGGACCAGCATCGCCCCGCCCTCGCCGACGATCAGGCCGGTACGATCTCCGGAAAAAGGCCGGCAGGTATCTTTAGAGACCACCCGCATCGCTTCCCAGGCTTTGAGGCCGCCGATGAACATGGGCGCCTCGCTGCCCCCGGCGATGGCCAGCGGGGCCGCGCCCGAGCGAACCATCCAGAAGGCTTGGCCGATGGCATGCGCCGAGGAAGCGCAGGCGGTCGAGATGGTATAGGCCGGGCCCTGGATGCCGAACTGCATGGAAATATGGCTGGCGCCCGCATTGCTCATGCCGAGCGGGATCGTCAAAGGGTGGACGCGGGTGCGGTTGTTGTGGAACAGCTCCCAGTAGCCCGCCTCCTCGGCGCCGCGGCCGCCCATGCAGGAGCCGGTGACGACAGCCGTTTGTTCGCAGAGACGGGGTGACCACTCGATCCCGGCCTGGCGCACGGCCTCCCTGGCCGGGACCACGGCAAACTGGGCGAAGCGATCCATAAAACCGATGTCTTTCGGCTCGAAGTGGGCTTCGGGCTTGTAGCCCTTGACTTCGGCCACGTTGCGAAAGCGCAGCTGGGTGGGGTCGACGCTCTGGAGCGGACCGATGCCGGTGCGCCCCTCGGCAAGCGCCTCGTTGAAGCTCGCTGCATCGAGACCCAGTGCGCTGATGACGCCGAGTCCGGTGACGACGACGCGATGCATCAAGCCTTGTCGTCCCCAGCTTCGTTCTCCGGGCGCTTTGCCGGGGCCGGGATGGCAGCCTCGGCGGTAGCGGCGTGCGGCGGTGTGACCGGGGCCGTCAGTTGACCGCGCAAGTCAGGGTTTTCTTTGGCCTCGAGCAGCATCGTAATGCCGGCTACCATCTCGTCGATGTTGGAAACCTTCTTCGCGTCTTCGTCGTTGATCTCGACGTCGAACTCGCTCTCCAGGTCAAAAAGAATATTGAGGCGATCGAGCGAGTCCACACCCAGCTCTTCAAAGGTGCTTTCCGGACGAACATTCTCCAGCGGGATCCGCTTGGTGGTCGCAATAACGCGTAGTACTCGATCCTGGATCGTTTCGGACATAAGCCTCAAAGTCACTACCTGGCCTCTATGGAGGGCCTGGTTGGCGGAGAATAGGTGCAGCAAAGGCGCTCGGCCGCCGCGCCAACCCCTAGTCTATCCTCAGCAGAGGATTAGGTGCGCGGTCCAGATCCGGTTCGATGCCCCCGCGTCTTTCGGCCACAGCAAGCGTCTCATTCTAGAGCCTGTTCAGGGAAAATTGATGTCGCCTGTGGGCTATCCTTTGTAAGTTCGAACACAGAGAGCCGGAGTTTGTAGCGGAGGCCGCGTCGATTTCCGGGTTCTTACGTGTTTCTTATGGACTTCTTGCTCCATTCTTATCGCCGGCTGCCTAGGCTGGAAGCAGCCGGCGGGCGGGGCCAAGGTAGCCTTGGATTAGGAGAAGCGCATCGTCGAGGCTGCTCGCGGTCAACAGGCAGCACTGTCCGAGAGCGGCCAAGTCACCTTGATTTGTGCTTTTCACGTCGAGAGGATCTGCATGGATGGCTGTTTGATTTTGAAGGCGCAGGGCCGGCGCGCGGTAGGCCTTGGAGTCTGCGCCCTGCTTCTGGCCGGTTGCGGCAAGAAGCCCGGAGACCCGGCGGCCGAGGCGCCGCCGGCTGCTTCGAGCGTGGTTGCGGTGGGCGATCCGTCCCTGGTCCGGGTCGAGCACCCGGAGCAGTTTCCGCTGGTGAGCGCGGTCCCTTACCAGGCGACGGCTACGCTGAACGTGACCGGTTCAGTGACCCCTGATGTGTCCCGCGAGATCCCCGTGGTTGCGCTGGCCAACGGACGGGTCGTCGCGGTGCATGTGCGGCTGGGCGACTTCGTGCACAAGGGCCAGCTGATCATGGAGGTCCAGTCCAACGATGTCGCCAATGCGTTCAATCAGTACCTGAAAGCCGTCAACGACGAGCGCCTGGCGCGCACCGTGCTCGATCGCGACCAGTTGCTCTACTCCAAGGGCGCCATCGCCAAGAGCCAGGTCGAGATCGCGCAGGATGCGGAGGACGATGCGCTGGCCGACCTGCGGGCGGCCGAGCAGCAGCTGCACGTGCTCGGCGTCGATCCGAAGCATCCCGGCGAGACGGTCAAGGTGCTCTCGCCTGCCTCCGGGTTCATCATCCAGCAAAATGTGACCGAGGCCTCCACTGCCGGCGTCGGCCTGTCCGGCTCGTCCAATGCATTTGTCATCGCCGATCTGTCCCATGTGTGGATCCTCTGCGATGTGTATGAGAACGACCTGGCGACGGTGCACACCGGGCAGACAGCGGTGATTCACCTGAACGCGTTTCCGGACCGGGTGCTTACGGGCACCGTCGGCGATGTAGGCGCGCTGCTCGACCCGGCGCTGCGCACGGCCAAGGTGCGGATCCAGGTGCCGAACCCCGGCTACCTGATGCGGGTAGGCATGTTCGCCACCGCGACCCTGCGCGGCAAAAAGCTTGACATGCACGCGGCCGTGCCCTCGACAGCCATCCTGCACCTGCATGATCGGGACTGGGTCTATGTGTCCACGGGACAGGGCGGGGGCGCAAACAGTCCGCAGTTCCGGCGGGTCGGGGTGGTGGGCGGCGAGATGCTCCCCGATGGCGCGCAGGAGGTGAGTTCGGGGTTGACTGCCGGCGAGCAGGTGGTCCGCAACGCGCTCGAGCTGCAGAACACGGCGGCGCAATGATCGGGCTCCGGCATGATTAGAGGCGTCGTCGATTTTGCGCTCAACAACCGCTTCATCGTGCTGATCATCGCGATCCTGCTCTTCGCGTGGGGCGGCATCTCGTTTCATAATCTGCCCGTTGAGGCCTACCCCGATGTGGCCAACAACTACGTGACGGTGATCACGCAGTGGCCCGGTCGCGCCGCCGAAGAGGTCGAGCAGCAGGTTACGGTGCCGCTCGAGATCCAGATGGCGGGCATTCCGCACATGACCCACCTGCGTTCGACCTCGCTGGCCGGGCTCTCGGCCCTCAACATGGTCTTTGACGACAGCTCGGTCAATGACTGGAACCGCGAGAAGGTGCTGGAGCGGCTCTCGCAGGTAACGCTGCCCTCCGGGCTGCAGCCCCAGATCGGCAGCGACTGGAGCCCGGTCGGCCAGATCTTCTGGTACACGCTCGAGAGCGCCAATCCGGCCTACGACAACATGCAGTTGAAGTCGCTCGAGGACTGGACGCTCGAGAAGCAGTTCAAGTCGGTGCCGGGCGTGGTGGATGTGTCGAGCTTTGGCGGCATGACGCGCGAGTACCAGATCAAGCTGGACCCGGACAAGCTGATCGCCTACGGGTTGTCGATCGCCCAGATCGAGCAGCAGATCCAGAACAACAACCTGAATGCGGGCGGCAGCTTTATCCAGGAGGGCGCCCAGCAGATCAACGTCCGCGAGGTCGGCCTCTTTAAGAACGTGCATGACATCGAGCAGACCATGCTCAAGACGCAGGCCGGCACCGCCCT
>CAZZYH010000233.1:0-4140 GCA_964658225.1 Vulcanimicrobiota bacterium | reverse complement strand
AAGCTTCAGCGACATGCGTCCTTCGCCGATCCTCTCGATCGTTCCCAGTTCCCGGGCGGCAAGCTTCAGCGACAGGCGCACTCATCGAAACTTCCCACTATCCCCCGCTCCCCGGTTTCGCGAGCTTCAGCGTATCGATCGATCAAGCGCGCAGGCGCGTCGGCCAGCATGGGGGAGCGCGCTGCACCGTACCGCCTGCGAAAAAGACCCGCTTCTCGAAAACCACGGCGCCGGCGTGTGCCCCGGAACCGAAGTTGCGGTTCTCGCCGCCAGGCTGCGGGCCTTCAGCGCACCCGCGTGCGCGGTGCTCCCGGGGTGCGTGCAGCCGCGCGCGCAAGCGCCGTATGGCGCGCACGCTCGAGCGCCCCGTTCAGCTCCTGGCGCACGCGCTCCAAGGCTTGGTCGCCGGCCAGCGTCTCCGGCGCAGCCACCGGGCGCGACCACGCCACGACCACCCGCGAAAACGGCTTCGGGATCAGGAAGCGGTCCCACGAGCGCAGCGTCCAGGCCCGCTCCGGCTGCAGGTGAAAGCTGCCGATCGGCTCCCCCGTCCTCTGCGCCAGCTTGACCGGTCCCGCCTTGGTCTCGTAGACCGGGCCCCGCGGCCCGTCGGCGGGAAACACGACCAGGGCGCCACGTTCGACCAGGGCGCGAAGCCGCAGCAGCCCGGCCACCCCGCCGCGCGAGCTTGAGCCGCGCACTGTCCGGTAGCCCAGTCGCGCCAGTGTGCGCGCAACCAGCTCTCCGTCAAAGCTGCGGCTGATCAGCACATACGGGTGAAACCGGCGAAAGTGCCAGCCCGCCGCAAAGGTGCACTGGTGCCAGAAACACCAGATCCCCCTGCCCGGGGGCGTCTGCACGGCCGCCCCTTCCTCCACCACATGCTCAAACCGCAGCGTGACGCCGATCACCGCAATCAGCAGCGCTGCGAGCCGCGGCACCAGCCAGAGCGCAGCACGCTGCGAGACGCCGAACTGTGGAGTTGTGTCAGGAGCGCGGGCAGCCATTGCTCTCATTGTAGAGAGCGCCCGCGCCGGTGTGGGGTGCTTGCCCTCGATCTCACCCAGGGGCATGCGGTGCCGCAGGAGTACGTCGCGCCAACGGAACCTTCAAGGGCACCGCGGTAGCGAACGCCGGAGGAACTGTGCGCCTGATCCCGCATGCGGTTCTGTGAGCACGCGGCTCACAGCAAAATGGGGAGCCGTTGAGCGGAAAGGCGTGCTGGCCAGGCCGGACGGGGCGAAGGCGTGCGCAGGCGGAAGCAGCGTCGCCAGAAACAGCCCGGCGAGGATCGGCAACGTACGAGATACAAACGGCATGCGGATTGCCTAGAAGAAGGTGCGCGGCAGAAAAACGCAGCGCGCTTCGCAGCAGGTGATCGAGAGCCTGGAGAGCACTGGAGCTGGCTCCAGTCTGCCCCCCGCGCTCCTGAAGATCCATGAGCATCAAGCCTGGGAAAACACCATCGTCACCCGCTGCCGCGCAACGTGGCCCCACGCGCACTGCTCCAAGCAAGCTTCCCTCGCCCTCCGGCAGCCGTGCATCGCTGGGCTGCCCGCTTCCGTCCGCGGCTCGGCGGCGGCGGCCGCGCGCAACAGAGCCCGGGCAACCCAGCGCACCTTCACCGGCTCCCCCTCAGATCGGCGGGGCGCGGCCTCGGCGCGATTGCACCCGCGAAAGCATCGAGGCAGCTCTGCCCGGGCCC
This sequence comes from Vulcanimicrobiota bacterium, assembly GCA_964658225.1. Lineage (GTDB taxonomy): Bacteria > Acidobacteriota > Terriglobia > Terriglobales > Acidobacteriaceae > EB88. The sequence continues at coordinate 2,435 of CAZZYH010000233.1, read as the reverse complement.
GGGCCGCGGCTGCGATAGCATCGAGCTGTGGCCGTTCAGCTCGACTCGCAACTGCAGTTCGTCAAGGGCGTCGGCCCCCGCATCGCGGACTCGCTCAAGGCCAAGGGTCTGCTCACCGTCGACGACCTGCTGCACCACCTTCCCTTTCGCTACGAAGATCGCGCCAACCCGATGCCCCTGTCCTCGCTCGTGGCCGGGCAGATGGCGAGCGTGATCGGCGAGGTGCGCGGCGCCGTGCTGCTCAGCACCACGCGCATGCCCATCTTCGAGATGACGGTCGGGCAAAATCTCGCCACGCTCAAGTGCATGTGGTTCCACGGCGCCTACCTCAAGGACAAGTACCAGGCCGGGCAGACCGTCGCCGTCTACGGCAAGGTCGAGGCCTCTCGATCCACGCGCGGCTTCAAGATGATCAATCCTCAGGTCGAAATCCTCTCCGGCCCGGGCGCGCCCGCTGCCGAGCCGGGAGGCCAGGCCGGCTCGCTCGAGATGGGCCGCATCGTGCCGGTCTACGAGTCGCTCGGCGGGGCCAGGCTCAATACACGCTGGCTGCGGCGCGTCGTCTGGAACCTGCTCGCCGAACTCGAGGGCCGCGTCGAGGAAACACTCCCCTCCGCGCTCTGTACGCGGCTCGGTCTGCCCGGCCGCGAAGCCGCTCTGCGTGGGGTGCACTTCCCCCCTGTCGGCACGCCGCTTACGCAGCTCCAGTCCGCGGCCACCCCGGCGCAGCAGCGGCTCATTTTTGAGGAACTCTTCTACCTCGAGCTGGGCCTGGAGCTCAAACGCCGCCGCGCCCGCCAGCAGTCCGGCATCCCGTTTGTGACCGGGGACCGCGTCCGGAAAGCCGTCCGCGACGTGCTGCCCTTTCATCCCACCGCCGCCCAAAAGCGCGCGCTCGGCGAGATCGTCGCCGACATGCGCAAGCCGAGCCCCATGCGCCGGATGCTGCAAGGCGATGTCGGCTCAGGCAAGACGATCGTCGCCATCCAGGCCATGCTGGTGGCCATTGAGAACGGCTACCAGGCCGCGCTCATGGCGCCCACCGAGATCCTGGCCACGCAGCATTACCTCTCGGCGCGCAAGCTGCTCGAGCGCAGCGCTGAGGTCGAGGGCGCCCGGCGCTATCGCATCCTGCTCCTTACCGGCTCGCTGGCCGACGACCTCAAGCGGCTCTACCGCCACCGCATCTACACCGGCGAGGCCGACCTGGTCATCGGCACCCACGCGCTGATCGAGGACAAGGTGGACTTTGCCCGGCTCGGCCTGGTGGTGGTCGACGAGCAGCATCGCTTCGGCGTCCTGCAACGCTTCCGCCTCATGAAGAAGCCGGGCGCGGCCGAGCCGGACCTGCTGGCCATGACCGCGACCCCTATCCCCCGCTCGCTCGCCCTGACCCTTTATGGCGACCTCGAGGTCAGCGTGCTCGATGAGCTGCCGCCCGGGCGCACGCCCATCGTCACCCGCCAGGTCGCCGACGAACGGGCAGACGAGGTTTGGAACTTTGTCCGGGAGCAGGCTGCGAAAGGCCACCAGGCCTTCATCGTTTACCCGGTCATCGAGGGCGCGAAAGAGGATGAGCCGGAGCTGGACTTTGCAGCGGTCGAAGATCTGCCCGGCAACGAGGCGGGCACGCGGGCCGCTGGCCCGGTGGCCAGGCGCTCGTCCAGTGCCGGGAAGACCGGCCCCGCGCCGGGCGGGACTGTCCCCGGGGGAGGCGGATTTCCGTCTTCGGCGAAAGAGCAGAAGAATCGGCAGGAGGGTCCGAAGCATCAGGTCCAGCAGAAAGATCAGCAGGACGGGAGCGACCGGCAGGACCAGCAGGGGCAGCTCCTAGCCTTCGCTCCCGGGAGCCCGCCGGCCTTGGCCGCTCGACCGGGCAATGGCGGCAAAGGCCAAAAGCGTTCCCGAGCGGGCATGGAGGCAGACAGGCCGACCCTCAAATCGGCGACAGAGATGTACGAGGCGCTCAAGGCGGGCCCCCTGGCCGGGCTGCGCCTGGGCCTGCTGCATGGACGCTTGAGCGCGGATGACAAGGAGGTGTGGATGCGGCGCTTCCAGCGCGGCGAGATCGACGTGATGGTGGCTACCACGGTGGTCGAGGTGGGCGTGGACGTGCCGAATGCAACCACTATGGTCATCGAGCACGCCGAACGCTTCGGCCTCGCCCAGATGCACCAGCTCCGGGGCCGCGTGGGCCGGGGCAAGGCAAGGTCCTTCTGCATTCTGATGACCGGCGGACGCATCTCAGAGACGGCCGCAGAGCGCCTGGCCGCCATGGTCCGCACCCAGGACGGCTTCGAACTGGCGGAGCTGGACCTCGAGCTGCGCGGCCCGGGAGAGTTCTTCGGGACCCGGCAATCCGGGCTGCCGGACTTCCGCGTGGCCAGCCTGTTGCGCGATCGCGCCCTGCTCGAGCAGGCCAAGACCGAAGCGGC
>CAZZYH010000232.1:0-4145 GCA_964658225.1 Vulcanimicrobiota bacterium | reverse complement strand
CGCGGAGGAGTTCGCGGAGTAAGATCCTGGGGTCATGGAGGGCGTCTTCAGGCAGCGTCTTCAAGGCACATTTTGAGGAAACGTCTTCATGGCGGGTCGGCTCTCGAGGGACCTCCGCCACCTTTTCAGAGTAGATGCGTCCCCGGCCGGGCAGACTCCGAAAACCGTGGGCCGCGCGCACGCGCAGGTACTGCGTCCCGCTATCCCGGCTGACGGGTCAGGGCCAGCCTGCCGGCGCGAGCACTGCGGCCGTAGAGCGTAGGCCCGGGCGTCAGGGCTTCCCGTCGAGCAGCAGCTTCGTACGCTCAAAGACAGCATGCCAGCCGGGATCGCCAGCCAGGCAGCCGAGAGCTTACGATTTAACCTTCCATGCCGCGCATCCCGCCCATGCCGCAGTCTCTCTCCAGGCAGGTCCATTCGCTTTTCACGCTGCGCCGCCACTCGCTCACCCGCGGCACCCTGCTGGTCGTGGCCAGCCTGCTCTGGAGCTTCGCGCTCTCCGGCTTTCCGGAGGTCCGTCCCGCGCCCGCCATCGCCCTCCCGGTGGCGCTCGCTCTCTGGGGCAGCATTGAGACGGCTCGCTGCCTCTGCCCCCGCTGGAGCTGGTACCACTCGAGCGTGCTTCTGCTGCTCGGCACCGACGTCATGGCCTTGACGATGATGCTGGTCCTGCTGATCTATCCCTACGCCCGCTGGACCAGTTAGAAGACTCCCCGCGGGGGAGCCTGCATCTGTCACGCCGGCGCTTCGCGCTCTCCAAGCCACCCGCCCCCAGGGAGTACCGGGGGCTGCTCGCTTTTGCCCCGCGGGCGAGGACACGCGTCACAAGGTGACCGCCTCCCGCGCTCAAGGGGGTCTGCGCCCCTAAACTGCCGCCGCTTCCATCTGGGCGATGGAAGCGTTGCCGGGGCTCTCGAGTACGCCGCGCTCGGTGATGATGGCCGTTACGTAGCGGGCCGGGGTGACGTCGAAGGCGGGGTTCTCGACGTCCACCTGGTGCGGGGTGAGCTGGGTGCCCGCGTGGTGGGTCACTTCGCGGGCTGGGCGCTGTTCGATCTCGATCTGGTCGCCGGTGGCTGTAGCGGTGTCGATCGTCGACCAGGGCGCGGCGACATAAAAGGGGATGCCGTGTTCTTTAGCCAGAATGGCAACCCCGTACGTGCCGACCTTGTTGGCCACGTCCCCGTTGGCGGCAATGCGGTCGGCCCCGACGATGACGGCCTGGATCTTGCCCTGCCGCATCAAGGTCGCAGCCATGTTGTCGCAGAGCACCGTCGTCGGGATGCCGTCGTGCATCATCTCCCACGCGGTCAGGCGTGCGCCCTGCAGAAAGGGGCGTGTCTCGTCAGCGTAGACGCGCAGGCTCGCGCCCTCGGCCACGGCCGAACGGATGACCCCGAGCGCGGTGCCGTACCCGCAGGTGGCCAGCGCCCCGGCGTTGCAGTGGGTAAGCACACCGCCGCTCTTCGGCAACAAGGACGCGCCGTGCGCGCCCATCGCCTCGCAGGCGGCGATATCCTCGTCGTACATGCGCTGGGCCTCGGCGATCAGGCCCTCCCGCAGGCTCGCTACCGTTGCGCCCGGCTCTGCGGCGAGCGCAGCGTAGCGCTCGCGCATGCGGGCGATCGCCCAGAACAGGTTGACCGCGGTCGGGCGGGTGCCGGCCAGGATGCGGCAGATCTGGTCCATCTCCGGCCCGAGCGCGGCCAGCGTCTTGGCCTTGCTGTTCTTAATGCCCAGCGCAATACCCATCGCGGCCGAGACCCCGATCGCCGGCGCCCCGCGCACCACCATGGTCACGATGACGTCCGCGACCTCATCGTAGTTGGTCGCGAGCACGTAGGTCTCTTCCAGCGGCAGGCGCGTCTGGTCCAGGAACCGGACGCCGTTTTCGGTCCACTCAAGTGTAGGAATCATCTCCTGCATTGTACCGGCTGGCGGCCGCCCGTCTCCGGGCCGGAACAACAGCCACCGCGGCCGCCCTGCTTCTGCTCCGAACCGCGGCCTCGGGCCCGGATCACCCTTGCCTGCGACGATCGTCTCTACAACACGAGCGTCTTTATAATCGGGCTAGGATGCACCGGCCAAGGAGGCGCGCATGCTGGCAGCGTTGCGGTTTTTGTGGAATGCGACGCGGGGCGCGCGGCTGAGGCCCTGGCGCAGCGCCTACCTCCGCTGGCGGATCGAAACCTATTCCGGCCAGAAGGCCGAGACCCTGACCGCAGGCGATGTGCTGCGCTTTACCTGGCGCGAGCGGGCCAGCCTTCTCCGGTTTCTGCGGTGGACAGCCGAGATCGAGGCGGCCAAGATCCAGCCGCGTGCTTGAGCTGCAAAGCGCCGCCCACCCGGCGTGGCGCCGCCTCGGGGCCACCCTGCTCGCTGGCCTCTTTGCCTGCCTGTCTTCAGCGGCGCAACAGCCGGCCGGCGGGCCGCCGCCGGGCCAGCCCCCGTCGACCACCCTGCGCGTGACTGCCACCAACGTGCTCGTGCCCACCCTGGTCGAGGGCAGCAGGGGCGCGGTCGTCTACGGGCTTCGCGGCGACCAGTTCGCGCTCACCGACAACGGCGCGCCGCAAACCCTCCACCTCGACGACGATCTCGACACCAGCCCGGTCTCGCTCGTCGTGTGCCTGGAGCGTGGCCGTTCGAGCGAGATCGAGTTTGACAAGTACGCCCGCCTCGCCCCGCTGGTCGAGCAGTTCCTGGTTTCCGATGGAGCAGGCGCCGGCAAGGGCGAGGTCGCACTGGTTGAGTTCGACTCCCAGACCGTCTACCGGGAGGGCTTCACGCGCGACACCGCCGTCATCGAGCGGGACCTCGAAGACCTGCGCCCGGGCGACGGGGGCGCAGCCATCCTCGACGCGGTCGGCACCTCGATCGACCTGCTCGAGCATCGAGGCCCCGAGCGGCGGCGCATCCTGCTGTTGATCTCGGAGTCGCGCGATCATGGCTCGAAGACCGTCACCGCGCCCCAGCTGGTCGAACGCATCGGCACCAGCAACACGCTCGTGCTCAGCCTGACCTGGTCCCCGGCCAAGGCCGAGATGCTCGACCAGCTGGCCCATGGCGGCGGCAACCTGATCGAACTGCTGCCGATGGCTGTCCAAGCCGTCCGCTCCAACGTTGCCCGGAGCCTCGCCGTAATGAGCGGCGGAGAGTACATGGCTTTCACCCGGCAAAAGAGCTTTGAAGACCGCATCTCAGAGATGGCAAGCCACGCCCGCAACCGCTATATCCTGAGCTTCAGGCCGACCGACCGGACCCCAGGACTGCATCGGCTGGAGGTCAGGCTGAACGCCGATGTAGATGCCCGCGTGGTGGCACGAACCAGCTACTGGGCCGCCGCGCCTTGATCAACCCTTTGCCAACAGGAGAGCTACCCCGTGAGTGAAACAATCAAGTTGACCGCAGCCGATGGACACACCCTCAACGCCTACCTGGCCCATCCCCAAGGTACGCCCCGGGCCGCCCTGGTCGTCGTGCAGGAGATCTTCGGCGTCAATGCGCATATCCGTTCCGTGGCCGACCACTTCGCCTCCCATGGGTACCTGGCCATCGCCCCGGCCTTGTTTGATCGCAAGGAGCGGGGTGTCGAGCTCGGCTACGAGGGCGCCGACATGCAGAAGGCCATGTCCCTGCTGCCCAGCAAGCCGGAAGACATCGAGGGCGCGCTGACCGACATAGGCGCCGCGGTCGCCTATGCCCGCGACGAGTACAAGACGCAGGTGGGCGTGGTGGGTTACTGCTGGGGCGGCAGCATGGCCTGGCTCGCCGCAGCACAACTGCCGATCGCAGCCGCGGTCGGCTACTATGGCGGCTTCATCGCCAAGTTCCTCGATCAAGCGCCCAAGGTCCCGCTGCTGCTGCACTTCGGCAAGCATGACGATCACATCCCCATGGCAGACATCGAAAAGATCCAGGCTGCCTATCCGCAGATCCCGGTCTACCTCTACGACGCGGGCCACGGCTTTAACTGCAGCTCGCGCGGCAGCTACGACGCCCCTTCGGCCAAGCTCGCCCTCGAGCGGACGCTGTCCTTCTTCGCCGAGCACCTCTCCGGGCCGGTCGAGTCCAAGGGCACCACGACCGCGGAGCCTGTCCGGGCCTAGCCTGCGGCCCGGAACTGCCTGGTCCGGAACTGATGG
>CAZZYH010000231.1:0-4165 GCA_964658225.1 Vulcanimicrobiota bacterium | reverse complement strand
GACCAGGCCCAGCAAGACCGGCCCATAAGCAAGGACCGCCCGTTATAGTAGAAGAGGCTGCTGATGAACTCTAGAAATGCTCCGGCCGGCGCTCCCGTTGCCGTCTCTCCCTTCGAACAGACCCGCTCTCGCATCGGCGCACGCCAGGCCAAGGTGGGCATCGTGGGCATGGGCTATGTCGGGCTCCCGCTTGCGCTGCTCTTCTCCGATGAGCAGTACCCGGTCACCGGCTTTGATGTCGACAGGAAAAAGGTAGAGGCGCTCAATGCCGGCGACTCCTACATTGTGCGCATTCCCGCAACCCAGATCCAGGCCGCGCAGCGGAGTGGCTTCCGCGCTACCGACGACTACAGCGCCATCGCCGGGATGGACGCGGTGCTGATCTGCGTGCCCACCCCTCTGAACGAGTACCACGAGCCGGACCTGAGCTACATCCGCATGACGGCCGAGGCGATTGCGCCCCATCTGCGCGCCGGCCAGCTGGTCCTGCTGGAGAGCACGACCTACCCGGGTACGACCGAGGAGGTGCTGATTCCGCTGCTCGAAGCCGGCGCGCCGGCAGGGCTCCGGGTGTGCCGCACCGCCGAGGAGCGCGGCGTCTACGTGGCCTTCTCGCCCGAGCGCGAAGACCCGGGCAACGACACGGTAGCCAGGCGCGAGATCCCGAAGGTGATCGGCAGCTACGGGGCTGCCGCGGGCGAACTGGCCGCCGCCCTCTATGGCTCCATCTTCAACCGTACCGTACCGGTCAGCACGCCCGCCGCCGCGGAGATGACCAAGCTGCTCGAAAACATCTACCGCTGTGTAAACATTGCGCTGGTCAACGAACTCAAGCAGCTCTGCCACCGCATGGAGATCGACCTGTTTGAGGTCATCGACGCAGCCAAGACCAAGCCCTTCGGCTTCCAGGCCTTCTATCCCGGGCCCGGCCTCGGCGGCCACTGCATCCCGATTGACCCGTTCTATCTCTCCTGGAAGGCCAAGCAGTTCGATTTCCGCACCCGCTTCATCGAGCTTGCAGGCGAGGTGAACGAGGCCATGCCGGCCTATGTCATCCAGCAGACCATCGAGGCTCTGAATCGCGCCCGTAAGCCGGTCAACGGGTCACGCATCCTGGTGCTGGGCCTGAGCTACAAGCGGGATATCGATGACCTGCGCGAGTCCCCTTCGCTGCCCATCATCGAGATGCTGCGCCAGAGGGGAGCCGAGGTCAGCTACCACGACCCCTACTTCCCCACCGTGGGCCGGGGCCGCCACTACGACCTCAACATGAGCTGCGCGCCGCTCACCGAGCTGGGCGGCTACGACTGCGTACTCATTGCGACCGACCACTCCGACTACGATTACGCGCGCATTGTCGAAGAGGCGCAGCTGGTGGTCGATACCCGCAACGCTACCAAGGGGATCGTATCTGCCAAGATCGCACGCTGCTAGCGAGCGAGAGCGGCCCGTGCGTCTCTCCACCCTTTGGGAACTACCCTGAGCAGCCCTGCTGGCGTACCCTTCTAAAAGCACCGCACCTGGAGAAACGAAGTTGAACGAGTTCCCGCGCCTCGAACGCCTGCCCGCCTACGTCTTCAACATCACCGGGGAACTGAAGGCTGCTGCGCGCCGCCGCGGCGAAGACATCATCGACTTCGGCATGGGCAATCCCGACGGCGCAACGCCGAAGCACATCGTCGACAAGATGATCGAAGCGGCGCAGCGGCCGGAGACGCATCGCTACTCGCTCTCAAAAGGCATCCCGCGGCTGCGCAAGGCGATCACCAACTGGTATGCCGATCGTTATCAGGTCGAACTCGACCCGGCAACCGAGGCGATTGTCACCATCGGTTCCAAGGAAGGCATCGCGCATCTATGCATGGCCACGCTCGACAAGGGCGACGTGGTGCTGGTGCCCAACCCCAGTTATCCCATTCACATCTACGGCCCGGTCATCGCCGGCGCCAACATCCGTTCGATCGCCATCCATGACACGCAGAGTTTTCTCGACGAGCTTGAGCATTCGATTCCGCAGATGTATCCCAAGCCGAAGATGCTCATCCTCAACTTCCCGGCCAACCCGACCACCCAGTGTGTCGAGATCAGCTTCTTCGAGCGGGTCGTCGCGCTCTGCCGCGAGCACAGCATCTACCTGGTGCATGACCTGGCTTACGCGGATATCACCTTCGACGGGTATCGCGCACCCTCGATCTTTGAAGTTCCGGGCGCAAAAGACATCGCGGTTGAGTTCTTTACTCTTTCCAAGAGCTATAACATGCCCGGCTGGCGGGTCGGCTTCATGGTCGGCAATGCGAAGTTAGTCGCGGCCCTCGCCCGGCTGAAGAGTTATACCGATTACGGCACCTTCACGCCGATCCAGGTAGCCAGCATTCTCGCCCTCGAAGGACCGCAGGACTGCGTGCGCGAAATTACCGGCATCTACCAGCGTCGGCGCGACTGCCTGGTAAGCGGCTTGAACAAGATGGGATGGGGTGCGCCGAATCCCAAGGCGACCATGTTCGTCTGGGCGCCGATTCCTGAGGCGTACCGCGAGATGGGCTCGCTCGATTTCTCGACAAAGCTGCTCGGCGAAGCCAGGGTAGCCGTCTCGCCGGGCATCGGCTTTGGAGAGTTCGGCGATGGGCATGTGCGCTTCTCATTGATTGAAAACGAAGAGCGCACGCGCCAGGCCCTGCGCTGCATCAAGCAGATGTTGCAGCGCGACGGCGTCTCCGTACCCGTACTCGCAACCTGAGCGTGCCTGCTGCAGGGCCGATCGGCCGGATACGGTGTGCGGTAGGGTTTTTCCACGCGATGCCCGGCGAGGGATCCCGGTCCCGTGAGCCTCTTTGCGGCAACAGGCCCCCGCCCTGAGGGGCATGGGGCACCGGCCAGCAAGGGGGCGCCAGGGTGAGGACATCGACAGGCGGCTGCCCTTTATAATGAAGCAGCCGCCAACCTGCCGGAACTGTCGGACAAGGAAGAAATGCCTCTCAAGACAGCACTGAAAAACTGGCTTATGCAGTGCGCGATTCCGGCTGAAAGGCTTGTACGCGGCGCGGTCGCCGCAAGCCCGGCGGACCTCGCGGGCATGCGCGAGTTTCTCTTTCTGCAATACATGATGCCCTTGGGCTACTGCGTGCACGACACGCCCTTGTATGAAGCCCTGCGCATCTGCAAGCCGGACGCCAGGATCACGGTTGCCACCCGCGGCACCGGCTATGCGACGCTGCGGCACAATCCTTTTATCGATAACCTGATCGCCACCGCCGACCCTCTGCGCGAGACGCAAAAGGCTGTGAAGGAGCTCAGAGCGGCCCTGGAGCAGCGCGGCCTCGCTCCCGCATGCGGCATTACCAACTGTTCCAACCCGCGCACCCGTATCACTCTGCTGAACGTGTTCGCCGGCAAGCACGTGCGACTTGGTCACACACTGGCGCCCGCCCTCTACCATCTTCCCCAGACTTACAACAAGGCCATGAGCCTGATCGACAACAACCTGCATCTGCTGACAAATTTCGGCTGCCCGCCCGATCACTTTGAGCCGCGCGTCTTCTTTCCAGAGGCGGACGTTGAAAAAATGCGCGGCCTCCTGCAAGCGAACGGACTTACCCAGGAGCAGCCCCTGGTCATCTTCGTGACCCAGAACAGCGGCGGGCAGCGTACGGGCTGGCACGGGGACCGGTTCGCACAGGTAATGCGCCATGTTGCGCAGCGCTCTCAGATCGCCTTTGTCGGGACCCGCGCCGATCAGGAGGCGATCGAGGCACTGCGCGTTCAGGCCGGGCCGCTCGGCTCCTCGGCCAGCGCCTCCTTTGCCGGCCTCACCACCATTTCTGAGCTCTCCGCACTGCTCTGCCTGGCCGACTACGTAATCTCGCTCGATACCGGAACCATGCATATCGGCCGCGCAGCCGGTACGCCGATGGTCGTGCTCGGACCAAGCTGGCAGAAGCCGCTCGAGTGGCTGCCGCTGGGCCGGGAACGCGTCCGGATCCTGCGCGGCCAGGATATCGACCGGGCCCCTGCAGACTACCAGCTCGACGAGATCGAGCCGCACTCCGTCATCGCGGCCTTTGAGGAGTTGCACATGCTCTACCCGCCCTCGGACCTGGAGCGCAGTGCGCGCCTGCGAAAGAGCCTGTCCACGGTTGACCACGGCGCCGCCTAGACCAGCGCCTAG
>CAZZYH010000230.1:0-4204 GCA_964658225.1 Vulcanimicrobiota bacterium | reverse complement strand
AACGTGACGCGGCTGCGTCCGGAGCATCGACCGGTCGATCCGGCGGATCGGCTGCTGCTGTGTCATGCAGTGCAGTGCGCCCAGGCCCCAGATCAGGTCCCCGCAGTGGATGCCGACGATCTCCCGGCCTGGGAAGAGGCCGGCAAGCGTGCTGAGCGCAATGCGGTCGGCCGGATCATTGAAGGTTGGCACCAGCACCAGGCCGTTGGCAATGTAAAAGTTGGCGTAGCTCGCGGGCAGGCGCTGACCATCAAAGACTACGGGCCGGGGCATGGGCAGCTCGATGACCTTGTATGGCTCGCCCTCGAGGTTGCGCGCCGAGCGCAAACGGTCCAGGTTCTCAGCCAGAGGTTCGTGGTTCTCGTCAGCCGTATTCTCTTCTGTCACTGTAACAATTACGTTCTCGCTGACGAAGCGCGTGATGTCGTCGACGTGGCCGTGGGTGTCATCGCCGGCTGCGCCGCGGTTGAGCCAGAGCACCTGGTCGATCCCGAGGTAGTCGCTGAACACCTGCTCCAGCTGCTCGCGGCTCATGCCCGGGTTGCGAGCCTGGACCGGGCTCAGCAGGCACTCCTCTGTAGTGAGCAGGACCCCTGCCCCATTGGTGTCGATCGATCCGCCTTCAAGCACAACCTGGTGCGGGCTGCCATTGGCCAGGCGCACGCTGGGCGTCCAGAGGGGAAGCTCGAGCAGGGCAGCGGCGCGCCCGGGCAGCGCGTCGTCCAGCTCCCAGTTGGCGTACTTGGCCCACGCATTGAACTTCCAGTTCGTCACCGCCGTGGTTACGTTCTCTGCGCCCGGCTCCTTCCGCGTAACAAAGATCGGTCCGGAGTCGCGCGTCCAAACGCGATTGGTCGGCCACTGATGCAAGTGCACCCGCTGCAGGGCAACGCCGGAGCGGCGCAGCATCCCTTCGACGCGTTTTGCGGCCACCGCATGCTCGACCAGAATGTGCACATCTTCAACCCGCGCAAGCTGCCGCACGATCTCGCAATAGACCCAGGGGATCGGCGCAAACTTGCCCGGCCAGTCCTTTGGATTATGCGGCCAGGCCAGCCACGTAGCAGCGTGCGGCGCCCACTCGGCGGGCATGCGAAAGCCGTGGTCGCGCGGCGTGCCTGCGAAGCCTGCGCAGCCTGCGCTCACTTTTCCGTCACCGAAGCATCGAGATAGCGATGCACGATAGGCGCATAGGAATCAATCCGGCGGTCGCGCAGAAACGGCCAGTTGCGCCGCTGCTCTTCGAGCAATTTCAAGTCGACTTCCGCGATCAAAATCTCCTCAGCTTCATGCGAAGCCTTGGCCACCACCCGCCCGAAGGGATCCGCGATGAAGGACCCGCCCCAGAACTCCAGTCCCGGCCCATCGACCCGGTTGCCGCGAACATCGCCGTGCTCCAGGCCGACCCGGTTCGGCGAGGCGACATAGACCCCGTTCGCAATCGCATGCGACCGCTGGATCGTCTGCCAGGCGTCATACTGCGCCGCCCCATGCTCGGCCTTCTCATAGGGGTGCCAGCCGATGGCCGTCGGGTAAAAGAGCACGTTCGCGCCCTGGAGCGCGGTGATGCGCGCTCCCTCCGGGTACCACTGGTCCCAGCACACCAGCGTGCCAAGCTTGCCCACCGCCGTGTCCAGCGCGCGGTAGCCGAGATCGCCCGGCGTGAAGTAGTACTTCTCGTAAAAGAGCGGGTCGTCGGGGATGTGCATCTTGCGATACAGCCCGAGGATCGACCCATCGGTGCCCAGGGTGGCCGCCGTGTTGTGGTAGAGCCCTGCCGCCCTCCGCTCAAACAGGGAGGCGATGATCGTCACCTTTTCTTCGCGTGCCACCGCGCCCAGGCGCTCGGTCGAGGGTCCCGGGATCGGCTCGGCCAGGTCGAAGAGCGCGGTGTCTTCCCGCTGGCAAAAATACTGTGCGCGAAAAAGCTCAGGCAGGCAGACGACGCTTGCACCCTGGCGCGCTGCGTCGCGGACCATGCTGACGGCTCTCTCCAGATTCTCATCCGGATCCGGGGTGCAACGCATCTGCACCACACCGACGCGGTAGTTTCGATTGGAAGGCATATCGTCTGGGCTCTCTTTTTGTGTAGCTGGGCAAAGTAGGCACGGCTGAACCGCTGCGCACCTTAGAGTCTGCGCTTGACGCGTTAGCATCATGTCAATGGTAAGCGATGCAGAAGACCGGATCGAGGATCTAGACCGGGATGGAGGGGCGATCCGGCCGATTCGAAGCCGATCGAGAGGCGAGCGGCCGCCGATCCAGGCTTGCGACGATCACCCCGCCGTCGTTGCGCCCGTGGGCCACAAATGCCGCGTAGCCCGCAAGGATGGCCGCTTCCCACTCGCATGCCTGCCGCGCCTCGAGTTCGTAACCGGCAACCATCGACCGCACGGTCTCAAGGTGCGCTCGATCAAGCGACGAAGCTTCTTCAAAGCAATCCTGAATTCTTGCATGCGTGAAGACCGGAAGCGAAACCCGCCTCCTCGATGAGCACGGCGCGCAGACCCTCCTGCGCCTGCTCAATCGCAGGTTGGCTCCTGCGCTTGAGGCTCAGCAGCAGGCGTAGCACGGGGGGACCAGCCCGGCAGCGCATAGCAGGCCAGGCGCAGAACATCCTGAAAGCGGAAACCATCCTCGACAGTGGAGTCCGGGTCGAAGAAGAGATACTCGTGGCCAAATCGCCGGGCCAGGGTTTCGCCCAGCCGCCCCGGAATTGGCCCGCTGTCGTCGCGGCGGTAGCTCAAGCACAACTCGGCCAGGGGGGCTGGCCGCTCGCGCGCCGGTCGAGCAGGCCCCCTGGCGCAACGCCAACGGTAGCGCGGAACACGGCTGCTCTCAGTGCGCCGCCGTCTCCTCCACCGGCGGCGCATCGCGTCCCCTCGGCGGCGGTCTGCGCATGATAAACGGCAGCGGTACCAGGCATGCCATGAGGACGGAAAGCAGCCAGAAGGCATTTTGGTAGCTGAGCATGCTGGCCTGGCGGCCGAGCACCTGGTAGGCCCTGCCGGCGGCGGTCTGCGATGCCTGGGCCGCGCCCTGGCCCATCTTCATCAAGGCGGACTGGGTGCCGGCGATGTAGTTCGTGTAGGCCTGCGCGCCGGCGTAGGCGTTTGCGCCAAGCGTAGACTGGTGGGTCTGCGCCGTACGCTGCAGAAAGGTGGTGAGCATGGCCGTGCCGGCGCTGCCGCCCAGGTTGCGGGCAAAGTTCGAGAAGCTCGAGATCTGGTTGCTCTTCTCGCGCGGCACCCCCACGTAGTTCAGCGTGCTGATGGGGATAAAGATGAACGCGAGGCCCAGCACCTGCAAGATGCGGAAGAGCACCAGCTGCCCGAAGGCCACATCAAGGTCCAGCCGGGTGAGGTTGTAGAGCCCGGCTGCGACCGCCGCGTAGCCGACCGCGACCAGTACCCGCGCGTCCCTGACCTTGCCCACCATCCGCCCCGCCACCGGCATCATCACCATCATCGCGAAGCCGGCCGGCGACAGCGCCATGCCCGCCCGCTCGGCCGTGTAGCCGAGCAGGGTCTGCATGAACTGCGGTATCAGCACGGTGGTGCCGAAGAGCACCATGCCGAGCACAAACTGCAGGAAGACAGCGGTGCCGAAGTTGCGATTCTTGAGCAGTTTCAGGTCGACGATCGGGTCCGGATGGTTCCACTCCCAGTAGACAAAGAAGGCGAGCACGCAGGCCGCCGCCACGGCGAAGCCGGTGATCATCGGGTCGCCGAACCAGTCCTTCTCCTGCCCCTTGTCCAGCACAAACTCCAGGCATCCCACCCCGACTGCGACCGAGCCGAGCCCGAGGGTGTCAATCGAGCCGATCTTGTTGCGCTGCTCGGTCAGGTAGGGCGGGTCCTCGACCATGCGGTTGGTCAGCCAGAGCGAAAGCAGGCCGACCGGCAGGTTGATGAAAAAGATCCAGTGCCAGTTGTAGTTGTCGGTGATCCAGCCGCCGATCGTCGGGCCGATCGCCGGCGCGACCACCACCGCCATGCCATACAGCGCAAAGGCCTGCCCGCGTTTCTCAACCGGAAAGCTGTCCGCCAGGATCGCCTGCTCGCTCGGCGCCAGGCCGCCCCCGCCAAAGCCTTGCAGGATCCGCGCGAGGATCAAGAACGGCAGCGTCGGCGCCAGCCCGCACAGCAGCGAGCAGCCCGTGAACAGCACCACGCAGCTCATGTAAAAACGCTTGCGCCCAAAC
>CAZZYH010000229.1:0-4231 GCA_964658225.1 Vulcanimicrobiota bacterium | reverse complement strand
CGCCGCACGCCCGCGGAGCAGGACGCCGAGTACCGGGTGCTCAATTATCTCGAAAACGGCGAGCCGGCGAGGCTGGGCACGCTGCGCAATGCCACCGGTGCGACTACCGAGCTGCTCACCGGCATGCTGCGCAAGAAGTGGCTCTCGCGGGAGACCGAAGCCGAGTCCAGAGATGCGCGGCGAACGGTGCGCTTCGCCGTGCTGGCAGCGGCTCTTTTGCCGGAAGCCGCTGCGGCCGAAACGGGGAGCGCCCCCCCTCCAGGCGCGCGTCTGCCCCGGCTGAACGATCATCAGCAGGCGATTCTTGCCGAATTAGCGGGTGCGGGCGGCACGCTCGCGGTGCCGGAGCTGAGGCGCCGGCTGGCCACGCCACAATCCTCGCTGGCTACGCTGGTGCGCCGGGGGCTGGTGCTGCTCGAGGAACGCGCGGCCGACTTTTCTCTTTCGGCCCTGGGCGCGGCGGGGCCGGCTCACAGGCTCAACGAGGCGCAGCGATCTGTGCTGGCCACGATTACAGAAGCAATGCACGCGGACGCCTTCAGGCCCCTGCTGCTGCAGGGGGTAACCGGTTCCGGCAAGACGGCAGTGTATCTGGCTGCGATGCGCCGCGCGCTCGATGCGGGCAAGACCGCACTGCTGCTGGTGCCCGAGATCGGCCTGACGCCGGCGATGGCCGCCCAGCTGCAGCACGCCTTTGCCGGGGACGTGGCGCTGCTGCATTCGCAGCTGACCCCGGAGGAACGGGCAGAGCAGTGGCATCGGATTCGACAGGGCCAGGCGCGCATCGTCGTGGGTACGCGCTCGGCCATCTTTGCGCCGCTGGCGCATCTCGGCCTGCTGATCGTCGACGAAGAGCACGATAGCAGTTACAAACAGGAGGAGATGCCGCGCTACCATGCACGCGATGTCGCGGTGATGCGAGCCAAGCTTGGCGGAGCCACGATTGTGCTGGGTTCGGCTACGCCGTCGCTCGAAAGCTGGCAGAACGCTGTGCGGGGCCGTTACCGGCTGCTCCAGATGCACAGCCGCGTGAACGATCGGCCCTTGCCTGCGGTCGAGCTTGTCGATATGCGGCAGGAGTTTCAGCAGACCGGTCAGGAGCAGTTGTTTTCCCGCCGGCTGATCGAGCAGACCAAAGCCACTCTGGCGCGCGGCGAGCAGGCGATCATCCTGCTCAACCGGCGCGGCTACTCGTTTGTGGCCATGTGCCGGGCGTGTGGGGAAAAGCTGCAGTGCGAGAACTGCGCCATTTCGCTCACCCTGCACAAGGCTGTGCTCGGGGCCGGAGCAGGTGAGGCGCGCGCCGGGGATCGCCTGGAATGTCACTACTGCGGTTACAAACGCACGGTGCCGCGACGCTGCCCGCAGTGTGATTCAGAACACCTGTACTATCTCGGCGCAGGCTCGCAGCAGGGTGAGGAGCGCTTGCAGGAGATCTTTCCCGACGCGCGGATCGGCCGGATGGACCGGGACACGGTTCGCGGACGCCACGACATGGAGCGGCTCCTCGAGCGCCTGCACTCGGGCGAGATCAACCTGCTGGTGGGCACGCAGATGATTGCCAAGGGGCATGACATTCACGGGGTGACCATGGTCGGGGTAGTGGGTGCGGACTATGCGCTGGGCCTGCCCGATTTCCGCGCCGCCGAGCGTGTCTTCCAACTGCTGACCCAGGTCTCCGGGAGGGCGGGTCGCGGCGACCTTCCCGGCGAAGTGATCGTGCAGACCTACCATCCTGATCATTACTCGATTGAATACGCGGCCAAACACGACTACCAGGCCTTTGTCGACCGGGAGCTCAAGCTGCGCGGCTGGATGCACTACCCGCCCTTCGGCGTGCTCGCGAACGTGATCCTCCAGAGCCATTTGTTTGAAGAAGCAGCCGGCTGGGCCGCGACAATGGGGCGCTGGTTTGCCTCGACCCCGCTCGAGCAGGTCCGCGTACTCGGGCCCGCCACCGCGCCGCTCTCCAAGGTCAAGCGCATCTACAGGTTTCACCTGGTCGTGAAGGCGGAGACCCGCAAGGCGCTCGGCAGGGCGCTGCGCGGGGCGCTGGCTCACGCCGAGGCGAACCAGATCCCGCGACGCAACCTGATCGTCGACGTGGATGCGGTCAGCCTGATGTAAGCGCAGAGGAGCCTCGACTGGCGCTCAGTCGATCAGGTGCAATTCCTTGCCGGGCTTGAAGCGCACGGCGCGCCCGGGCGTGATGGTCACCTCGGTTCCGGTCCGCGGGTTGCGCCCGATGCCGGTCTTCCGGGGGCGTACGTTGAAGACGCCAAACCCTCGCAGTTCGATCCGGTCGCCCTCGCCCAGGGCGCGCTTGAGGCCTTCAAAAATGGTATCGACGGCGGCCTCGGCCTTGTGGCGCGTTAAGCCGGTTCGCTCCACCACTTGCTGGATAATGTCTTGCTTGATCATCGATTCACCCCAGCCTGCAAGTCTCGGAGGCGCGTTGCGCCGAGCGGCCTGCTCCACGCTCTCGCCCGTTTCCCTCCTAAGATGCAGAGTTTAGACTGGTAAGCGATACCTGGCCCGGATTGTCGGGCCGGCGTTTCTCTTCACCCACGGCCCTTCCCAGACAGGAGCAGCATGTCCATCAAGAGCGACCAGTGGATCCGCGAGCAGGCGCTCAACCGCCAGATGATCCACCCTTTCAGTGAAAAGCAGGTCAAGGAGGGGGTCATCTCCTACGGCCTTTCTTCCTACGGCTACGATCTGCGCGTATCCGACGAGTTCAAGATTTTCACCAACGTGAACAGCGCGATCATCGACCCCAAGAACTTCGACGAGCGCTCGTTTGTCACCGTGACTGCTTCCTCGGTCATCGTGCCGCCCAACTCGTTCGCCCTGGCGCGGTCGGTTGAATATTTCAAGATTCCGCGCGATGTGCTGACCATCTGCGTAGGCAAGAGCACCTACGCGCGGTGCGGCATTATCGTCAACGTCACGCCGTTTGAGCCCGAGTGGGAAGGCTTTGTGACCCTGGAGATCTCGAACACGACCCCTCTGCCGGCCAAGATCTATGCCGACGAGGGACTCTGCCAGATCCTCTTCTTTCAGTCCGACCAGGTGTGCGAGGTCAGCTACGCGGACCGGAAGGGGAAGTATCAGAATCAGACCGGGATCGTGCTGCCGAAGCTGTAGGTGTCGGGCCGCTGGACGACATTTGCACAATTTGTGACGAAAGTAATGTTGCGTCGCCCTGACACAAGTTTTATAAAGTAACCAGTAACAACGCAGATCTGGGGAACGGGGTTGGGAACCACGGGCAACTGTGGAGACCAACCCCCCTTTTTTTTGCCCGTCGCCGGAGCAGGCGAGTTCCGCCCAGCGACCCGGCTTTTTCCGGTTTTTTGCGCGAACCAGGCGCACCTTGCCCGCCCTTCGCGCATCTCAGTGAGACGAAAGCACTTGGTATGCGGTTTGCGATATGCCGGACCAGGGCGAACAGGGCCAATCTTGCAGTCGTGCAGGACGCCTCGCGATAGGCTTGAACCATGGAGACTGAAAAGTGATGAAAAAGTTTTTAGCTGTGATGTGCCTGGCTGGGCTGTCGATTCCGGCTTTTGCCGCCAGCGACTCTGCAACGCTGCAGAAGCGTTTGGATTCCGCCACCTCCACCCTCAACGAGATCATGGCTGTGCCGGATAAGGCGATCCCGGACTCGGTGCTGCGCGATGCGACCTGCGTTGGAGTGATTCCCGGGCTGATCAAGGGCGCTTTCGTCTTCGGAGCGGAGTACGGGCAGGGCGTTGTGAGCTGCCGTACCGGACATGGTTGGAGCGCACCGGCGTTTATCAAGATGACCGGCGGTTCGTTCGGCTTCCAGATCGGCGGCTCTGGCACGGATCTGGTGCTGGTTGCCGTGAACGACAAGGGGTTCCAGGACCTGCTGAAGAGCCAGTTCAAGATTGGTGCGGGAGCGAGCGCGGCGGCCGGACCGGTCGGCCGGACGGCCGGCGCGGCAACCAACTGGAAGCTGCAGTCCGAACTGTTGACCTGGTCACGCAGCAAGGGCCTGTTTGCCGGCATTGACCTCAACGGCGTAGCCGTCTACGAGAACAACGACGATACGACGGCCTTCTATGGTACCCCCCACACCTTTGAGCAGATCCTCAAGGGCAACGTGATGCCCACCGATGCGTCCAAGCCCTTCGTGCGCACCCTGGCCAAGTACTTCCACACGGCCAACGCACGCGCATAACGCTGCTCTGCCTTAAAAGGCCAG
>CAZZYH010000228.1:1613-4259 GCA_964658225.1 Vulcanimicrobiota bacterium | reverse complement strand
GAGAGCCTGATCTACCCTGGCGACCGGCGGGCAATCGCAGGCTCAGCTGCGCCTACGACCAGCTGGAAAGCGACTTCTCACACAACCTCGACCCTTTGAAGCTCGAAGCTTTTCCGGGCTGAGTGGCATTGCAGCCCGCCCAGCTGGGCTGAGCGCTGGCGGCGTTTGCAGCCGTTCTGGTCGTTTTTCTTGCCGCACAATGTCTGTCGATCTGGCGTCGGTAAGTCCCTTCCGAGCCGCATGCTTGTCCAGGAAAGCCCGGCAGATCGCGCTCGAGCCGGCGTAACCACGGGGCGGCTTGCGGCCAAGCTGTTGTGCCAGGCTAACCACGTAGGCTTTCATCGCCGGCGTCGGCGGCCGCACCGGGCCGGCCGGTCTCAGAGCGGTATGAGAGACAGCGACAAGCGGTGCAGTCCCGCTAGCAGCGTGTTCGGTCAGGCGGCCGATGATGCGCGAGGCTTGGGCGCAAACGGCATCGATGGCCCCCATCATCTCTGTTTGTCCGGTCAGCACCTCGTCTAGCAGCCGCTCCAGCTGCGCGGTGACACCGGGATCGACGAGCGCCGGATCCGCCTTCTGCAGCACGTCGAACAGGGCCAGGCCGCGCTCGGTCGGCACGATGTTCTTGCCCTGTGCTGTCAGCAGCTCCTGCGCCTTCAGAACGCGGATGATCTCAGCCCGGGTCGCCGGCGTGCCGATGCCCTTGGCTTCCTTCAGACGCTCTCGTAGCGCCTCGTCCTCCACGAAGCGCCACGCGTTCTGCATGGCGTCGATCAGCGTGCCTTCGTTGTAGCGCGGCGGCGGCCGGGTTTCCTTGGCCTCCACCACCGAATCGGACAGCACCGTCGCTTCCCCGTTGCGCAGCACCGGCAGCAGCTGCGCCTCGTCGCCCTTTTCCTCGGCCGGCGTCCACTCCGGAAACGCCGCGCGCCAGCCCAGCTCGATCGGCTGGCGTCCAACCGCACGAAAGGTGTGCTCCTGCACGTCCAGCAACGCCGTGGTCTGCCGATAGCGGAAATCCGGCATTAGGGCTGCCAGGGTGGCACGCGCGATCACGTCGAACAGTCGGCGCTCATTCGCACTCAGCCGCGGCCAGACCTGCTTCAGGGTGTTGATCGTGTTGGCGTTCGGGATCACCGCGTGGTGGCTGGCACCGGCCAGCCCCTTATCGCTGAAGGTGCCAGCCATGCCGCGCCGGATCAGCGGCGGATCCGGCACCGGGATTGCCGCGAAGCTCTGGCCGACCTGAAGCCCGGCGACGATCTGCGGTATCTGCGGGATCAGGCTCTCTGGCAGGAAGCGGGTTTCCGCCCGTGGGTAGGTGATGATCTTTTTGCCGGCACCGTCATAGAGCTCCTGCGCTAAGGCCAACGTGTGTGCCGCCGACCAACCAAAGCGGGAGGCACACAGCTTCTGCAGCGAGGGTAGGTCGTGCAGCCGCGGTGGCGGCTGGCGTTTCTCCTCGACCTTGACCGCCAGCGGCCCGGTGGCACCGGCTGCCAGGGTCGCGATTGCCTCGGCCGCCGCCCGGTCGGAGATGCGCTCCTTGGGAGCGTGGCGCATACGGAACTGGCCATCGGCGACTGTGGCAGTCGCGACCACCTCGAAATAGGGCTGCACCACGAAGTCCCGAATCTCCAGCTCGCGCCGGCAGACGATGGCCATGGTCGGCGTCTTGACCCGGCCCACGCCGATCACGGTGCGAGCGCCTTGGGCCAGCGTGACGGTCGCAGTGCGGGTGAGCGACAGGTTATAAATCTGGTCCGCCTGACGGCGGGCGACGGCGGCCTGATAGAGGGCAAGGTGGTCGCTGTTCGGCCGGGCCCTGGTAAACGCCTCACGGATCGTCTGGGCGTCCTGGGCGGTGAACATCACCCGGCGTACTTCGCCTTTGTAGCCGTAGTGCTCGAGGATCTCTTGACCGATCAGCTGTCCCTCGCGGTCGCAATCGGTCGCCAGCCAAACGCGCTTGGCCGTCCGCAGCGCGTAGAGGATGGCCTGAAGCTTGGGCGCCTTGTTGCCGCCGCCAGCGGGCTTGGTGGGATACAGCCCGTCCGGCCGCAGCAGGGTGGCGCTCCACCGCTTCCAGGCGGGATCAGCGGCTTCGGGCTCGACCAGATCGAACAGATGGCCTTCGGCGGGAAGAATGGTGCCGTAGCGATGGCCTACGGCATCGCGGATGTCTTTCGCCTGACTGGTCTTCTCGGTGATAACGATCTGATCGGCCATGCTGTTCATGATAAGTTCTTCAGAGACCGCGGACCAGCGTATTCGCTCTTGAGCGACACCGTCGCGCTGCCCACCCGCTTTCCCTGGTCGCCGGCTCCGTTGTGCGGCTTGATGGGCTAACTCTTAAACTTCTTAGAATTCCGTCCGCCCTTCTTCTGGTCCTCCTGGAGACATGGCATGAACCGCGTCCGCGATGCGGAGCGTGGTGGCTTGTTGCGCCAGGCCTTCGTCCTCATCCGCCTGCTTCATCACCAGGCGCCACGCCTCTTCAGCTCCATGTCGGGCGATAAGGAGCTTTGCAGACCGGTAGATGTCCCGATTGCCTGGACCTGGGCGCGGAGCGATCAGACCGAGCACGCCTTGAACGGCTCGCCAGTAGTCACGACCGACATGATCGTTGGCGAGGTGGGCGTCGAT
>CAZZYH010000228.1:0-1513 GCA_964658225.1 Vulcanimicrobiota bacterium | reverse complement strand
CTGCCCTGAGGTGGTTAGTGGGTTGGCTGCCCGGCCGGCGGTTCAGTCGATTCCAATACCGCGATCGCGTCGACGATGCCCATCCAGACCAAAGCCCCTTTCTCGTCGCCTGACGCCTGTAGTTCTTGAACACGTTGGATCGCGTGTGGCTTGGCAGCAGGCCCGTGCTGCTTCAGCAGGATGTTGGCGCTGCAATATATGTCGCGCATGAGCATGGGAGCGCACTCCTGATGATAGCGGGCGCCACCGGCTGCGCGGCTCGACGCAATCCTACAAGCCCGCCGATCGGACAAACGCCACTGTGCCGTAGATGAGCAGCCCGATGCCGGCAATCTGGTTCACGACGAAGAGCATTCCTGGACTGAGCCGAGACCTCAGCAGGTCGACGCCGCTTGCAAGGCAGACCCACCAAGCGACTACGGCCGTAAACACGCCCAGCAGCAGCATCGCCGCTCGAGCAAGAGATAGTTCCGATATTTCGATGACCGGTGACAGGAGGGCCAGCATCAACCCCAGCGACATTGGATTGATGGCGTTGAAGGTCAGCGCCGTTCCATAAGCCGTCACTGGCGAAAGCTGAGTCGCACCCGGCCGCGACAGTGATGTGCGCCGTCGCAAGAGCGTTCTGGCCGCACACCAGAGCAAGAACAAACCTCCGACGAGACCAAGCAAGCGGCTCGCGCTTGCCATCAACGGCGCTAGCCTTTCGAGACCTGCGATTATGATTCCAGCGTGGATTGTGTTCATGGTCGCGGCACCAAGCCCGGTGCAGATGCCGACCCGACGCCCTGATGTTAACGTTCGCTGGATGCAGAGCAGGCCCATGGGGCCAATTGGCATCGCGACGGACAACCCAACCAGCATGCCAGCAAGCAGAGAAGTATGGTTGGCGATCATGGAGGCTCCTACTTTGCAACAGCTCCGGGCGGCAGCTATGGCCCGGAATATAGGACTTATGACCTATATGCCATCAAAGTAAAGGAATATGTTCCATGAATGGGAGACGTGCTCGCGAAACAAAGCCGGCGGTCGGCAGGCCGGAACTTAACGTGAACATCACCGTTGTCGCTTCATGACCAACAATCCGAAGACCACTGATGACACAACCTCCACCAACGCGGTCAAACACCCGGACAACTGGACCACGGGCGGCGAAAGCATGACCGGCGCTCAGGCATCGTATCTGAACACCCTTAGCGAAGAGGCGGGCGAGGAATTCGATGCCTCGCTCTCTAAAGGAGAAGCGTCCAAGCGCATTGACGCGCTCCAAGATGAGACCGGCCGAGGCAAGGACCATTAAGCCAAGCTCTCTGGTGTTCAGAGTGAGCACACCCGGCCAAGGTTGCTCTTGGTCGGGTTTTGGCCAGGAATGAGTGAACGTTTCTGTCTGGGTCGGTCAAGGAGCATTGTAGAAGGTGATTCTGCATACCGACCTGATCTACCGCAGCCAGAATGGCGATGTGTGGCACCTGCTCCGCGAGGCGCCGAGCGCGCGCATTCTGGTGCGACATAC
>CAZZYH010000227.1:0-4291 GCA_964658225.1 Vulcanimicrobiota bacterium | reverse complement strand
TGCGTGGAAGGTGCGGGCCGAGCAACCCGGCTACGTGCGCCCGGGGCTACAAGTACGCTCTGCGAGCAGAGACGCGCGGTCTGGGAAGCCGATCCCCACTGCCTGGAAGATGCCCGCGTGCGCCGGGAAAAGAACGACGCGCCGTCGGGCTTGCTCCATCCCGTCTCCGTCATGTGGACGGTTGCGACCAGGCACCTGCGCTTCCTTGCGCGGCTGGCAGCGCGCCTTCGAGCGCGGCTGGCAACGCGCTTCCTTGCGCGGCTCGCAACGCGCCTCCATGCATTACCCGCGCTAGGCCGACTTCGCCTTCAAAAGGTCCAGCGCCTTGTTCAGCTGGTCGTCCGCGTGGGGCTTTGCGGTCTCAGCAGGGTTGGCAGCCGTACCTTCCTCCTCGGCCAGGAACTGATCAATGCTCGGGCTCACGGTCACATTCGGCGTGACCGCATCATCCTGGATCTTCTTGCCCGAGGGCGACTCATACTTGGCCACAGAAAGCAGCAGCGCCGCCCCATCGGGCAGATCGATCGTCTTCTGGATCGCGCCCTCGCCGAAGGTTCGATCCCCTACCACATCGCCGCGCTTGGCATCCAGGATCGCGGCAGCCACAAGCTCCGCCGCGCCCGAGGTTCCGTGATTGACCAATACCGCCAGGGGGGCCGCCGTGATGAACTTGGCGGGGTCCGCCGTAAAAGTCTGCGCCGGATACTTCTGCCCCTCGACCGTCGCCAGCTTGCCGCTCTGCAGGAACGCGTTGGCCAGGCGCACGCCCTGCGCCTCATCGCCCACGGTCACATCGCGCAGGTCGAGCAGCACCTTCTTGTTGTTGTTCTTGCCCATCGCGCGCAGCCGCGTTTCCATCTCGGTCACGCGCTCTTTGGTAAGCACGGTCGGCTTGAGGTAAAGAATGCTCGAGCTGTCATACTGCTGCTCGGCGAGCGAGGGCGGCACGACCACCACGCGGGTAAACTTCAACACGTCCGGCTCGGCCTTCCGCGGGCGCACCACGGATACGGACACGGTGGTCCCCGGCTTGCCCTCGAGCAGCAGGCGAATCATCGCCAGCGACAGCTCGTGCGTGGACTGCCCGTCGATCGACTCGACCAGGTCGCCATCTTCCACCTGCTGCTTCTCGGCAGGCGAGTTCGGCATCACCGAAACCACGGTTGCGTAGCCCAAGCGCTTGGACACATTGAGCCCGATCTGCGCCGTGGCCTCGTTCTGGTGCGCCTTGTAGGCGCGGTACTCCTCCGCTGTCAGGTAGCTGGAGTCCGAATCGAGCGACTCAAGCAGCCCGTGCAGCGCACCCTTGGTCACGTTCGGAATGCTGGGCTCGACCACGTAGTCGTTCTGGATCTTGTGCAGAACTTCTTCAAAGACGCCCATCTGCTCGTAGGCGCCATCTGCCTGCCCGCCGGCGCGCACGTGAACCGGAACAAAACTGCCCAGCAGGATCACCAGGGCGACGACGACCGACAAGGCAAAGACCGTGCGACGAAAGTTTTTCGACATAGGTTAGGGACGCCCAGGATGCGAATCTGTTTTCATCATAGCGCAGCCAGATCGTTGCCCGCTTGTGGGCCCCCCCGGGTGGGTCCGTGCATTCCGCCTGGATCGGCCGGGGTTCGGGCCTGGGATGCGTGACCCTACCGGCCGCTCGCCACCCAGTGCCCGTTGACCAGGTTCTCCTGCGCGGGGCCCGCCGCACGCACGCAAAAGCGGCTGGTGGGCTGCTGCGTACCGGGCTGCATCGGGTACCAGCACTGCTCACCCAGGTACTGGTGGCCGAGCGAACCGTTGGCCGTAACCTCCGCGTTGAAGTAGTGGTCCTGCGGCGAGAACTCGACGTCCGCGCTCAGGTCATGCACCACGGCCAGCGCCGAGGTGCCGCTCCACTTGAGCACCTGCACCTTGGTCGAAGCATTCACGTACGTATTGAGTGCCGTGTCCGCGGAACTGAAATGCATCAGCGGCCGGTCGCCCTGATCCAGATTCACGTTGCCGTTGCCGGGGATCTTGATCCAGCCCTCGCCGTTCTGCTCGTTGTCGCCGGCAAAGATCGTGTTGCCGACGATCTGTAACGAGGAAGGCGGCACATTGAAGTGCTGCGAGGGAAAGGGTATGCCGTAGCCATCCGGCACCAGCCCGACGATGATCTCGGCACACAGGCGGCTGGGGCTGCTGGTCCAGTGCGCCAGCTGCGCGGTGTCGTCGCAGCCGGAAGCAAAGGTGGCCTGCTTATAGTCGGCCAGCGAGTTCAAGTGGTTGCTCTCAATCTGCGCCATGCCGTAATTGATCGGCGCTCCCTGCTCGATGATCGAGCCGGCCGGCCAGGCCACCGCCCTGGTCCCGGCCTGGCCGCGCGCCAACACATGCGCCCGCCCGTCGCCGGCAAAGCTGGCCACCGAGATCGCCTCAAACGTACCCCGGGTGATGCCGGGCACCGCCGTGCTCGGCTCCTTGCTGTGCCACACGTAGTCAGCCGGATAGATGTTGAAGGCCGGCGTGTAGGAGTGCGTGCCGTTGACCGCGACCAGCGCCGGGTCGTTCACATAGAGCGGCTGCCAGCCCGCATCGTCGACCGGGATCACCAGGTCGCTCGTCCCGATGCGCTCGGTCAGGTGCCCGAGCTCCCGCTTGCCGCCGATCTCGATGGCATGGTTGTAGCGTGGCTGGCCTCCGAAAGGAAAGCCCTCGATGTAGGTGTGGCTGATGCTGCTCGTCACCGCCGCCATGTGCAGCCCGCCCATGTTCACCGTGCTCTTGATCGAAGAGTTGGTCCAGTGCACATTGTCGCCATCCAGGTACACTGCCGAGTGCGGATCCGGCAGCCAGGTGCCGCTCGTAATCTGTTTGCCGTTCGGGCAGTTCACGCTGAAGCAAAAGTGGCTCAGGTCCTGGCCTGTATTGATCACGTTGACGCGCTCGAAGTAGTTCTCGTTCGTGTCCCCTTCGGTCAGCACCGCCCATCGCACCTGGTCGATCTCCATCTCGGAGAAGATCCACCGCTCCGAGCTGCCTTGCAGGTTCAGCCCGATCCCGCCCGACTCCGCCAGGACCACGTCCCGCATCAGCCCGGTGTCGGTCGAGTTGATCTCGATCAGCCCGCCCATCGAGCTGTGACCCTGCCCGGCAAACGTGATGCCCTCGATCTTGATGAAGCAGGGCCCCGGCTTCTGCGCGCACTCGCCCGCCTTGTTGTACGCCACGGTGCCCGCGGTCGGGCTCACATTGAGGATGGTCGTGCTCTGGGCGCCGTCGCCCACCATGCTGATGCCGGAGGTAAAGGTGAGCGCGGCGGTGTACCCGTTACCGGCCACGCGGTAGCGTCCATGCGGAAAATAAAGTACCGGGTAGCCGCCCCCCTGCACCGGGTTGTCATGGGCAAACTGGATCGCGTTGCGGATGGCGCAGGTTGAGTCGGCCCTCCCGTGCGGATCGGCGGCATTCGCGCAGCCGGCGCCAAAGTCGCTATGGGTCACATCGATGCGCGGCAGCTTGCTGGTCATGCGCCGGACCTGCTGCACCTGGGCCAGGATGCCCGGCTCGGTTCGCGCCGGATCGCCCTGGGCAGGCGACTGGGTGAAGGCACAGGGTGCAAGGACGGCAGAACAAAGTAGAAACAGGGTTGCACGGCAACGATGCATGGGGAGTCCTCATGAGCCAAGGCGGTTGAAAGAAAGACGCGCTGCTGCCGAATGGGCGAGCGATCGAGGGAGCGAGCGGGGGAGCAAGATGTGAAGGGAGAACGGTGTGGGGACGATCTTTGCCGTCGACTTTCGGCTGGGCCCGAACTCGGGACCCCGGGGCGGCACCGTAGCCAGGCTAAGATAGCATTTCGACGAGCGCCGGATCT
Source organism: Vulcanimicrobiota bacterium (assembly GCA_964658225.1). Lineage (GTDB taxonomy): Bacteria > Acidobacteriota > Terriglobia > Terriglobales > Acidobacteriaceae > EB88. The sequence continues at coordinate 438 of CAZZYH010000227.1, read as the reverse complement.
TTGCGCAGAGCCGGCTCGAAGAACCAGGGGAGACCCTGCGAGAGCCGCGCTCACTGAAGTCGCTAACAGCCAGGAGAACGCTCCTCGTCGCGGCGGACGCTTGGTGGCGGCGAATGGAATCGAACCATCGACCTACGGGTTATGAGTCCGTCGCTCTAACCATCTGAGCTACGCCGCCCCTGATCTCCATGCAGCGGGAGCGTGCCCCGCCCCCTCGATGATACGGACGGCCGCTGGATGGGTCAAACGGGAAACGTGCCGCCTCGGGGGTCGGGGCGCTCCGGATCCCAGGCTTGCCTCGAGACCCGCCTTCCCGCGTCCAGCCGGGTAGAGTGGCAGGCGTAGCATGACAAAGCGAAGACCGGTTTGTTCCCGGCCGCGTCCTGCGCTCCACGATCAACAGGCCGAAAAGATGCATGATTAGGGAGCCGTAATTAG
>CAZZYH010000226.1:0-4305 GCA_964658225.1 Vulcanimicrobiota bacterium | reverse complement strand
AGGCCCCCGCGCAGCCGGCGCAGGCCCCCGCGAAGCCCGACGATCAGCAGTTCACCATCCGCACCGGCGTCAACGAAGTCGATCTTGTGTTCACCGTCGCCGATCGCCACGGGCGCTTCATCAAGGACCTCAAGCAGAGCGACTTCGCCTTGCTCGACGACCAGAAGGCTCCCGCCCAGGTCTACCGCTTTACCCAGGAGACGAACCTGCCGCTGCGCGTCGGCATCCTGATCGACACCAGCACCTCGATCCGCCAGCGCTTCGCCTTCGAGCAGCAGGCTGCGACGGAATTCCTGTTGCAGATCCTGCGCCCCAAGTCGGACAAGGCCTTTGTCGAGGGTTTCGACATCGTGCCGGACTTCAAACAGGACTGGACGAACAATCTCGACCTGCTCACTACCGGCATCAACGCGCTGCGCCCGGGCGGAGGCACGGCCATCTTCGACGCGGTCTACACTGCCTGCCATGCCAAACTGCTCGACTCCACCCGCGGACACGAGCCGGCCCGCCGGGCGATCGTGGTCATCTCGGACGGGGACGACAACCAGAGCCACGCCTATCTCGATGACGCGATCAAGGAGTGCCAGAGGGCAGAGACGATCGTCTACTCGATCAGCACCAATGTAAGCCCCAGCCGGGATCGCGGTGACGAAGTGCTGCAGAAGATCTCGGACGCCACCGGGGGCCGCGCGTTTTACCCCAACCGGATCGAAGATATGCCGGTAAGCTTCGGCCAGATCCAGGAAGAGCTGCGCTCGCAGTACGCGCTGGTCTACAAGCCGGCCGATTTCAGGACCGATGGCGCGTTTCGCACGATCTATCTGTTTTGCCTGGACCGACGCTACCAGGTGCGCGCGCGCAAAGGCTACTTCGCCCCGCGCGAGTAATCGCGTCGCAGCCCGACAAACGGCCCGACGCCCGCCGACGTCCAGGCACAAGGCAGATCGCCCCTGGGACCTGCTTGCGCGCCTAGCTCTTCAGCAAGGCGAGCAGGCCCGGCTCGTCCAGCACAGCCACCCCGAGCTGCCGCGCCTTTTCAAGCTTCGACCCCGCTTCCTCGCCTGCGACCACATAGTTTGTCTTCTTGCTCACCGAGCCTGCCACCTTGCCTCCGGCGCTCTCGATCTTCTCTTTCGCTTCCTCGCGCGTCAGGTTTGGCAGCGTGCCGGTAATGACAAAGGTGAGCCCAGCAAGCTCGTTCGAACGCTCCCGCTTGCGGGCCGAGAGCACCAGGCCCGCGGCGCGCAACTCTGCGACCAGGGCGCAGTTCTTTTCCTCGTCGAAAAACTCGCGGATGGCTTGCGAAACCCGCGGTCCGACCTCGTTGACGCGCGCCAGTTCTTCCTGCGACGCGGCCATGAGCGCCTCGATCGTGCCGAACTCTTCGGCCAGCAGCTGGGCCGTGCGCTCGCCGACAAAGCGGATGCCGAGACCGAAGAGCACCCGCGCCAGGCCGGCCTGCTTGGATCGCGCAATTTCCGCCAGCAGCGCGTCGGCCGTCTTTTTGCCGATCCGCTCGAGCGAGAGCAGCTTGGCCTGATCGAGCGCGTAGATATCTGCGATCCCTGTGACCAGCTTGCGTTCCAGAAGTTGCGCGACGACCGCCTCGCCCAGGCCTTCGATATGCATCACGTTGCGCGCGGCAAAGTGCAGCAGGCTTTCTGCGACGCGCGCCGGGCAATCGATGTTGACGCAGCGGTAGTCGGCCTCGCCCTCGGTGCGCTTGATCTCCGAGCCGCACACCGGGCAGTGCGCCGGCCAGACAAAGGGCTGCGTGCCGCGCGGGTGATCCGCATCCTTGATCACCTCGACGACTTTCGGGATCACGTCGCCCCCGCGCTCCACGCGCACCGAGTCGCCGATCAACAGGCCCAGGCGCTCGATCTCGTCCGCATTGTGCAAGGTCGCGCGCGTCACGGTGATGCCGCCCAGGGCTACCGGCGCAAGCCACGCAACCGGGGTCAGTTTGCCCGTGCGGCCCACCTGTACCTTGATGTCGTCCACGCGCGTGACGGCAAAGCGCGAGGCGAACTTGTAGGCCACCGCCCAGCGCGGCGCCTTGCCCGTGTAGCCCAGGCGGCGCTGCAGGTCGGCCTGGTTCAGCTTGATGACGACGCCGTCGATCTCGTAACCGAGAGTGGCACGATTGGTATCGGCCCTGGCGATAAAGGCCAGCAGCTTGTCGAAACTCTCGATCGCCTCGCGATGCGGATTGACGCGAAACCCGGCGGCTGTCAGCGCGTCCAGCGCCTGGCCCTGCTCCGGGAACAGCGTCTCCCCGGTCGGCGTCAGGGCGAAGTACGCGTAGAAATCGAGCCGGCGCTGGGAGACGATCTGCGGCTCGAGCGTGCGGATGGTACCGGCAGCGGCGTTGCGCGGGTTCGCGGCCGGGGCGAGGCCGGCCGCTTCGCGTTCCTCGTTCATGCGCACAAAGCCGGCCAGCGGCATCACCACCTCGCCGCGTACCTCAAAGGAGGGCGGCAGGCCGGCCTTCGCCAGGCGCGCCCGGTCGATCACCAGCGGCACCGAGCGGATGGTCCGCACATTCCCGGTCACCTCCTCGCCCACCGAGCCATCGCCGCGGGTGATTGCGCGCAGCAGCCGCGCGCGGTCCCCAGCCGCCTCGTAGTGCAGCGCCATCGACAAGCCATCCAGCTTGTACTCGCACACGTAGCTCACCTTGGCGCCGGGCCCGGCCAGCTCCCGCACCCGGCGATCCCAGTCGCGCAGGTCTTCCTCCGCGTTCACGTTGTCCAGCGAGAGCATGGGCCGCGAGTGGGCGACCTTGACAAAGCCATCCTTCGCCTTGCCGCCCACGCGCTGGGTCGGCGAGTCGGCCGTGATCCACTCGGGATGCTCCCGCTCGATCTCCTGGAGCTCGCGCAGCAGCGCGTCATAGGCCAGGTCGTCGATCTCGGGCGAGTCGAGCACGTAGTACCGGTACTCGTGATGGCGAAGCTCCTGCCGTAAGGACTCGACCCGCGCTTCCAGATCCTTCGCTGCACTCACTCGGCCCATCCCCCCTGCTCGTTGCTCTTCTAAATGATAGGCGCATAGGGCGACCAGGCGTGCTCGCGAGGAGCGGCCGCCCTGGGGTGGAATCGCACGGATCCGGCCTCGAAGCAGGCCCTCCCGGCCTGGGCGTCGGCACGCACCTTCGCCGGCTGCCGGCCGCCACGCTGCACGGGCCCGGGTTGCCTTTCTCCGGCGCTGCGGCTAGCTTGGCAGCAGATGGATCCCGTCACCCACTTTCTTACCGGAGCCTGCCTGGGCCGCGCCGGTCTCAATCGCAGAACAGCCTACGCTACCCTGGCCGCGACCCTGGCGGCCGAGGCCCCCGATATCGACGTCGTCGCCTCCTTCGCCGGGCCTGTGGACGGGTTTGCCCATCACCGCGGCATCACCCACACGCTGGTGGGTGCGCCGTTGATGGCGCTTGCGGTCACGCTGATCGTCTATGCCGTGCATCGTTGCCGGCGCCGATCCCCGGCCACCCCGGTGCACTGGGGCTGGGTCTGGCTGGTCGCGTTGCTGGCGGACTGCAGCCACTTATGGCTCGACTACACCAACAACTACGGCTTGCGGCCGTTCTTCCCCTTCAACCCCCGCTGGTACTCGGCCGACCTGGTCTTTATCATCGAGCCGCTCTTCCTGCTGGTGCTGGGCCTGGCGCTCGCGCTGCCTTCGATCTTCGCCCTGGTGGACCGCGAGATGACCAGCAAACGCACCCTGTTTCGGGGGCGCGGCCTGGCCGTTGCGGCGCTGGGCTGCATGGTGCTGGTGTGGGCGCTGCGCAATGCGGAGCATGCGCATGCGATCGCGCTGGCCCGCGCCGGCACCCTCGATGCCGGACCCCTGAGCGGCGAGCCGCTGCTGCGCGTGGCCGCCGAACCCTACCCCCTCGATCCGTTTCACTGGCACGTGATCGCCGAAACCGCCGACCACTACGAGAGCGCGGAGGTTCGCACCCTGGTCGACAGCGTGGACCGGGATGCCGACCCGGTCGACAAGCCCCAGGTGACGGCCGCCGTGGCCATCGCCAAGCAGTCGCGCCTGGGCCGGGTCTATCTGGACTGGTCGAGCTGGCCGCTCACCGTGGACCTGGGCGCGATGCCGATCCCAGGAGCCGGCCCCTTGCCGCCCGGCTTCGAGACGGTTCGCTTTACCGATATGCGCTTTGCCTACTCCCGCCTGGGACTCGGCTCGGCAGATGCGCCGGTGCTGGCGGGTTGGGTCTCGGTGGACCCACGCATGCAGGTGGAGGCGGAGGCGATGAACGGCCGCGTGCAACGGTGAGCCGAAGCG
>CAZZYH010000225.1:0-4337 GCA_964658225.1 Vulcanimicrobiota bacterium | reverse complement strand
AAGCCGAGCTGCAGGAAGCCGACCTTGCCCACGTGGTCCCGCAGGTACTGCGCTTCCTCAAACTCGGGAGCTTCCTCATCGGGAAAGTTCTGTTCGCGCAGCTTTTCAAGCAGCAGGTCGATCTCTTCTGCGTCCAGAACGACATCGCTCAGGGTGAGAAACGGCGCGGCCGCGGCCTTTGCGGTCTCGACCAGGTCCTTCCAGCTGTCCGCGTTGGTGTCGTCTTCCCACAGCACGGAGGGCACGGCTTCATCCACGTATCCCGGAACCCGGCGCATGCCATGCCCTTCAATAAAGGCCACCATATCGTCTTTGAGAGAAAGCAAATCGTTTGTCGATGCCATATCCACATCATTCTCGCAGACTGGGCCGCAACTCCGATAGCGGCTGCCGGCAATGTGGGCGCCGGCGCCGCAAGAGCAAGCACCCGGGGGAGACCGGCGCCCGGCCGCGACCGCCCCCCTGGGCACCCCCGCAAGCCTCGAGCGGCGAGCGCTCCGAGCTGCGCCCGGCGCCTCGACAGGTGTGCCTCCGGCGCGTCCAGGGGTCCGGGTCCTGTGCTATATTGCGAACAACTTCGATGATCTTTTCACGGGAATACGTCGGCTACCTGGCCCGCAAGACAGTGCAACAGCTGGTGGATCACAAGCTGATCGAGACTACGCACTTCAAGCTGCTTGAAGAGCGCGTGACGACCGCGATGATCGAGGAATTGTCGCTGGAGGACCAGATCAACGACGAGGTGCGCGTGATCCTTGAAGCCATCCAGGACGAAATGCGCAAGGGCGGGGCCGAGTACGGTGAGATGTTCAAGAAGGTCAAGCAGCAGCTGGTGCGTAAGTACAAGGCGGTGCTGTGAGAATTACTCCTGACAAGCTGAACAAGCTGGCCCATGCGGTGGCCGATACGCTGGCCGAAATCGATCAGTGCACGTTCCTTGAAGATCGAGACACGATCCGCCGCGGTGCCAGACAGGCGCTCGAGCAGCTGCTGATGGACGAGATGCGCATCGATCAGGCGGCGCGGCTCAAGATCACCTCGCAGCGCAAGATCATCATGGAAGGCACCCAGGAGTGGAACATTCTCTATCGCAAGTACTACAACGATGAGGTGCGTCGGCTGGGGATTTAGAGCGGTTGTTCAGTATGGAAGCAAGAGGCCACGGTCCCGGAGCCCGTGGCCTTTGTTTTTTTCCGGCAATGCTTCAGCGCGCCGAGCACCCCGGTCCCGCAGCCTTTCGGCGCGTACCGCTCGATGCCGCGCGCTTGCCGGAGCTAAACGCGATGGGTATCGGCGCGCCAGTTCCCGATGGCCTGCTTGATCTGCTTGGGGGTCAGCTGCTCTTGCAGAGCCCGGTCAGCCAGCGCGCCCAACTCGGCGTAGGGAGCAAAGCGCAGCGCGACGAACTGGCGCACTGTGAACTCGTCCATCCGCGCGAGCGTGGCCGGCGAAGCAACCGCCGCGATGCGGATCCGCTCCTCCATCCGGATGACACGATCCTGCACCTTCAGCGCATAGGAGCGGCCGAGGCCGGCAAGCAGCAGCAAGGCGAGGGCTACCACGATCTCCCAGTGGTCCAGCAGGTCCCGATGCCGGTAGGCGACCACGCTGCGGACTACGACATTGAGAAGCAGGACAGGCGCCACAAAATAGTGGAAGGCGGGATCGATCCGGCCATGATTGGCATAGGTCTGCGGCTTGCTCAAGAGCACCTTCTTTCTGACTGGCCACGCGCTTTCTGACTGGCCACGCGGGTCCCGATGTGCATGGGAGCAACTGGCCCCGGGGCAGGGCAGAAGCGTAGCAGAGTGCACGCGCCGACTGCCAATCCGCGATTTGCTGGCGCCGTCGGGTGCTTGCGAGCTTCTGCCCGGCGCGCCCAAAGGTCCTGCGGAGGAACGCATGACGCTCTCGCGCCAAGTACTGAGTCGGGCGTTACTCGCCGCTCCCGGCAGGCGGTGCAGGGTTTTGCTTCGTCTGCTCCATTTGTTTGCGGTAGCGCTTGGCGAAGAGTCGATGCGAGATGTCCGGCCAGAACTCGATCAACTCCGAGCCAATCGTGCCTTCGGCCGTGACGGTGATTGCGCCGGTGACCGTTTTGCCGATCCCGCGGTCGGCTGCCGGATAGTAGGCGTTCGAGATGCCGCCGGAGATGAAGTTTCCCAGCACATTGGCATAGTTGGGTCCGGTCTTGCCATTGTCCCGCCGGGTCCATACGGCGGTCGAGGCAGAGTAGAGCGCGCGGTTCCAGGCCGAGTACCCCTCGCCCTTGCGAAAGTAGCGTGGGTCCTCCTTCAACGCGACCGTGAGCACCGCGTTGCCCCAGAAGTTTCCGTCAAAAGTGTCGGCGTAGGAGGCGCCAAAACGCTTAAAGTAGCCCTCCGCGCCCTGGTGGAAGCCCGGATTGCTGTCCTTGGCCTGGCCGATCCCGGAGACGATGGCAGCCAGGGTGAAGATGAACGGATCGGTCGAACTCTTCCACATCAGGTGAAACTTTTCACTCGGCGTCAGGGGCACGACGACACCGCCATTGTTGACGGCCTGGAACTCCGGCATGATGCCCAGGATGCGCTGGTGCTCGGCGCGATGCAGGTCATAGCCGGGCTCCTTGGAGGGGTCGCCTTGCGTGGCGGCACTGCCGGGCGGTTTTCCGGCCGGGGCGGCTGGATCCTGCGCAGCGGGCGGGCCGGCCGTCTGCGGCGCGGCCTCAAGCCCGTAAATGGAGCTGGGCGCGTCCGGCAGCGTGGAGGATGCGCCGGGGGGGGGAGCCGGTACGGCCGCGTGTGCACACGGCGAGGCCGTCGCAAGCGCACTGAGCAGAACCAGGCCGGCAGCGCGACGCGGCCATGAGATCAACAGCATTTTTGAAGGTGCTCCTTTGACAACGTGCCGCCCCACACGCCTTGGCGATAGGGAGCCGTTTTGCTTTTCCTCGCGGGGATGGAGCGCCGGACAGGTGGAAGCGTGCATCCTTACCAGCATACGGGTTTCTCCACGATGGATGCTTCGCGATGACGGGTGCCTTTAAACAGGACATTCACTCCCACTTCGGGAAGTTTTGCATCCCATCGTGTAAACTCACACTAGAACATCATTTGCCAATCCTATGTGCGTTATGCTTTCGCCTCCGCGGGCTTCGCGGGCCTGAAGACAGAGGCGTTGTGGGACAGGTGTGATCCAGTCGTTGGGACCCTGCAAACTGGAAGACTTGAAGGATGTTGCGTGACTGCCGATTGTCTCAAGGAGAAGCGACGCATGGTGACCATAAAGACGAGGGCTGAACGCGGTTTGGACGCGGGCTTGGCGCAAATCGATACAAAAACAAGAACGAAGATGCAGTCAGACCACGCCAAGACCCCTGCCGAGACAGAAGCCGAGGGCAAAGAGCAAAGTGGGGGGCAGCAGGTCGGTGTTTCAGGAGGTCGCTTGACCGAACAGAAGCAAAAGGCAGCAGCAGGCCGCTTTCAGCGCATTCTCGGGGTAGACTTCTTCTGCGGAACCGCTCGGCAGACCATCGATCGTATGAAGCTCGGAGGCCTGCTGGTGGTGCCGGCGGCTCCCGCGCTCAAGGACCTCCCACAGAATCTGGACTATCGCGACGCCCTGCTCAACGCCGATCTCGCGATCACCGACAGCGCTTTCATGGTCCTGGTCTGGAATTTTATGAGCGCCAACCGGATCCCCCGCGTCTCCGGCCTGGAGTACCTGAAGGAGTTGCTGCTCGAGCCCGACGTACGGAAACCGGGCAACACGCTCTGGATCATGGCCAGCCCGAAGAGCGCGGAGATCAATCGCGCCTGGCTCCGATCGGCCGGCATCGAGGTGCGCGAGCAGGATATCTACCTGGCCCCCGTCTACCAAGGCGAGATCGAGGACGAGGCGCTGCTTGAGAAGATGCGCAGGCACCAGTACCAGCATGTCATTGTGACGGTGGGCGGTGGTACCCAGGAGCGGGTGGGTCTCTACCTCAAGCGAAAGCTGGCTTACCTGCCGGGGATCCATTGCATCGGCGCAGCGATCGCGTTTTTGAGCGGCGACCAAGTGTTCATTCCCGACTGGGCAGACAGGTTCGGTCTTGGATGGCTCTTGCGTTGCATGTCCAAGCCGACAGCCTATGTGCCACGGTACTGGTCGGCGCGCAAGCTGGTCTGGCTGATGTTGAAGTACAAGACAGAGCTCCCGCCCATGGCCGACGCCGCGTAACCGCCTCCGGCACGGTTTGGCCTGGGAAGTCCCCAGACCACGAAACTCAGGGCAAACACTTCGAACAAAAACCAGTGCAGTGCCAGGGGTGACTTCTCCCGGGGGCCACCCCTGGCCCGCGCGGCGGTCAGGCT
>CAZZYH010000224.1:0-4359 GCA_964658225.1 Vulcanimicrobiota bacterium | reverse complement strand
TCAGTTGGCCTGCATGATCAGGTTGCCTGCCGCCGCCGCTGCCTCGGCCAGGATGCGATGGTGGATCGTGAACAGCGCCAGCTCCAGCCGGTCCGATACCCCGGTCTTGTCGTAGACGCCACGCAGGTAGTTCTTGATCACCTGTTCGGTGGTGCCCAGGCGCAGCGCGATTTCCTTGTTCTTGCAGCCCTGCACGATCAGAGCCACGATCTTCATCTCCTTGGGAGTGAGACGATCGCGCACCCGCGCGCCGACCAGGTCCTCATCGGGCATCGCGGAGGTGTTCTGAACCGAGTGGATCGCCCGTTCGCCCCGGCCCACCCGCCGCACGCAGTCAACCAGCGTCGGTCCGGTGATGGAGCGGAAGAAGAGGCCGTGCACGTGCGCCGCCAGGTAGGGCTGGGTGGACTCACCATTTTCGAGGATGGCGATCCCCCGGCTCCCCAACGAGCAGATCTGTTGCATAAGCGGGCTTGGGTCCTGCTTCATGGTCGAGCCGAACAGGACCGTAACCCCGCGGAAGGTCACGAGGGCGTTTTGCAGCCGCTCGCTGTCAGGGCACTGCGCGATGATGCGGAAGTCGTCTTCCATGGAAAGCACCTTGGCGGTGCCGGTGCGAAAGATAGCCTGATTGTCTGCCAAAATGACTTTATTCATAGTCTGCCCCGATTTCTTCGGACCGGAGTGCCTGGCCCAGTGGCTTGCGGCTGCGTACACCGAAAGCCTTCTGTTGCGGAGGTTCCATTTTGCCGTCCAGCCCCTTGCCGGCGGACTGCAAGGGATATCGGCACACAGAGCTGAGGGGAGAAAGGTGTTCCAAACTGAAACGTATCTGGCCTGAAGGTACTGGTTACCAGTACTGAATGCGCGGGCGTTCCTTCGTTTTTGTGGTTGCGCAACCCACTTGCCGTAGAAAGATTAAATACCCTTTTTTGCGACATGGGTAACAATTTTTCACTTCCCGCGACAATTTTTACGCCATCTCGGCCGCTTGGTTACTTAAGTACCGTGTCGAAGGGAAAGGTCCCCGCTCGCTTTCGGGAAAATCGCCCCTCTAAGCCCGCGTTCTGGTCCCCGGGAGAATCCTCGTACAATCAGGAAGCAATGGCCAAGCCAGTCATCCTTGCCGTCGACGACGACATCTCGGTACTCGAAGCAGTGATCCAGGACCTGCGCCGGAAGTATGGAGCCGAGTATCGCATCCTGCGCGCGGCCTCCGGCCAGGCGGCGCTCGATACCTGCGAGCAGTTGCAGAAGCGCGGAGACGCGGTGGCGCTCATCCTGAGCGACCAGCGTATGCCGGGGATGACGGGCGTGATGCTGCTCGAGCGGGTGCAGAGCCTCTACCCGCTGGCCAAGCGCGCGCTGCTGACCGCCTATGCAGACACGGAAGCCGCCATCCAGGCCATCAACAGCGCCCGGATTCACTACTACCTGACCAAGCCCTGGGATCCGCCCGAGCAGCGCCTCTACCCGGTGCTCGACGACCTGCTGGAGACCTGGAGGAGCGGCTACCGGCCCGGCTTTGAGGGCCTCCAGGTGGTCGGCCCGCGCTGGAGCGCGCGCGATCACCAGGTGCGCGACTTTCTCTCGCGCAATCAGATCCCCTTCAAGTGGCTGGACCCGGAGAAGGGCGAGGAGGCGATGGAGCTGCTGGCCCGCTACCGGCTGGGCGATGACAAGCTGCCGGCGGTCCTGTTCCCGGACGGCTCGTCGCTGACCCAGCCCACTACCAGCGAGCTGGCCCTGCGCGTCGGCCTGCGGACCGAGGCCACGCAGGATTTTTACGACCTGGTGGTGATCGGCGCGGGCCCGGCGGGCCTGGCGGCGGCGGTCTACGGCACCTCGGAGGGGTTGCGCGTGCTCCTGGTCGAGCCCGATGCTCCGGGCGGCCAGGCCGGCTCGAGCTCGCGCATCGAGAACTATCTCGGCTTCCCGGCCGGGGTCAGCGGGGAGGACCTGGCCCGCCGCGCGACGACCCAGGCAACGCGTTTCGGGACCGAGTTCATCACCCAGCGCGCGGCCTCGATCCGGTCGGAGAACCAGTACCACTCGGTGGTGCTCGGAGACGGGCGCGAGGTCTCCTGCCGCGTCTGCCTGATCGCGGTCGGGGTACACTGGCGCCGTCTGGACGTGCCGGGGATCGATCGGCTGACCGGCGCGGGGGTCTACTACGGGGCGGCGATGAGCGAGGCGCCCTCGTGCCGGGACGAGGAGATCTTCCTGGTGGGCGGGGCGAACTCGGCCGGGCAGGCGGCGATGCACTTTGCCAAGTATGCCCGCAAGGTGACGATGCTGGTGCGGGGGCCGTCGCTGGCGGCCACGATGTCGAAATACTTGATCGATCAGATCGCCGCCACATCGAATATTGAGGTGGAGACCGGCTCCCAGGTGCTGGAAGCTTTTGGCGAGCAGCGCCTGGAGAGGTTGCGGGTAGGTGCGCCGGGAGGCGAGCAGCACCGGCCGGCGTCCTCGCTGTTCATCTTTATCGGCGCGGCGCCGAAGACCTCCTGGTTGCCGGAGGGGATTCTGCGCGACGAGCGCGGCTTCGTTCTTTCCGGGCGCGACCTGCTCCTGGGGGATGCGCCGCCGGCGGGATGGACCGAACAGCGGGACCCGTACCTGCTCGAGACCAGTGTGCCGGGCATCTTTGTGGCCGGCGATGTGCGCCACGGCTCGGTCAAGCGGGTCGCCTCTTCGGTCGGTGAGGGCTCGACTTCGGTGCAGTTCATGCACCAGTATCTGGCGCAGTTCTAAGGGCTCCTATCTTCGAACAAGAGAGCGTTTGCAGGGCAAAGGTATGGAAGAAGTCGTGCGAACGGGCAGCAAACGGATGGTTCGGCAGATTGAACCCGAAGAGCTTCCGGGCCTGTTCAAGGATGTGCCCCTGCTCGCCCCGCTCTCCGGCGAAGACCTGCGCTGCTTTGCCGGTGCTGAGCTGTTCTTTGTGCCCAAGGGAGAAAGGGTCTTCAACGAGAGCTCCCGCATGTCCTACTTCTGGGTGCTGCTCGAAGGCGGGATCCGGATCTACAAGCAGGCCGAGGACGGATCGCGGCTCTACCTGATGGATTTTGCCCCCGGCGAGACCGGGGGCGAGGTTCCCCTGCTGATGGGCTACGAGAAGCCTTCGGCGTACGCCGAGGCGACCGAAGAGAGCAAGCTGGTGCGCATCGGCCCGGAGGGTTTCTGGAAGCTGATGGCGGGCTGCCCGCAGGTACGCGCCGGCGTGCTCGAGAACATGACCCGCCGTTTCGAGCTCTACCAAGCCCTCACCCTGCACCGCGAGAAGCTGATCTCGCTGGGCACGCTGGCCGCCGGGCTGATGCATGAGCTCAACAATCCGGGCGCGGCGGCGCGCCGGGCGGCCTCGCAGCTGCGCGAAAACATGAACCGTCTGCAGATGATCACCCTGCGCATGACGCGCAACCCGCTCTCGCCCGAGCAGCTGGCTTGCCTGGGCCAACTGCAGGAGCGGGTCTTCTCGCTCCAGAAGCCGGCCGCTCTCAGTTCTCTGGACCAGTCCGATCGCGAGGAGGAGCTCTCGACCTGGCTCGAGGGGCTGGGCATTGAAAATCCCTGGAGGCTGGCCCCGACGATGGTCAGCATCGGCTGGGAGCGGTGCGATATCGCCTGCGCCCAGGAGTCGTTTCCGCCCAAGGTGCTCTCGGACACGCTGCATTACCTGGAATCGCTGATCTCAAGCGTGCAGCTGGTCGGCACCATCGAGGAAAGTATCCTGCGCGTCACCGACCTGGTCACCGCGGTCAAGAAGTACGCCTACGATGACAAGAGCCGGCAGCAGCAGATCGATGTGCGCGACAGCCTGATGAGCACACTGACCATCCTCGGTCACAAATTTCGCCACAAGCAGCTGACCGTTGAGAAAAGCTTTCCCGCGGAGATCGCGAGCGTCTCCTGCATGGGCGCGGGGCTCACCCAGGTCTGGACCAACCTGCTCGACAATGCGATCGACGCCGCGCCGGAAGGGAGCACAATCGGCATACGGCTCTGGCAGGAGCAGGATTCGGTCTGTGTCGGCATCCTCGACCACGGCCCGGGCATTCCGCGCGAGCACTGGGATCATATCTACCAGCCGTTTTTCACAACGAAAGATGTGGGCGTGGGGACGGGGTTGGGCCTCGATATCGCGCACCGCATCGTGGTCAGCAACTTTCACGGGGATATTCGCTTCACCAGCGAGCCGGGCAGGACCGAGTTCGTGGTGCGACTGCCGATCGAGGCCACGTGCACGATCGGGCGGACTCGAGAGCCCCTGCCGCCCGGGGACGCGGGGTGATCGAGGCCGCCGCGGGGTAGGCTTGCGCCCGCGAGGTTCGGCCCGAGCCCGTTCGGCCCGAG
>CAZZYH010000223.1:0-4381 GCA_964658225.1 Vulcanimicrobiota bacterium | reverse complement strand
AACGATGCGCCCAAACCTTGTAAGCCGTCACCTTGCCGCTCGCGTCGGTCAGCAGGTCGTAATGATCGACCGTGACTACGCCCGAGATGGGTGCAATCGCCTCGGCCAGCGGCTCGCCGAGCCGTCCGGCGAGCACGCCCGTGCCGGGGTGCACCTGGTCGGCCGGTATCTCGTAGACCAGCCCGGTGCTGGTCGGGCGAACCAGCACGGTCGAGGGGGAGAGGTTATTCGCGACCGGGTGGTCGTGGTAGTTGATCAGGTGCGGCGAAATGAAGATGAAGGCCAGAATCAGGGTCACCATCACGTCATAGTGCAGGCTGCCCCGCTCGTACTTCCAAAAGATGTAATTCCCGACGATGCCCATGGGCTACTTCTCCGTGCCTGATTTGATCCGTGTGCGGGCGACGCCGGTGCGCGGCTCGAGCACCGTGATGCCGCCCATGTAAGGCAAGAGCGCCTCCGGCACGCGCACCGTGCCGTCCGGCTGCTGGTAGTTTTCTACCACCGCCACCCAGGTGCGCCCAACCGCGAGCCCGCTGCCGTTGAGCGTGTGCAGGTGCTCGGCCTTGGCCCGGCCTGCGGGCCGGTAGCGAATGTTCGCGCGCCGGGCCTGGAAGTCGCCGCAGTTCGAGCAGGAAGAGATCTCCCGGTAGAGGCCCTGGCCGGGGAGCCAGACTTCGAGGTCGTAGGTCTTCATCGCCGAGAAGCCCATGTCTCCGGCGCAGAGCAGCATGCGCCGGTAGGGCAGCCCCAGCCGTTCGAGCACCGCCTCGGCGTCGGCCGTCATCCGCTCGTGCTCGGCTTCGCTCTCCTCCGGCCGTGCGAACTTGACCAGCTCCACCTTCTGGAACTGGTGCTGCCGGATGATGCCGCGCACGTCCCGGCCGTAGGAGCCGGCCTCGGACCGGAAGCACGGCGTGCAGGCCGTGAGCGAAACGGGCAGGTCCTGGTCCTCGAGGATCTCGTCGCGGAAGAGGTTCGTCAGCGGCACTTCGGCGGTCGGGATCAGCCAGTGATCGTGCTCGCGCAGCGCGCCTGCCGTATGCCCTTCAGCATCCGCGCAGCGAAAGAGGTCGTCTTCAAACTTGGGGAGCTGCCCGGTGCCGAACAGCGAGCGGCTGCTCACCATCACCGGCGGCTGCACCTCGACATAGCCGTGCTCGCGTGTCTGCATGTCGAGCATGCACTGCGCCAGCGCCCGCTCCAGGCGTGCTCCCTCGCCCCAGTAGACCGAAAACCGCGCGCCCGCCAGCTTCGCCGCACGTTCGAGGTCGAGGATGCCGAGCCCTTCGCCGAGCTCCCAGTGCGGCTTTCGATCTAGGCCGAGGTGGGTCTGTTCCGGATCCTCGCCCGAGGGGCTCCAGCGCTTGATCTCCAGGTTTTCGAGTGCGCTTGCGCCGGCCGGCACGCTGCTGTGGGGCAGGTTGGGCAGCTTCGCGAGCAGGCTGCGCAACTGCTCTTCGGCCACGGCGGCGGCTGCTTCGAGCGACTCGCCCTGCTGCTTGAGCGCGCGCACCTGCTCGCCCAACCTGGTCGCGGCCTCGGTTTGCCCTGCTTTGCGCTGCCCGGCGATCTCGCTGCTGAGCCGGTTGCGGTCGGCCTTGAGCTGCTCGGCCCGGGTAATGCGCTCGCGCCGGGCTGCATCGAGGGCGAGAAAGTCCCCCAGCGCCGCGGCCGGGTCCCACCCACGCGCCCGAAGCTTCTCCTCGACCACAGCCAGGTTGGCGCGCACAAAGCCTAGATCGAGCATACGACTCTCAGCTTACTAGACGCAGCTCGGCGCGAGCGCGCAAACAGGGCTGCCGCCGCCCCGTCTAGGTAGCCTTTTCGAAAGAGATGACCCGTTGCCGGCGCAACGAGAGCTTCGAGGCGCGACGCAAACCACAGGCCGGGGGGCAGGCACCGTCGCATGCAGGCTGGCTCCAAGCCTGCAGAAGACAACCGAGAACCGTGTGAATCATGCGCATGTTGGACTCCTTGAGCTTGCCAGGTGCCATCTCGTTACGCTGCGCACCTCGAGTGCTCGTGCCGAGGAACTACCATGTCCGCGGTGCGACTACCCTACCAGCGCCAGGCCGTCTGATCCAAGCATCCGAAAAGCCTTTTTCGATCTTTGGTCATCACCCGCCGAGCTGACGGCGTCAAGACTCGCCTGTGGCAAAACTCACCAGCGTTAACGATTACTCAGTGTGCCACGAGCCCCCGCACACGCCCTGCCCAGGGTGTGGAAAACTCGAAGATTGTTCTCGTGCCGGCTCTTTCCCAGGTGGGACTCAGGCCGGCGCCCGCGGTGAAGTCGGAGGCGCTCCCGCCGCTGCCCTTCGACCGGTTCCATCCTCGCGCGCGCGCCTGCCCGGGGCGTGGCCGTCTTCGCCCTCCGCGGGCGTGAAGGTGCCGCGCGGCTGCTTTACCATGAGAGACACACACAGGGAGCCCATGCAGATACTCAAGCGTTGTACCGCTCTCGCCCTCGCCCTGCTCCTCGGCGGGTTGCCCGCCCCTGTGGCCCTGGCTGCCGCCTACGACGCGCACCCGAAGATTGTCATCATCCTGGTCATCGACCAGTTCCGTGCCGATTACCTCGAGCGCTACCGGGCCGACTTCAAGGCGCGCGGCTTCCGCCTCTTCCTGGACAAAGGGGCGTACTTTCCCGACTGCTACTACGGCTATGCGAACACCAAGACCGCGCCCGGCCACGCGACCATCGGCACCGGCGCCTACACCGATGGGCACGGCATCGGCTCCAACGAGTGGTGGGACCTGAGCCGGAACAAGCAGCGGCCCGTCTCCTCGGTCGAAGACGAGCGATACTCGATCGTCGGCTCGCCCGCGGCAGAGAGCCAGGCCGGGATGCAGACGGGGCCCGAACCGGCGCAGCCCGCCCCGCCTCAGGCCGCCAACCCATCCGCGAAGCCGGCTGCCCAGCCGGAAGCCGCGAACCAACCCGCGCCACCCGCCGCCCGGCCCGACCCGTCCAAGGCCGGCCCCGGCGCCTCCCCACGCAACCTGCTCGCCTCAACTGTCGGCGATGAGCTGCGCCTGGCCACCAACGGCGCCTCCGAGGTATGGGGCGTCTCCCTCAAGGATCGTGCCGCCATCCTGCCCGCCGGGGCGGCCGCCAACGGCGCCTTCTGGATCGACGGGCCCTCGGGCCGCTTTGTGACCTCCACCTACTACATGCAGCAGCTGCCCGCCTGGGCCAACGCCTTCAACGAAGGGCCGGCCATCGCCGACGCCGCCGCGGCTGCCCAGCTGACCCAGCCGCCGACCTCCTTCTACAGCCAGGTGGGCCGCACCCCCGCCGCCAATGCCTACGAGCTGGCCTTCGCCGAAGCGCTCATCGCGGGCCGGCAGCTCGGCAAGCACCCTACGACCGATATGGTCACCATCAGCCTCTCGGCGAGCGACATCCTGGGCCACCAGGTAGGCCCGGATGCGCCCGAAGAGCACGCCATGGTCGACGCGCTCGACAGCGACCTGGACGGCTTCTTTTCCTGGCTGGACAAGAACGTGGACGGGGGCCTCGGCAATGTCTGGATCGCGCTGACCGCCGATCACGGGATCGCCTCCACCCCCGCCGCCTCCTCCGCGCTGGGGCTCAAGGGCGCCTACATCGACGTCAAGCAGCTGACCGCCAACCTGAACGAGGCGATCAACCAGAAGTTCTCGCCGGGGGAGAACAACGCCTACCTGCTGCCCCGGCAGGAGCTCCCCTATCTCGCCCTGAACGAACCGATCTTCGCCCGGGCCGGCATCAACGAGCAGGAGGCCGAGCACGCGGTCGAGGCAGCGGTGGAGGGCGCGGTGGGCGCCTTGTCCAGCACGGCCAAGCCCGAGGAGCCCGCCCCCGCGGGGAGAATCCCGGCCCGGCCCCAGATCTATCGCACCTTTACCCGGCTGCAGATGGAAGCGGGCGAGCTGCCCGGCACCCAGTTTGGCCAGCTGCTGGCCCACAGCTACACACCCAACGGCGGCTGGTACGTGATGGTGCTGCCGATCGCCTACCAGATGGAAGGCTCCGCCGACAGCACCGGGACCAACCACTACAGCCCCTTCTCCTATGACCGGCATGTGCCGCTCGGCTTCTACGGGGCGCCCTTTGCGCCCGGCATCTATCGCGGGCGGGTGCAGCCTGTAGACCTGGCGGCGACCTTTGCGTCCCTGCTGGGGGTCAACCAGCCCTCGGCCTCGATCGGCCAGGTGCTGACCCAGGCCCTCAGGCCGGGCGGCTCGGTGGTCTACCCGAAGGAGCCCCTGCCGCTGCCCAAAGGCAAGGTACGCGCGGGCAGGCGTCGCCGCGAAGCCGGCCCGGAGGGGGAGGGAGGCGCCGCCGCCGCGTCTGCCTCCGCGCTTTCCCCGACTCCCGCCGCGACCCCGGAGA
>CAZZYH010000222.1:0-4409 GCA_964658225.1 Vulcanimicrobiota bacterium | reverse complement strand
GTTGACGGTAGGGATCGATGAGCCAGGCGAGGGGAGCGCCAGGGTCCATCGAGCGCGCGCGATCCTCCGCCGCCCCATCGCAGGCCGGCCGGTCTTCGCAAGCATCTGCGTGCGACGGGGCGGGCCCTTCCCGTACAGCGATTCGTGCGCCCGCGTCGGGCACAGGCGCGTGATTCCGCTCGCAGCCAGCGGCCAAGGGCGAGCAGCCCCTCTTGCCTGCCGGGCTAGACGCTCGCCGCCACCCGCGCTTCGCGGCCCCTGGTCTCTTCGTCGAGCAGGTCTCCCAGCACATGCAGCCGCATGAAGTTGGTGGCCCCGGTGCGGGTGCGGGTGCCGGCGACGATGCCGACAATATCTCCCCGGTGCGCGAACTTGCTCTCCTCGAGCAGCTGCTCGACGGTCTCGATCATGTGCTCGGTCGTCGCAGCCTTGCCGCAGGCCATGGGGTAGACGCCGCGCAGCAGGTTCATGCGATGAATGACTCCGGGGTTGGACGACATGGCGATGATGGGCGGCTTGGGGCCGTACTTGGACAGCAGGCGCGCCGTCGCGCCGGTCTCGGTAAACACAGCGATGGCGCGGATATTGAGGTCGAGCGCGGCATGCGCCATGGACTCGCAGATCGACTCCGGCACGGTGACCGAGTGGCTGCGGCGCTGGGGGCCGGTGGTCCCGTGCAGCTCACGAATCTGGGCCTCGGTCTCGACGATGATCTTGGCCATCATCTTGACCGTCTCGATCGGGTACTTGCCGGCCGAGAGCATGACGGCATCCGTGCCGTCGTAGATCGCGTTGGCCACGTCGCTGGCTTCGGCGCGCGTGGGGCGCGGGTTCTCGATCATCGATTCGAGCATCTGCGTAGCGGTGATGACCGGCTTGCGGTAGTCGGCCGCGCGGCGGATCACGAGCTTCTGGATAGCGGGAACCTTCTCCGGCGGCACCTCGACGCCGAGGTCCCCGCGCGCCACCATCACCCCGTCGGCGATCTCCAGGATCTCGTCCAGATTCTCAATCGCCTGCGGCTTTTCAAGCTTGGCGATGATCCAGATCTCGCCGCTCAGCGCATCGATCCGCTCCTTGACCAGGCGCACATCTTCCGCGTTGCGCACAAAGGACAGCGCGATCGCGTCCACGCCGGCGCCGATGGCAAAATCCAGATCGAGAGCGTCCTTGTCGGTAAGCGCGGGCACCTTGACCGCGACCCCGGGCAGGTTGATGCCCTTGGACTCACCGAGCAGGCCGCCGTTGATCACCGTACACTCGACGTCCTGGCCGTCCAGGCGCAGGACATGCAGCTCGATCAGGCCGTCGGAGAGCAGGATGCGGGCACCCGGCTCCAGATTCTCGGCCAGCGTAACGAAGGTCGTGCTGACCACCTCCGCATTGCCCGCGATATCGCGCGGGGTAATGATGAGCTTCTGCCCGGTCTCGAGCAGGACGGGCTTATGGTCGACCAGCTTGCCGGTGCGGATCTTCGGGCCCTGCAGATCGGCCAGGATGCAGATCGGCTTGCCCTCTTCTTCCGAGACCTTGCGCACCATCTGGATCAGTTCGAGCTTCTGGGCCTGGGAGCCGTGCGAAAAGTTGAGCCGCGCCACGTCGAGCCCGGCCCGCACCAGCGCTCGAAAGGTCGTCTCCGTGCTCGACGCCGGACCGAGGGTGGCGACGATCTTGGCCCGGCGGAAGTACTCGCCCACGGGCTGGCCGCCGCTGGTCATCGTGCCCGTGGTCAGGCTTGCTTGTGTCTGCTTGGCTTCCATCGATCCCCCAACCTGGTCCGGCATCGACCGGTACTGCCGTGTCGATCGTGCGTGCAGCAATGGTTCCGCGCTTGCGTGCAGCCCGATTCTATAGTGTTTCCGGGACACTCCGCAGGCGCCGCCGGCGGACCTTTCGGCCGCGCGCGGGCGATGCCGGGCGTGGGGGCCGGCGGTGCGCAGGCAGGCCTCGAGCGAGCGCTAGGCCGGGCGCGCCGCATGCGAGCCGTAGGCGGCCTCGGAGGCCGGCGCAGCATCGTCCGCATCCTGCGCCTGGGCCGGCGCCTGGAGCAGGGGGTGGACCTGCGCGTTAAACTCGGCGCCGATCAGCATGGCAAGCGAGACCATGTAGAGCCAGACCATGGTCGCGATGCCCGCGCCCAGCGGACCGTACACGATCGAATAATCGGCAAAGCGGGTCACGTACCAGCCGTAGAGCATGGTCGAGCAGAACCAGGTCACCGTGGCCACTACCGCTCCCGGCAGCACGCGCCGCCAGGGCGGCCGCAGCGAGGTGCCGAAGTGATAGATGACCATGAGCACGCACACGCTGCCCGCCATCGCAATCATCCAGCGAGCGGCGCGCCAGGACATCAGCACCAGCGGACGCAGGGTGTGATCCGCATTGGCGACCATCCAGATCTCGATCTGGTGGCCGAAGACGACAAAGGCCGTGGCGAAGAGCATGGGCACCAGGGTGGAGGGGATCAGGGCGAGCGCCACGGCGCGCTCCTTCCAGAAGCCGAAGCCGCCGCGCGGCAGCCCGTAGGCCCGGCGAAAGCCTTCCATCAGCGACAGCATGACGCCGGCCGCCGCCCCCACCGCCACCACCCCGGCCGAGATGACCAGCCGGTGCGAGCGGCCGGGATTGGTCTCAAAGTAGTGTTGGGCGAGCTTCATCGTGTCCGACGGCAGCAGGTCGACCAGCACCGTGCGGATGTCGCCCCGGACAGAGTCGGTGGTCGGGGCCTTGGCCAGCAGCCAGGTGCCCACCAGCAGGGCAGGAAACAGGCTCAGCAGCTGCGAGTAGGCGGCCGCCTTGGCAATGACGAGGGCATTGTGGCGGAAGGCTCGCCAGAGGGTGTGCCGAAGATCATTGCCCAATGCACCGAGCATATGCCCTGAGAGTATCTGGAAACAGATAGGGAGGCCAGCTTTGCTCGGCCCGATTGCGCCCCGGGGTGCTGCTAAAGTGAAGAGATGATCAAGGGGATGACGTGGGTGCGTCCAGCCAGCACGCCTGCCGTGTTCGACCGGCTGAGCGGCTTTCTGGCTGCCCTGGGGCTCGAGCCGGGACGCTCGTTTGAAGAGGAGCACGCGCGGGGCCGGTCGTTTCGTGCGCCGCTCGGCACCCTGGAGATCGTCGACGGGTTGGTAGAGGGCCTGGCGGATACGCCCTCCGGCGCGCCGGCGGAGCTCTTTCTGGAGGTCACCAGCCTGGACGCGGTGTGCGATGCTGCCCGGCTGTGGCTTGAGCAGACCTGGGGAGCCGAAGAAGCGGCGCGCCGGGTGACGTCGATCGCCGACACGCACTGGAAGTCGCGGCAGTTCTCGGTCGAGCCCGTGCCCGGCGTCCCGTTGACGATCTGGGCGTGGGCCGACCCGCTCGAGGGCCGCCCGGCGGCGGTGGAAGGAGACCTGCTTGCGACCGGCATGCGCTTCGGCATCGTGGTGGCGCGCTGGAACTCGGTGATCACCGACCGTCTGCTGCAGGGCTCCCTCGATGCCCTGCTGCGTTCGGGCGCGCGGTACCAGGATCTTCAGATCGTCCGCGTGCCGGGCGCCTGGGAGGTTCCGGATGCGGCGCGCAAGCTGGCCGGCTCGGGCACGGTCGACGGCGTGGTCACCCTCGGCGTGCTGCTGCGCGGGGAGACGGCGCACTACGAGGCCATCTACAACGAGGTTGCGCGGGGCATCGGCCAGTCGCAGCAGGAGACAGGCATCCCGCACGCGTTCGGGGTGCTGACCTGCGAGACCCTTGAGCAGGCGCTCGACCGGGCCGGCCTGAAGGCGGGCAACAAGGGATTTGAGGCAGCCTCGGCGGCGATCGAGATGGTCTCGCTGCATCGCAAGCTCGACACGCAGCACCGCGCCCCCGGCCCCGGCGGCGTAAGGCCCGGCGCACCGCAGGGCGTGGCCCAGTGAGCGTAGCCACGGGCAAACGCCGCAAGTCGCGGGAACTGGCCATGCAGATGCTCTTCCAGGGCGACATCGGCAAGCAGAGTCCGGAACAGGTCCGCAAGACCTTCTGGGAGGCGCGTGACGAGGTGGATGCGGACACACGCAGCTTTGCCGAGGACCTCTATCGTGTCGCAAACGTCCGCGAGGAAGAGGTCGCGGACCTGATCGAGAAGCACTCGGCCCATTGGCGGATCGAACGGATGCCGGCCGTGGATCGCAATGTGCTGCGCATGGCCGTGGCCGAGATGATCGGCTTTCCCTCCACGCCGCCCCCGATCGTGATCAACGAGGCGCTCGAGATCGCCCGGCGGTACTCGGCGCCCGAGTCGATCAACTTTCTCAATGGCGTGCTCGACGCCGTGGCCAAGTCGCGCCGTGCTGCCTGGCAGCCGGCCGAGGGTCGCCGCTAACCTCATGCGCCCGCGCCTGCTCGCAGCGTGCGTGCCCAGACCCGGGCCGGATCGCCACCCC
>CAZZYH010000221.1:0-4447 GCA_964658225.1 Vulcanimicrobiota bacterium | reverse complement strand
GTTAGCGCTGGCGCGCCAGCACGAGCGTGATGTCGTCGGGCTGCTCCTGGGCGCCGATCCAGCTGCGCAGCGCTGCCAGCACCTGGTCGGCGATCTTGTCGAGCGACAAGTGGCGATGACGGCGCACCAGTTCGACGAGTCGCTCCTCGCCGAATTCGCCAAACTCGTTCTCCGGCTCGGTCACGCCATCGCTGTACGCGATCAGGATGTCGCCGGAGCCCATCGTTTCGCGTCCCTGCTCATAGCGCATGGCGTCGATCAGGCCGATCACCGTGCCGCCGCAGTCCAGCCGCACGACCGAGTTGTCCGCCCGCAGGAGCAGCGGCGGCGGCTGGCCGCCTGTCGAGTAGGTCAGCTCCGCGGTCGCCCCATCGTAGTGAGCCAGAAACAGGGTCGCGTACTTGGCCGGCTGGGTGCTGCGGAAGAGGTGCCGGTTGAGCAATCCAAGGATCTGCGCCGGTTCGTCAAAGGAGGCGGCCAGCAGCGGGAGGGTGGCGGTGCGCTCGCCCGCGTGCGCATCGCCGGAGGCACGCATGTCATCGCCCGCAAACCGATAGGCGCGCACGGCGGAGTGCAGGGTCGCCATCAGCAGCGCGGCGGAGATCCCCTTCCCGCTGATGTCGCCCAGGGCCAGCGACAGCTCCGCTCCGCTGGAGACGAGAAAGTCGTAGTAGTCGCCGCTCACCGTGCGCGCCGGCTGGCAGATGCCGAATACCTCGAGCGAGGGCAGCGAGACATGCCCGCTCGGAAACAGGCTTGCCTGCACCTCCTGCGCAATCTCGAGCTCGCCCAGCAGACGCTCCTTCTCGCGCTGCTCCTCGAGCAACCGCTCGAGCGAAGAGGTCATGGTATTGAAGGATTGCGAAAGCGCGGCCAGCTGATCCTTGCGCGTCACCTCGATCCGGTGGGTAAACTTGCCGCTGTCAATTGCGAGCGTCGCCTCATACAGGTCGCTCACCGAGCGGGTGATGGTCTGGTTCAGCCGCATGGCCATCAGGAAGGCCGCGAGCTCGAGCACGCCGAAGAAGATCGCGATGCCGATCAGCACATCCTGCACATAGGCGCCTACTTCAAGCGAGGTGATGAAGAGGCGCTTGTAGAGCAGAGTGGGCCGCGAGGTGACCTGCAGGCCGCTTCCCCGGCTGGCGCCGGTCTGCCAATCGGTGGTGGGCAGCGGAGCGTAAAAGTGCACAGGCAGATCGTAGAGATGGGCAGGGCGAGGAAGCGTGCCGCCGACGACCGTATTCGGCCGCACGGCATTGGCATGCTCTTCCTCGGCCTCGGTGGAGATGGGCGCCGCCTTGTCCTTGTCCTCATTGCGGCGGAGGGAGACATCCGGAACGATGGTGATGCGGCCAAGTCCCTCGGCGAACTTCGTTACGCTTGCCTGGGCCAGGGGCGTGCTGCTGATGGCGGTCACCGTGTGATCGCCGACGTGGGCCGAGTCCAGGGCCCGGAGAAACAGGTGGCCGTCTGAAAACGCGACTCCGTGAAAGTGATCGGGCGCCCAGCGAGGCACGCCGGGCATGGACTGAGCGGGGTGGGGCGCCTCCATCGGGTGCCGGATCGGCTTGCCGTCAACGAATACGAAGATCTCCGCCGGCTCGGCGGGACGATCCTCATTGCCGGCCTTGCTGTTGGGCGTCCTGCCGGGCCGCGTCGCCGCGCTCCCCGTCTCCGGCAGCCGGCTGGGGGCGCCGGGAACACCCAGGTCCAGCGAATGGGCCAGCACCAGGACATAGGCGTTGTTGCCGATCGCCATCTGCTGCAGCGACCGATCGAGCTCGGCCGAACCGGCGAAGATCGCGAACTGACCCAGGAAGATGTAGGTGGCAATGCAGGCAAGGAGCACAAAGAGAACCACCGGCGCCAGGCCCATGAGCAGGTAGGTGACGATCAGCCGGTTGCGCACCTTCCATAGAACGCGGCCCAGGGTGTAGCGCCAGATGATGGGGATCAGCACAAAGAACAAGGCCGAGGCCGCAAGAAGGCTCAGCGCAAAGAAGACCAGTCCGATCAGACCAGGCAGAAGAGTGCCGAGGCCGGCGATCGCGGTCACGATCGCCAGCCAGAAAGCCAGCCGCCCGAGCAGGCCCCGAGGAGCGGACAAGCGCAGCCGCTTGCATATACTCGCTTCGATCGTCCGGATGCCAGCCATGCTGCCCCAGTGTAGCGGGAGCTGCGGCGCATGGGGGCGCAGGCGGCCTAAAAAAAGAGGCGGCTTGGCGAGAGCTAGCCGGGGTGCCCCGCCCCGGCATCGGCCTCTCTCGCCAGCCGCAGGGTGTGCCGATTGGCCGAATAATGGGCGCCGGCGAGCAGAAGCAGCCCGGTCAGAAAGGCCCACATCATCAAGCCCACCGAGACGGCGAACGGCCCGTACACTGCGCCCAGGTCCATCCACACCAGCACGCGCACATAGATGATCTTGGCCAGCTCCCAGAGCAGGCCGACCACAATCGCGGTCGGCAAAACGGCGTTGACCGGCAGCCGGCGGTTAGGCAGGATCCAGTAGACGATGAAGAAGATCGTAATGCTCAGCACGGCGGCAGAAACCTGCAGAAAGCTGTGGGCCAGCAATCCAAAAACAAAGTTTGTCGTGTGCCCGAAGAAGAGCAGGGTCAGCACGCGCGTTTGGGCCGCGGTGAAAGCGACCGAGAGCATGGCAAGCAGACCGACCGCCATGGCCAGGCCAAGGGAGATGAGCTGGTTGCTCAGGTAAGAGCGATTGTGCGCGACGCCCCAAACCTGATTGAGCGCGACCTCAAGGGGCAGGAACACACCTGAGGATGAGATGAGCAGCGTAACCACCGAGGCGACCTGCACCCCGCCCCGCGCATGCACCAGCAGGCTCATGTTGCGGACAACGAAGTCTTGGTTGGCAGGGAGAAAGTAGTGCAGCATTTCGCCGATGGCGTTCACCATCGCGCTGGAGTGCAGCAGCCGGCGCGCTATGGTGAACATCATCACGATGAACGGGAAGAGCGACAGGATCGCGTTTGCGGCGACACTGAAGGCGTAGGTATGTACCTCGGACTGTGACAGATAGCGGCCGAGCGAGAACGCCTCGCCGAGCCAGCTACCGGCAGCACGCGGTGGCTGGGCCGGTGCCGGCGTGCCGCGTCGCTGCCCGATGTCCACAGCTGCAACCTGCGCGGGCCGGTAGATGGGCGAACGAAAGCGCAACATAGGTCATGCTAGCAAAAGGGGCGCGCCGGGCTGCGGAGCTTCCGGGCCGCCCGGTCAGGCATGTTCTCTGAGTCGGTCGAGCGCCCAGCGCGCCGATTCGGCCAGCACGGCATCCTCGCCTGCGGCCCAGGCCTCAAGCTGCGGCACAAAGCCCTGTTCTCCGCTGTTGCCCATCGCAATCGCCACGTTGCGGCGCAGCCCGGCATACTGCGCGCGCTTGACCGGGGAGCCGTAAAAAGCGCGGCCAAACTCGGCCTCGCTCATCTGCCCCAGCCAAGTGAGCGAAGGATTGACTAGCTCCGGTCGGGGCTCCATGCCTGCATCGGCAGCAATCGGCGCTTTGCGGTTCCAGGGGCAGACATCCTGGCAGATATCGCAGCCAAACACCTGCCGGCCCATGCCGCCGCGCAACTCTTCAGGGATGCTGCCCCGCTTTTCTATGGTGAGGTAGGCAATGCAGCGGCTGGCGTCCATCTGGTAGGGCGCCACAAGCGCCTGGGTCGGGCACGCGTCGATGCAGCGGGTGCAGCTGCCGCAGCGGTCGGCAGCGAGGGGTGCGCGGGCCGCGGCCGGCACCTCGAGCGAGGTGAGGATCACACCGAGAAAGAAAAACGATCCCAGCTGCTGGTTCAGCGTGCAGGTATTCTTGCCCGTCCAGCCCACACCCGCCAGCGCTGCCCAGGCACGCTCGATCAGGGGACCGGTATCGACGTAGGCCCAGGATGCAAACGCACCCCGCTCGGTATGCAGGGCCGCCTCAAGCTGCTTGAGCCGGCCCAGGAGAACCTTGTGATAGTCCGCCGGTCGCAGCTCGTCTTTGTCATCGCGCGCGCCGCTCCAGGCATACCGCGCGATCCATCCCGCCTGCGGGTCGGCCGGCGTGATCGAGAGCGGTGCGCCGGTATGGTAGGGTGCTGCACACACAATCACCGAGCGCGCCCAGGGGGCCGCCGCGGCCAGCGACGATCGCACCAGCCGGCCGAGCGCATCGCGCCGCTTCAGGTACTCCATCTCTCCCGCGTGGCCACGCGCAATCCAGGCTTCCAAGTACGCGCCCTGCTGCTCCGCGTCGTCGGGCTCGGGGAGTGAGGCAATGCCCGCATGAGCAAATCCGCATGCCTGTGCCAGCCGAAGCACGGTGGCCTGCAGATCGGAGTGGGGCTCGGGTATGGGTCGGGTATCGGCCACACTTAAGATCATGGAGGGCTGCATGCCTCCCCGGCAAGCGAGGTCCGGGCCCCTACCAGCGTGACCTTCTGCG
>CAZZYH010000220.1:0-4496 GCA_964658225.1 Vulcanimicrobiota bacterium | reverse complement strand
CGAGGCTCCAGAGGCGCCGGCGGCGGCCAAGGCCGACCATCAGTACCCCGGCAAGGGCCGCCAGAGCACCCGCCGGCTCGAAGAGCCGGACGCGCGGCTTCAAAGCCTGCGAACCGCCCTTGGCGGCGCCGGTGCGCACGAAGTTGTGCCGGGTCCCGTTCTTGACCGACGACGTGCTGTTGCAGACGGTCTCCGAGGTATAGAGCGTGAGCGTGGTCGTGACCGTCTTGCCCGCGGTCACGGCAGTGTTGGCGATGTCATAGCAACCGTAGGAGTTGAGCGAGGTGTTGTCGGTAGACAGGGTAAAGTCGACGGTGCCCGCGTAGGAGGACTTGGACGTGATGGTGACCGTCGAGGTGCCGCTGCTGCCTTGCGCGGCGGTGATATTGGTCGCAGCCAGGCTAAAGGTGCCGGTGGAGGTAGTCGTGGTCGAGCCGACGGTCACGGTCGTGGTCCCGGTAGAGCCGGCGTAGGTCGCGTCTCCGGAGTAGGTGGCCGTGATGATGTGCGCGCCCCCGGTGGTCGACGAAAAGGTGTAGGTCGCCGCCCCGCTGGCAAGCTGCAGGGTGGGGCTTTCGGTGGTTCCATCCACTTCGATGGTGAGCGATCCGGTCGGGGTCGAGCCGATGGTGGAGGTGCTGCTGAGCGGCGCGACGGTGATGGTGATGGTGTCGCTCGCGCCCGAGGCAGGGTTTGCAGTGGCGGCCGCCAGGCCCGTCGTGGTGGCCTGGAGCGAGGCGCTCGAGCCGGCCGGCCAGCTATTGAGCAGGTTATCGAAATTGACCGAGCCGAGCCCGGTCGCCTCATCGTAGCCGGTCCCGGCGGCGTAGGCGGCTTGCCCCACGCTTGAGCAGTAGCTGGACCCGGCCGTGCACTGGTTGCCGCCGGAGGTGATGTCGTGAAAGGCCGAGGCGTAGGTGGTCGAGTCGGCGGCGAGCGTGTAGAGGGTGGAATTGACGACACCCTGCCCGGTCGAGTTTTCCTTTTGATTGATGATGGCCAGCATGCCGGCAAAGATGGGCGCGGCGAAGCTGGTGCCCCCGGCCACGGTCAGGTAAACGTCGCTGCTGTCGCGAAAGCCGTTGGAGCAGCTTCCCGTGATGCCGGTCGAGTTGGAATCGCTCGAGCAGTAGAGATACCCGGCGTTCTCTGGAGACGCGTCGAGGGCCAGGTCAGGCACCAGCCGGTAGGCTCCGGAGGCGATGCCGGTGACCCCTGTCTGCCAGCTGGGCCGCGCGGTAAGAGAACTGGCGCCGCCGCCGCCGGAGCTCAAGCCGCCCGAGGAAGAATCGTCGTTCCAGGCCTGCTCGGGAATGTAGGACAAGGCGGAGGTGATCACATCGCTGCCGTTTGCAGCCGTCCAGTAGGTGGTGTTCGAACTGGAGACGTCGGCAGTGGGAAACTCGGTTCCGCCCATGCCTGTCACGTATTCGCTGCTGGCCGGGTAGTCTACCGTGAGCGCATCCCGCTGCGCGGTGGTCAAGTCGGTATCGCTCTCGCAATCGGTCGATCCGCTATCGCCCGAGGCGGTCACCACGGTCTGGCCCTGCGAGGCGGCCTGCGAGAAGATCGATTCCAGGGTCGAGTAATCGCTCTGGCTCAACTCCGTCTCGCAGGTGCCGTAGCTGTTGCTGATGATCGGAGCGATGCGGTTGTCAACGGCATACTCGATCGCGTCGAAGGTGCTGTAGTTGGTATTGGATCCGGTGTAGACAAAGTAGATCGTCGCGCCCTTGGCGATGGCCCCGGAGTATTCGAGATCGATATCGGACTCGGCTTCATCGCCGGTGCTCACCGCCGCGCTGCCGGAGTCCGGCACCAGCACCTGCACCGGGTCGCGCACCGTTAAGCCCGCCGCATTCTGAAAATTCTCAATATCCGATACCGAGATCGAAGACTGACCGACGATTGCGATCGACTGGCCGGTGCCCGTGTAGCCTGCGCTGTAGGCGGGGTTGATGTTGTAGATGACGGCCACATCGCCTGGCTGCAACTGGTGGTCGCCGCTCTGGCTGGAGGTAAAGTTGGGCGTGGCGCGCTGCGGTGACTTCAAGATGGCATGGGCGCGCGGCCGCAGGCTCGAGATGTTCTCCACACCCTGCACGACCGAAGAAAGAGCGGCAGGGAGACTGAGATCGGTGGCGGGGGCATAGACGGCTGCGCCGCGCACCTGGTAGGTGTGCAGCTCGGTAGAGAAAGCCGCCTCTACCTGGGCCGCGGTCCCTGAAAAGTGCAGGCGGTTCTTGCTGCGCGAGACCGCCCCGACGGTAAAGCCCTGCTGTTCGAGCCAGGCCTTGACCGTATCGAGATCGGCCGCGGCCATGCCGAAGCGCACTGCGAACTGGTCCGGGCTGAGCCACTTGTGATACTGGCTCGACGCAGGGTCAGCCTGGGCGGCAAGCAGCGCCTTCAAGTCAGCCTGCTGCGCATCGCTCGGCTTGAAGACAATGCTCATGCTCTCCAGGCGGGTTCCGGCCGCAAGCCTGCCGCTGTCTTTGGCCATCAGCGCGAGCGGAGAGCGGGAGTGCTCGAGGGCAACGCGCCGGGTCGTGTCGACGGCCTGGGTAATGCGCGGGGAGGGCGTCTGCGCCTGGGTTACGACTGCAAGCAGCAACATCAGTGTGAGCCCTGCCCCTTTGGCTGCATGCTCGAAGGTCCGGCACCTGCCTGTGCGATTCATCCTGTCTCCTCTCCTACTTTTCTGTGGCTCTGCGGGTGCCGGTTTCTCGTTGGCGCAGCGCGTGCAATGCAGCGCCGCCCCCTTTGCGAGCCGTCTCGGCCCCGCGGCCGCGGCGCGTGCATCGGGGTGGTGTGACCTTCCGCCACGGAGCAGTCACGCCGCCGTTCGCCGGTACCGGTCACCAGAGAGAAACCCCTCTCTAGGTGGGGTTGGGCGGCATGCTGGCCTCGCGCTCCCGGGTCATCTTGTCGTAGCGGGCCTTCTGGTCATCGGTAAGCAGGTCGCGCACCTTGGCGTCGGTCTCCTTGCCGATCTGCATGGCGGTGTTCCTCTTGTCCGGCGAGGGCCCGGCGGCGTCGGCAAACAGGGCCTGCATCCGTTTTGCCCGCTCCTCGAGGACGGGGCGAATGCTCGTTCTCTGCTCCTCGGTCAGCTTCAGCTTCTTGGTGAGCTGGGCGAGTTCGTGGGCGGGATTGATGCCGGGTGGCTCCGGCTGCTGGGCGTCCATGCCCGGGGGCGGACCGTCGGGCGGCGGACCTTCCTGGGCGAACGCTGCCCTGCCAAGCGTTACCGCTCCGAGCAGCAAGATACCGGCCGCCAGGGCTCTCAGTCGTTGCATGGTTCCTCCTAGCCGGGTGCCTGGAAGCGACACTGTGGCACCCGGGCTAGGCAGATAGACGTGCCAGGCGGGGCGCCGGAGCGGCCTTTGCCCCCCGGCTCGACAAGTCTCGACAGAGAGCCCGGCGCGGGCGTTTTGTTGCAAGCGTGCAAGCGCCGGAAAACTTTGGGTGCCGGGGAGAACACTTCTCGACAATTTCCGATCCGTCCCGGCCCGGGATCGAGCGCAGAATGAAGGTATGTCGCACACGCAGGCAGCGCCGTCGGCCTGGCACACGCACCTGCTGCTGATCGATGACGACCTGGCGCTGGGCCAGTTGCTCACCGAATACGCGGCCCAGGAGGGATTTCGCGTCTCCGTCGCGGCGACCGGGGAGCTGGGCTTGCGGATGATCGACCGGGAGCAGGTGGGCCTGGTCATTCTCGATGTCATGCTGCCGCGCATGCATGGCTTCGAGGTGCTGGAGCAGATCCGCCGGCTCTCCGACGTTCCCGTGGTGATGCTGACCACGCGTGGCTCGACCAGCGACCGGGTGCACGGGCTTCGCTCCGGCGCCGACGATTACCTGCCCAAGCCTTTCGACCCGGACGAGTTGCTGGCGCGGGTGCGGACCATCCTGCGACGGGTGCAGCCTCACGAGGGCAGACTGGGGTACCTGCGCGTCGACGATGTGGAGCTCGATGCACGCAGCCGCCGGGTCTACTCCGATGGCGAGGAAAAGGAGCTCACCGGCTCGGAGTTTGCCCTGCTGCAGCTGCTGCTCTCCCGCCCCGGCACGGTGCTCGCGCGCGAGGAGCTCGTGACCCAGGTGCTGGAGCGGGAGCGCACCATCAATGATCGCGGCATCGACAGCCTTGTGAGTAATCTGCGCCGCAAACTGGGGCCGTCTCAGTCGGGCGGGGACCGCATCCGCAGCGTGCGCGGGATCGGCTACGTCTATGTGTTGGCCGAGGGGGTAAAGAAAGCATGACCATCTTTGTGCGGGGGCTGCTCAGCTTTTGGCTCAGCACCATTTTGACGCTTGGCCTGGCCGCGCTTCTGCTCTCCTCGACGGGCGCCGGCACCAAGGAGCAGACGCGCGAGGTTCCGCTGCCGCGTGTTGAGCTTTGCGCGCAGCGCCTCCTTGAGAGCCTGAGCCCGGAGAGCCTGCGCGGGGATGCGGCCACGGCCGGCGGCGCGCACTCGCGCGGCCAGAAC
>CAZZYH010000219.1:0-4510 GCA_964658225.1 Vulcanimicrobiota bacterium | reverse complement strand
GGTCGCCCGCTGCCATCCCTCTCTCGGCTTAAAGTGCGATCCAGCCGCAAGCGCGCCCGGGTAGAAAGAGCTTAAAGCGGGTATCCGTTCTCCGGGACAACCGGGAACGACCGGCCGGCGAGCGTGTCGGTCAGCGCGTGAATGGCCTCGGCGGACTTGCGCAGCGAATAACGCCCTTCAAAGGTGCCGACCGCGCGTGCCGCCATGGCGGAGCGCTCCTGCGGGGCTAGGGCGATCCAGCGCTCCAGCAGGCGGCAGGTTCCCTCGAGCGTATCGGGCTCGACCAGGCCTACCTGGTCTGCGACGATGTCCCGCCAGATATTGATCTGGTCCGAGATCAGCACCGGCCGCCCGCAGGCCAGGGCTTCTGCCACGGCGATGCCGAAGTTCTCCTGGTGCGAGGGCAGCACAAAGGCGTCGGCTGCATAAAAGGCGCCAAACTTTACATCCCCGCCCAGCATGCCCGGCCAGTGCACCCGGTCCGCAATGCCGAGACGGCGCGCCTGCTCCTCCAGTTTCGCCTGCAGCCCCACCTGGTCGGGACCGGCGACGACCAGGTGCAGTTGGTCGGCACGCGCGGCAATCGAAGCAAACGCAGCGAGGAGCAGATCGCAGCCCTTCTTCTCGTGGATGCGGGAGAGAAAGAGCAGGAAGCGCTGGCCTTCCACCGCGGGCACCTTGGCGTAAAACGCTGCGCGCTGCCCAGCCGGATCGCCGGTCGGCTTGTTCGTGCCGTAGGGGATCACCTTGCTCTTCCAGCTATTGGGCCAGAAGCTGGCCAGGGCCAGGTCACGCTCCGACTCCGAGGTAAACAGCACGGCCGCCGCCTGGCGCAGGATGCGGTACTGGAGCGGCCAGTAGACCATCTTTTTCAAGTGCTTGATGGGATAGCGGCGCTTGAAGAAGACGTCCAGCGCGCCGTGGGTAAACACCACGTAGGGCACGCCTGCGGCGATGGCCGCCCGCCACGCAGCTACCGCGGGAAAGAGCCACACGCCGTTGATGACCACCAGGTCGAACCTGCGGATATTGTTGCCCAGCCAGCGCACCAGGCGGCGCGATATGCCGTAGCGACCGGGCGGCGGTCCCAGCGCGTGGATGGGAAAGTCGAAGCTGCTCAGGAAGGAGGCCCCAGGATCGTCGAGCGTCGCTACTTCCACCTCGTCGCCGATCGCCTTGTAGTTCAGGGCCAGTTGGCGAACCCCCTCCGGTGGGCCCCCATCGTGGGGCGACATGGTGAAGATGACGTGCAGCACCCGGTGCGGCCTGGATAGACCGTTGGGCAGGCGGCCTTGTTCAGCATCCTGCGAACTTCGCTCCGCACTGGGTGGCCCACTTTGCGCGCTCAACATGCCTCGTTTGGCTCTCAATGGAAAGGCCGCAGCCTGCACCCTATGTTAAGCCATGCCATCGGCAAAAGTGTGTGAGACAAACATTACATCGGAGTGCCTTGAGCATAGGTCGACCCGCATGGACGAGCCAGATGTGGCTTACCGGGCTGTCCTCGCGGAAGGAGCCGCGTCCTGGGCGAAGGTGCTCGCCCGCGACACGGCCGAGTGTCTCGAAATAGAGCGCGCTCCAGACCATTGAAGAATCGCCGCTCCTGTTGCTACTGCGAAGGCTATCGGTGGCCTTTGCGCTTGGCATCCACTTTCGGCCAGTACGGAAATTCGTCGACGTAGAGCTCCCCGCTGAGGTCACCAACCCGCTCCTGGACCCGGGCCTGTGCGTCCACAATGGCCTGGTTGTAGACCGCCGGGGCCACTTCCTCCAGGAAGAAGCTCAGCAGCAAGCCCGCGGCAAGATCGCCCAGGGGCTCGGGCATATGCTCGCTGAAGTAGCGTTGCAGCGAGGCGATCGCGTCCGCCCGCGCCGGTTTAGAAAGTTCGACCTTCACGCCGCGTCCTTCCCCCGGGCGCGACGCGCTCGGATTTGGCCCGGCACCTCAGGGCACAACCTCGGACGCCGCGGCATAGCTAAGCTGGTGAATGGCCAGCCAGGTATTCGAGTAAGCAGCGAGCGCCGCCGCGGTCGTGGCACGCGAATCCCGCAGCGCATCGAGATAGTCGATCAACGCGATGCCCCCGTGCTCGTAGGCAAACTGCGCAATCTGCAGCACGTCTCCTGCTTCGTCCAGGTAATGAGTGCTGTATCGATCGGCCAGCAGCTTCGATTGGGTATACCCGATCCAGGCCTGGTCCACTTCGGAAAGCACCTGGTTTTTGGCGGCCACGACGGCAAACCGGCTGGCCTGCGCAGCAAACTGGCTGGTCTTCTTGTTGCCCTGGTTGCGATCGAAGATGCGCAGAGGAATGTTGAGGTTGAAGCCGGCGGAGTTGTAGGTCGAGGCGCGGTCATACTCTCCCTCGAGGGTCGGGTCGGCGGTGCCGTTGGCGTACGACAGCTTCACATTCGCATCGGCCAGGGCTACGCCGGCCAGGGTCGCCTGGTAATCCGGTCGCGCGGCCAGCGCCTTGGTGTCCAGAGCAGGCAGGTCCAGCGCCAGGTCAGGCGGAACGATGGTGCCCACTATGTCGAAGTCTTGCTTCGGGTTTTCGATGCCCATCAGCGTCTGCAATTGATCGCTGGTCTGGCGGAGGCTGATGAAGGCATTCGCCTGGTCGGTCTCAAACTGCGCCAATTGCAGATCGAGCCGCTCGAAATCGAGCTTGCCGATATCGCCCGCCTTGTAGCGATCGCTGTTGATGGCGACCTCGCGACGGAAGTCCGCCAGGTTGGCGTTGGAAAGCGAGACCGACGCTTTGGCGATCAGCATGGCGACAAACGCCTGTTTGACAGCCAGGTCTGTCGCGCGCTCTTGATCGTGCAGCTGCGCCTCGGTCTGGGCGGTGGTGGCATGGGCGATATCCAGCCGCCAGCGCCGCTTCTGGCCCCGTTCAAAGAGGCGGGAGACCTGCGCGCTGTAGGCGTAAGGACTGGCCGGGTTGGTCGCGGCGAGCGTCACGTCCGTGCCGACCAGCCCCAGGTTCGGGTTCACGCGCACCCCGGCCTGGATCTCCTGGGCACGGGTGGCTTCGAGGTTCTGCCGGGCTTCGAGCAAGGCTGGATTCTGATGGCGCGTCAGGGTGAGCACCTGCTCGAGGGACAGGGCGCCGGGCAAAGAGGTGGGATTTCGCCGCGGATCGGGCGGCGGCGGCGGCACCGGACCGATCTGCTGCAGGTTGGTCGCGCCGGGCCCGATCTGCGCCGGAGGCATGGGGCTGGGAGCGGGCGGCAGGGGCGTCTGCCCGTTCTCAGGAGTGGCCCCGTTGCCGGGCGCGCCGCTCGTGTTCTGGGCCGGGCGGCCAGGTTCTGCCGTCTGGCTGCCGCTCTGCGCGAGCACCGGCAGCGCGACCGGCAGAGCAAGGAGCCAGGCCAGCGCGGCGAAGGAGCGTAACAGAGAGCGAGGGGGCATCAGATCTCCATCTCCGCGTGCTTGGGCAGCACATCATCTTCGCGCGCGATCCAGACATAGAGTGTCGGCAGCAGAAAGACAGAGATCAGCAGAGCGCCGATCAGGCCGCCGACAATCACGATGGCAAACGGCCGTTGCGAGTCGGACCCGATCCCGTGCGAGGTAGCCGCCGGCAAAAGGCCCAGGGTCGCGACCAGCATGGTCATCATGATCGGCCGCAACCTCAGCACAGCCCCTTCCACCGCCGCTTCCTCGACCGACTTGCCGGAGGCGCGGAGCTGGTTGATGTACTCGAGCATGATGACCCCGGTCTGCACCGAGACGCCGAAGAGCGCCAGGAATCCGACGCCGGAAGAGACGCTGAAGTGCGTACCCGTGACCAGCAGCGCCAGCATGCCGCCAAACGGCGCCATGGCCACATTGCCCAGGATCAGCAGCGCCCACTTGAACGAGCCGAACATCGCGTAGAGGATCATGAAGATGAGCAGAATGGTGATCGGCAGCACCAGCATGAGCCGCTTGGAGCTGCGCTTCTGGCTCTCGTACTCACCCGCCCAGTCCGTTTTGTAGCCGGGGGGCAGCTTTACCTGCGCGTCCACCTTCCGGATCGCTTCCTCGACCGTCGAGCCGAGGTCGCGGTCCCGCACGCTGTACTTGATGGCCACGTAGCGGGACCCATCTTCGCGATAAATCTCTTCGGCGCCATCCTCGACCTTGATGTTGGTCAGCTGCGCGAGCGAGACCCGCTCGCCGGTGCTCGACAAGAGTCGCACCCGGTCCAGGGCCTCCTGGGTGTCGCGATACTGGGGCAGGTAGCGCATCGTGACGTCATAGCGCGCCTCCCGGTCGAGCACCTGGGTCAGCGGGGTTGCGCCGACAGCGGTCTGGATCGCATCCTGCACATCGGCCACGTTGATGCCGTAGCGTGCCGCCGCCTGCCGATTGACGGTGTAGTTCAGGTTCGGCTGCCCGATGACCCGGAACAGTCCGAGGTCGGCGACTCCGCGCACCTTGCTCATCACCCCGATGATCTCGTCTCCCTTGGCCTCGAGCGTCTTCAGATCGTCGCCATAGATCTTGACCGCCAGCTGACCC
>CAZZYH010000218.1:3138-4649 GCA_964658225.1 Vulcanimicrobiota bacterium | reverse complement strand
CAGCAGATCCGGGTCTTTCTCCTCAAGGCGCGCCAGGCCGTATCGGAGAGTGACCTGGATGGCGCACAGACGCTGACGACCAAGGCCAAGGTCCTGCTGGACGAGTTGACGCAATCCTGAGCAGAGCTGAAAGCCCGCGCTCGCGCCTTCAGCAGGTATTCAGACGGCCACGCGTATAGTGCTTGGCAAGGGATCACCGTCCCTAGGCACTCATCGCCGGAAAGCCCGTCTATGCAACGTTTGTCTTCCCATGCGCTTCGTTCCGTACTGTCGCTCATCGCTCTGACCCTGGCCTCGCTGCTCGGCGCGCAGGCAGCCGGCCCCTACCACGTCGAGACCCAGTGGAAGGTGGGCGGCGAGGGGGGCTGGGACTACCTGGCTGTCGATCCCTCGGCGCATCGGCTGTACCTGACGCACGGTACTCGCGTAGAGGTGCTCGACACGGCGACCGGTACGGTGGTGGGCAGCATTGCTGGGCTGGGGGGCACGCACGGGGTCGCATTCGACGAGACCGGCAAGTATGGCTACATCAGCGACGGCCGGGCGAATGCGGTCGTGGTCTTTGACCGTCACACGCTCAAGACCCTGCAGTCGATCCCCGCCGGCACCAATCCGGATGGCATCGCCTATGAGCCGGCTACCCGGACCGTCTGGGCTTTCAACGGACGCAGCAACAATGCGACCGTCATCGATACCAGCACGCAGAAGGTCGTCGCGACCATCGCCTTGCCGGGCAAGCCGGAGTTCCCTGCCGCCGACGGCAAGGGCATGATGTACGCGAACATTGAAGACAAGAACGAGATCGTACAGCTCAACGCAGCATCGAAGGCCCTCACGGCGACCTGGCCGCTGTCCAACTGCGAGTCTCCCTCGGGCCTGGCCATCGACCGGGCCAAGGGTCACCTCTTTCCAGTGTGCGACGGGGGCAAGATGGCGGTGGTCGACACCGGCACGGGCAAGACGATCGCCAACCCTTCGATCGGCGAAGGGCCGGATGCGGCGGGCTTTGATCCGCAACACGCCCTCGCGTTTTCCTCGAACGGCGGCGATGGCACGGTAAGCGTGATCGACGCCTCGGGCAGCGACTTCAAGACTGTGGAGACCGTCACCACGCAGAAGGGCGCGCGCACGATGGCCTTTGATCCCACCAATAGCAAGATCTACGTGGTCACTGCGCAGTTCGGCCCGCGTCCCGCGGCCTCGCCCGACAATCCACGGCCCCGCCCGGCGATTGTGCCGGGCAGCTTTACCGTAATCGTTCTGTCGCGTTAACCTCGGGCGTCGCAAGCAACCGGCAACAGTACAGGACAGGAAGCGCGAATGGTCATAGGATAACGGTACGGATGATCGCCTCTGTACGACCTCCAGTGGACCAGGGGCGGCCGGAGGATCGACAAGGATGGCGTGATGAGTGAGCAGGACAGCAGCAGGCGGGAGGAGGCCCCGGTCGATCCGGCGCGCGGAAAGCTCACGCGGCGATCGTTCCTGGGCCAGATGGGTGCGGCAGGGAT
>CAZZYH010000218.1:0-3128 GCA_964658225.1 Vulcanimicrobiota bacterium | reverse complement strand
CCACGCCCGCGCTCGCCGGTACGCCGAGTGGGCCAGAGCGCCCTGCAGCCCCGCCCGGCACCCACCCCGTCACCCTGACGGTGAACGGAGCTCGGCACGTACTCGACATCGAGCCGCGCGTCAGCCTGCTCGACTGCTTGCGGGAACATCTGGACCTGACCGGCACCAAGAAGGGGTGCGACCACGGACAGTGCGGCGCCTGCACCGTGCATGTCAACGGACGGCGCGTCAATAGCTGCCTTACGTTCGCCTCGATGCACGAAGGCGACGAGATCACCACGATCGAGGGCCTCGGCCAGCCGGGCGATCTACATCCCATGCAGGCGGCCTTCGTCGAGCACGACGCATACCAGTGCGGCTACTGCACCTCCGGTCAGATCATGTCAGCGGTAGCCATGGTCAAGGAGCCCTGGGGCAGGCAGGATCACGACATCAAGGAAGCGATGGCCGGCAATCTGTGCCGTTGCGGCGCGTACCCGAACATTGTGGCTGCGATTCGCGAGGTGCGCGCCCAGACGCCTGCGCAGCAGGCTGCCGCACGTCTCAACCAGCCGGCTGCTAACAGGAGTATCGGATGATCGATTTCACCCTTACCCAAGCCTCGAGCAGCAGGCAGGCCGTTGCGTTGGGCGGAGCTTCCACGACCGCCCAGCAGGGCGCTACGGTGCGGTTCATCGCGGGCGGCACCACGCTGGTCGACCTGATGAAGTTGGACGTGGAAACGCCGCGCCAGGTCGTCGACATCCATCGGCTTGATTTGGCGCAGGTGACCCCGGGCAGCGACGGCTCTCTGCGTATCGGCGCACTGGTGCGCAACTCTGACCTGGCCCACGATCCGCGTGTGCTGCGCGACTATCCGGTGCTTTCCGAGGCGCTGCTTTCGGGCGCTTCCGCTCAGCTGCGCAATATGGCCACGACCAGCGGCAACTTACTCCAGCGTACCCGCTGCACTTACTTTCGCGATCTTACGTTTGCCGAGTGCAACAAGCGCACACCGGGTTCTGGCTGCGCAGCTATCGGCGGGCAGAACCGCATCCACGCAGTCCTGGGCACCAGCGCGGACTGTATCGCGACGCACCCCTCTGACATGGCGGTCGCCATGACGGCGCTCGAAGCCCGCATTCACATCCAGGGAGTGAAGGGCGAGCGTGAGATCGCGATCGGGGACTTCTACAAGCTTCCGGGAACAACGCCGCATCTCGAGAATGCGCTCGTGCCCGGCGACCTGATCGACTACGTCACGCTGCCCGCACCTGTTCGGGGCGCGCGGTCGGTCTATCTCAAGCTGCGGGACCGGGCCTCCTACGAGTTTGCCCTGGCTTCCGCAGCCGTTGTGGCCGCCGTTGAGGACGGGCAGATCCGCCATGTGCGGATTGCGCTCGGTGGTGTGGGCACGCGGCCCTGGCGCTCCCTTGAAGCAGAGCATGCGCTTGCAGGCAAGCCGCCTGCCGCGGCTGCATTTCGTTCCGCTGCCGAAGCCGCCATGCGCCATGCGCGTCCGCAGACCGAGAACGCCTTCAAAATCGAGCTGGCGAAGCGTGCCCTCGTGCGCGCACTCACCACCGCAACTGCGTAGAGGACCCATGGCCAGCAACCCGCATGTAACCACGATCGGCACAAAAGTTCCCCGCATCGACGGCCCGCTCAAGACCACCGGCACGGCCAAGTACTCCGCCGACTACAACCTGCCCAACATGGTCTACGCCGTGCCGGTCTGCGCGACCATCGCCAAGGGCCGCATCACGCGCATGGACACCGCAGGGGCTGAAGCGATGCGGGGCGTGGTCAAGATCTATCACCGCGGCAACGCGCCGAAACTCTATCGGCCGAACCCGGTGGACCAGAACGCGAACGTGGATGAACGGCGGCCCGCTTTTGAAGATGACATCGTCTATTACAGCGGCCAATATGTAGCCCTCGTCGTTGCAGAAACCATGGACCAGGCGCGTGCGGCGGCACGCGCGGTGCGGGTGGAGTACGCAGCCGAGAGAGCCAATGTTTCGCGCGACCTCAGCGACGGCTTCACCGCGAAGATGGAAGAGTCAAGCAAACGCGGCGACCCGGACTCAGCCTTTGCCGCGGCTCCGGTCAAGATCGATGCCACCTACATCACGCCGGTCGAGACGCACAACCCCATCGAACTGCATGCCTCGGTTGCGCACTGGGACGGGCAGCGTTACGTGCTTTACGAAACCACGCAGTCGCTCAAGAATCACCAGACCGTCATGGCGCAGATGCTCGGTGTGCCTCCGGAGCAGGTGCTGATCGTGATGAAGTTTCTGGGATCCGGATTTGGCGGCAAGCTGTGGCCCTGGACGCACGCCCCGCTTGCAGCTGCCGCTTCCCGCGATCTGAACCGGCCTGTGAAGTTGGTCGTGGATCGGCACATGATGTTTACCAACGTCGGGCATCGCCCGGGCACCCGTCAACTGGTGCGCCTGGGTGCATCGGTGGACGGTAAGCTGGCTTCCATCGAACACGACTATGTCAACGACAGCTCGATGCTTGACGACGTTTCAGAGAATTGCGGCGAGTGCACGCCCTATCTTTACAGCGCGCCGAGTCTGCGTATCCGCTCGGCCGTGGTAGACCGCAACCTGGGTACACCCACAGCCATGCGTGGCCCGGGCGCAGTGCCGGGGCTCTTCGCGCTCGAGTCCGCCATGGACGAGCTCGCGATCGCGCTCAAGATCGATCCCGTGCAGTTGAGACTGATCAACGAGCCGGAAAAGGATGAAAGCAACGGACTCCCTTTTTCGTCGCGCCACTTGAAGGAGTGCATAACCACTGGCGCAGACAAGTTTGGCTGGGCTCGGCGCACGCCGGCGGTCGGCTCCATGAAGCGAGGAGACCTGACCCTGGGCTGGGGCATGGCGGCGTGCAGCTGGGGCGCGATGCGCATGGCCTGCGAGGCGAGCCTGGCTTTCAACGATGATGGCTCGGTACGTGTCAGCTGCGCGACTCAGGATATCGGCACGGGCACCTACACCGTCTTTGCACAGGCGGTCCACGCGAAGACCGGCATCTCGCTCGATAAGATCACAGTTGCGTTGGGCGACAGTTCCCTGCCGGCAGGTCCGATGTCCGGTGGGTCATGGGCAACGGCGTCCGTGCTCCCTGCGATTTCT
>CAZZYH010000217.1:0-4656 GCA_964658225.1 Vulcanimicrobiota bacterium | reverse complement strand
GTTGCCGGGTGTGCCTTACTGGTTGCCCGGCGCCGCCTGCTGCTGCACGCCGATCGAATTTCCGGAGACCACCAGCTGCACGCGCCGGTTCTGCGAGCGACCCTGCGGTGTGCTGTTATCGGCGACCGGCTGGCTCTCGCCAAAGCCCGTCGCGGTGATGTTTTCCTGCTTGACCCCCTGCGAGACCAAGTAGTCGCCCACTGCCTGGGCGCGCTGCTCGGAGAGCTTCTGGTTGTAGGCCTCGCCGCCCACGTTGTCCGTGTAGCCCTCCACCTGCATGGCCAGCCCGGGGTAGGCCAGCAGGATGCCGGAGACCTTGGCCAGCTTCTCGCGCGCCTCGCTCTTGAGCGTGTACTTGCCCGTGTCAAACAGAACATCGGACATGTTGACGATCAGCCCGCGTGCGGTCTCCCTGGTATTGAGCACCTCGTTCAACTGCTGCTTGAGCTTTTCGCGCATCTGCTCGGTCTGGTCGGCGGCCTGCTGCTGGGCCTGCTGGGCCTTGGAGGCAGCCAGCTCGGCCTGCGCCGCGCGGGCATCGGCCTCGGCCTTTTGCGCGGCTGCCTGCTGGGCCTGCAACTGGGCCTGCTGGGCCTGGAGCGCGGCCTGCTGCGCGCTCTGCTCGGCCTGCTCGCGCTCCTGCTGATTGCGCGCCTCGTCTTCGGCCTTGCGCTTGCGGATGGCAATCAGCCGGGCATCTTCGGCCGACTGCACGGCGGCGCGCGCATAGGTGATCTCCTGCTTGCGCTCGCTCTTCTTCACGTCCATGGCCTGCGCGTTCTGCAGGTTCTGGATCGCGGTCTGGAAAGTGTCGACGGCGTACTTGTCAGCGCCCGTGGCTTTGGCGATCTGCACTGCGTTGATGGCCTCGTAGAGCTCCAGAGGCGAACGCTCATTGCGCGTGATCGGGTTCATCACCGCATCCTGCCCGGCTACCTTGGTGTAGGCGCCGCGCGGCAGCAGCGAAACGTGGGCGTTGACCTGTTCGATGATGCCCTGGGTCTTGTCCTGCAGAACCGTGTTTTGAACGACCACGACATCGCTGGGCATGGTCACGGCAAAGTAGGGCTCAGCGGTCACGATCAAGGCAAAGGCCTGCAGGTTGGTCGTCACCTCGATGTTGTTCTTGTTGCCGTCGGGCAATACCTCGCCGAGAGCCTGGGGCCGGCCCTCCGGCGTGATCGCCCATAGCACGTAGGTCAGGTATTCCACGCCGAAGCTGTTGGCCGGCCGCAGCCCTTCAAACTTGGCGGCGATGCTGATCTGGCCGCGATTGCTCTTGACCTCGGCCGAACCCTTGGCGCCGGGCAGCAGCGCGGTCCCTTCAAAACCGATCTTGGTTGAGCCGCTGCGGTGAAAGTAGTTGATGGCGGGAATATTCCGGCCGACAACCTGCACCTTGTAGACCGGCACATCGCCTTCGCGCATGGTCTGCTGGCCGGACTGCGGCTGGGGAAACTTTTGCGTCTGCGTGGGATTCATCTCCTGCGCATGCAGGGCAGTGAGGCTCAACGAGCTCACCAGCAGGGCGGACGGTAAGTAGCGATGCAGTGAGTGCTTGTTCATTCAGTTCCTCTCGTCACCGCGCCCCGCGAGAGGCCGTCCTCTGCGGCCGGCCCGCGGTTGTGGCGGTTTCACACCAGTGTGGATGCGCGGCCGCTGAGCAAAGAGGTCTCGGCAAAGGGCCGCATACATTACCTTGGACAGTGCGGGTGAAAGGATGGGCAGCACGAAGGTACTGGGGCGGGGAAGAGAGGGACGCAGGGGTGGGATCGGAGCGTCTGCGATCCTTTCATTTTTTAATCTGCTCTTGATTTCTCTAAGGTTGCACGGCGGCCGGGTGATAGCCCGCCGGGTCCAGGCCATGGGGCGCCCAGGCCTGGACAATCAGCCTGGTCAGGGCAGCGATGGTGCGCTCGCCTTCGTTCTCCGCCGTCCAGCCGTGGTCCTGGTTCTCGTAGGTAAAGATGGAGACCACGAGCATGCCATCCTTGGTCGAGATCAGGCCCACATCATTGCGCACCGCGTCGAGCGAACCAGACTTGTTGCCGATGGCGCCATCGACTTCGCTGGTGTCGGCCTGTTCGAGGTAGCGGGGAATGCCGTCGCGGTAGAACTGCTTCTGGAGCATCGTGAGCATGGTGGTGCACAGGGCCGTGTCGGCCGCGGAGCGGCCTTCCGGCGGCGCGACAAACTGGCAATTCAGCATGCGACCGAGAAGCATGGCGGACTCGCGGGCCGTCGTCTTGCCGAGGCCGAAGAGCTTTTGATCGGCCGGCATCGGTTCGGTCGAAGGCGCCATGACCTTCTTGTAGAGCCAGGTGCTGCGCAGCCCGAGGGCCCCGGTCTCGGCGTTGATGTTCCTAAGACCAAGCTTGTCGATCGCCAGGTTGGTCGCCGTGTTGTCACTCTGCGTGATCATCAGCGTGAGCACGTCCTTGAGCGTCAGGGTGAGCGGAGTGTCGAGCAGCTGCAGGATCCCGGAGCCGGATACCTGGTCCTGCTTTTTCAGCACGATCGGGTCGGCCAGCGTCGCTCGCCCCTGCCTGACCTGCTCCATCGCGTCAAAGAGCACGGTGAGCTTGATGACCGAGGCAGTTTGCACGGGCCGGTCCGCATCGAGGCTGACGGTCTGGCCTGTCTTCAGATTTTGCGCAAATAGTGCGACCCGCCCGTGATGGGCCGCCGCGGCCGCGGCCAGCTGCCCCTGAAGCGCAGAGGACGCGGCCGAGGACTCGGCCGAGGCCTGAAGCGAGATCGCCACCGCGGCCAGCAGCATCGTTGTCCAAAGTAGAGCTCTCACCTTCTTCTCCTTCGCGTCAAAATTAAGCGGATGCGCTGCGATCCGTCTGATCCTGCCGGAGACCTCTCGGCGGATCGGCGGAGACCTGTTTTTCTGTGAGCTTATCGAGAACCGTTTGCATCTGCTGCACCCAGCCTGCGGTCTCCTGCTCCAGCGCTTTTTCGGTTTGATCGACCAGCAGATCGATATTTTTCCGCCGCGTCTTTTCCCACGGCGTCAGCGCGATCCACCAGGACCGTATGTTGCTCAGATTGGTGAGCGCGCCGTTATATTGCACGAGCGTGGTCTCGACCTGGTCGATCTCAAGCTTGGTCGTAAAAGCTGTGGCCAAGGCGGTCGTAAGAGCCACCCACACATCGAGCCCCACCGCGGCGAGAAACGTACCCAGGCCGCCCGCAATCAGGATCAACATCTGCAGGTGCTTCAGGCGCTTGTAGAGCTTGGCGGTCTTCTTGACGAAGTACCCTTGCTGATTGGCGATCCGCGTGTGCAGAAACTGGTCGGGCGTGAGAAAGGTGAGCCGGGTGGGGTCGCTGTTCTGCCGATGAGGCAGACTGC
Source organism: Vulcanimicrobiota bacterium (assembly GCA_964658225.1). Lineage (GTDB taxonomy): Bacteria > Acidobacteriota > Terriglobia > Terriglobales > Acidobacteriaceae > EB88. Next base: position 1,295 of record CAZZYH010000217.1, on the reverse strand, counting down.
TCCTGTTCACCTCACTCTGCACCAGGTTCGAGGTGATGTCCTTGATATTGGCTGCGAGCCTGGATTGCGGCGAGATCTGGATGGACTGCTCTTCGCTGTACACGCCTGCCTGGGCGCGATAGCGGAAGATCTCCCGCTTGATCGCCTCGGCGGCGGCGCGAAGCAGGATCCACTTATTGCCCTCGCGAAAGCGGCTGTTGAACCCGGACAGGACAGAGATGGCGATGGGCACAACAATCAGCAGGAGATGCAAGACCTGGTGGGAGTGACGCCACGCCGTACCGGGCAGGCCAGAGGAGAACCACTCCGGCGGGGACGCTGCCGGGCCTCCTCTGGAGATGCCGATCGCCAGCAGGATCGCGAACACGGAAAGGCAAAGGCTGGCCACCTGCACGATCGAGAACAGGGCCTGCTTCTCGTTGGCGGCCAGATCCAGGTCATCAAACCGGCTCCATGCGTCAGCCAGCACATCGGTCGGCTGCTGAAGCGGGCCGAGCAGCACCCGCTTGAGAGCATCGACATCGCCGTCGAGCGGCATGGGGCAGAGAGTGCCCGTGCTGAGGATCTCGCCCAGATCCGGGTCCGCCACCGCAGCCTGGCCCGGGGCCGCGAGCGCCGCCAAGATGGCATCGCCGAGGCCTCCGGCGCCCTTGACGGCAAGGATCGGCCAGCCTCGCCGCGCGCATCGCAGGGCGGTCAGCGTGTCCTGGTCGCCGCCGCCAAAGAGCAGCACGATGACCGGCTTCGGGTTGCCGGCGGTCCTGGCTGCGCATTGGGCGACGATCTGGATGCGGGCCTTGGCGGGATCCGGCCACTCGGCCGGCATGCGCAGCAGCTGCGTGTGATGGGGATCAAACGTGGAGGTCGACGGGTCGAGGATGCCCAGCAGGGAGGGCGGTTGATCCATCTGCTGCGCGGCCTGGCCCATGGCTGCGGAGAGGCCGCAGCTCTGGCCATCATCGATAATCAGGGCGTTGGTGACGATGGCAATCGGTGCGATTGCGCGCCCGCAGACAGAACGAACCTGCGCGGCCAGGGAAGCATCGAAGCTGCCCAGCAGCAGAATGAGAGCGTCCGGTTGTAGAGTGATCCTGCTGGCGGCGGCCTCGATTGTGTCGAGCGGCTGGATATCGATCAGGGCAGCAGGGTTCATCGCGGTTCCCGGTGCCCCAAAGCTTAGCACAGCGCGCAGCTGGCCCACCCCGGGGCCGGGGCAGCCCCGGGCGAGAACGCGGACAGGACGCGCGGCAGGGCACAGGTGAGGTCAGCAGTGAGGTTAAGAGTGAGGTCAGCAA
>CAZZYH010000216.1:0-4704 GCA_964658225.1 Vulcanimicrobiota bacterium | reverse complement strand
CTTCACCCTGGCGCGCGGCGAAACGCTGGGGCTGGTGGGCGAGTCGGGCTCGGGCAAGAGCACCATCGCCCGCATGGTCCTGGGGCTGGTGCGGCCGACAAGCGGCACGGTGCTCTTTGATGGCGCCCCGGTCGGCGGCAGCTCGGCTCGCGCGCTCCGCGCCATGCGCCGGCGCATGCAGCCTGTCTTTCAGGATCCCTTCGCCGCGCTCAATCCCCGCATGCGCATCGCCGCCGTGCTGGCTGAGCCGTTTCTGATTCACAAGGATGAGCGCGGGCGCAGCCAGGCGTCTTTGCACGCCGCCTGCGCCGAGCTGCTGCGCATCGTCGGGCTCGACGAGTCGGCCCTCACCCGCTACCCGCATGAGTTCTCCGGAGGCCAGCGGCAGCGCATCAACATTGCCCGCGCGCTGGCCCTTCGGCCGGAGTTGCTGGTGCTGGACGAGCCCGTATCCGCGCTCGACGTGAGCGTGGGCGCGCAGGTGATCAACCTGTTGCGCACGCTGCAGCGCGACTTCTCCCTGACCTACCTGTTCATCTCGCACTCGATGCCGCTGGTGCGCTACCTGTCGACCGACATCGCGGTGCTGCGCGGCGGCAGGCTGCTCGAGCTGGGCAGCTGCGCGCAGGTGACCGAGTCGCCCCAGCACGCCTACACCCAGGCCTTGATGGCTGCCACGCCCACGCTCTTCTCCAGCTGAAGGCGCTTGCGGCAGCGCGCCGCATCGAGCGCGGTCCCCACCCCCCGCGGGTGCAGCTTCTACAAAGCTGCCTAAGATGAGACCAGATGCTTCTCTACACGCACGCGCCCTCCGGCTGGACGCCGTGGCGCACAGCCTGGCTCTGCTGCGCCTCGCTGCTGGCCGGCCTGCTCAACGCGGTGGCCGGCGGCGGTTCGTTTCTCTCCTTCCCCGCGCTGCTCAACGTGGGCGTACCGCCCATCCAGGCCAACGCCACCAACACGGTGGCGCTCTGGCCCGGGCAGGCTGCGTCGATCGTGGCCTATGCGCGCGACCTGAAGCACTACCGCCACCTGGTGCTGCCGCTCGCACTCGCCGCGGCGGCCGGAGGGCTGGCCGGCGGCCTGCTGATGCTGCACACCGGGCAGGGGACCTTTCTGCACCTGGTGCCCTGGCTGCTGCTGGTCGCAGCGACGCTGTTTGCCGCCAGCGGGCCCATCTCGCGCGCGCTGCAGGCCCGCGCCCGTGGAAAGCGGCAGCTCAGCGATGCCGAGGGAGCCGCGCTGGTCAGCGGCCCACCCGTGGTGCCGCTGACCTGCGGCATGCTCTTGATCACCGTCTACCTGGGCTACTTCGGCGCCGGGGCCGGCTTCCTGATCATCTCGCTGCTGGCGCTGTTCGGGATCGAGAACCTGAACCAGATCAACGCGCTCAAGGTGGTCACCACCACGCTCGCAAATGGCGTGGCGGTCGTCCTGTTCGTCGTCATGGGCCAGGTGCTCTGGCAGCATTGCCTGCTCATGATGGTCACCGGCGCGCTCGGCGGCTACCTCGGCGCAAGAAGCGCCCGGCACATCAACCAGCGCCTGATGCGCACCCTGGTGACGATGATCGGCTTCAGCATGGCCGCCTACTTCTTCTGGCGCAATCGCGGGCTCTGAGCCGGGCGGCAAAGACGACGACGAGCCCGGTGACTGCCCGGGGGCACTCACTACGGCTTGGCGCCCTACGCCTAGCGCGGGGGGCTTGGCGCCCTACGGCCCGGCGCCGCAGGGCCTGGGAGCGCCGGTCTTCGTCTTTCCCGCCGCAGGCGCCATCCCGTGGGCACGCCTTGCGCCGAAGGTCTCCGCTCTCCGCTCTGGTAGCCTGCTCCTATGAGTCACGAGGGCATACGGTTTGTGAGCGAGGAGCAGGCCCGCCGGGATAGGGCGGCGCATCGCGAGCTGCCCCCGGCCGCGACCGAGCCGCTCAAGGTCCGTGTGCTCAAGACCGAAGGCACGGGCCTGGTGATCGACTGGCGGGATGGGCACCAGAGCCACTGGAGCTTTCCCTGGCTGCGCCTGGCCTGTCCCTGCGCCACCTGCCACGAGGAGCGTGAGAAGGACGGCCGTGCGCCGGGCGAGCCCAAGCCGCAGCCCGCCGCCCTTCTGCCCCTCTACCAAGCGCCGGCCCGGCCAGACTCGGTGCAGCAGGTGGGCCGCTACGCGATCAGCTTCCACTGGAACGACGGGCACTCGAGCGGGATCTTCTCCTGGGATTACCTGCGCCGCCACTGCCTGTGCGCGCTTTGCCAGGCAGAGCGCGCCGGCGCGGCTGATGGGGGACTCTAGGCACCCTCGCCGTGCTCCGGAGTGATCTGTCCGTGCACACTCTCGTATCGGGTCGGCCTACCCTGCCGATAGAGATCCGAGAAGGTCAAAGCCAGACCACAGAAACCCAGGGGAGACCGGCCATGAATACCGACATCGCCATTGTGGGTGCGGGCCCCTACGGGCTCTCGCTCGCAGCCCATCTGCGCGGGGCCGGGCTCCGTCACCGCATCTTCGGCCGGCCCATGCAGAGCTGGCGGGAGCACATGCCCCACGGCATGTGTCTCAAGTCGGACGGCTTTGCTTCGAACCTCTATGATCCGGACGGGGTTTTTACCCTGGAGCGCTACTGCGAGGAGCGGAAACTCCCCTACCAGCGCTCCGGGCTGCCCATCCCGCTGGAGACCTTTTCCGCCTACGGCATCGCGTTCCAGCGCCGCATGGTCCCTTACCTCGAGCAGACCGAGGTCAGCCGGGTAGCAAGCTGCCCGGGCGGCTTTCGCCTGACCACCGCCGATGGCCAGACGCTCACCGCCGAACGGGTCATCCTGGCCGTCGGCATCACCCACTTCGCCTACACCCCGCCGATGCTGGCCGCGCTGCCCCCCGAGCTCTCGACCCATAGCTCCCGGTACGGCAGTGTGAGCCACTTTCATGGCAAGCGGGTGGCCGTGGTCGGCGCAGGGGCCTCGGCGGTGGACTTTGCCTCGGCTCTGGCCGATGCGGGCGCCCTCGTCCACCTGGTGGGCCGGCGCCCCAAGCTGGCGTTTTACACCCCCGATCTCGAGCCGAGGCCGCTCCGCGAGCGCCTCAAGAAGCCCCGCTCCGGTCTCGGACTGGGCTGGAAGCTACGTTTTATGGCGGATGCGCCGCTGACCTTCTACGCGCTGCCGAGCCAACTGCGCCACCGCATCGTCAGGCGTCACCTGGGGCCGGTGCCGGCCTGGTTCATGCGCGACAAGATTCAAAGCCGCATTCCGCTGCACATGGGCGCGACCATTACCGGCGTCGAGGCGCGCGGCGCGCAGGTGCACCTGCGCTTTACGCAGCCCGGAGAGGGGGAGCAGGAACTGGTCGTCGACCACGTCATCGCCGCCACCGGCTACCGCCCGTCTGTCCGCTCGCTCCGGTTCGTCGATCGATCGATCCTGGACCGGATCGAAACCGTCGAGGACACCCCGCTGCTCAGCCGCGCTTTTGAAAGCACGGTGGCCGGTCTGCACATGATCGGGCTGGCGTCCTCGAACCACTTCGGGCCCATCTGCCGCTTCGCCTGCGGCGCCCAGTTCACCTCGCGGCACCTGGCCCGGCACCTCGAAAAACAGCTTGCCCGCGCCGCCAGGGCCGCCTCAAACGCTCCCAGTGCGCGCGATAGGGGAGAACGGAAGGAGCCGGTAGCCCGGGCCCGCCCGGGCTCCTGATGCCTTCACTGGAGAACCCTCCCGGAGCGGCATCCAACCAGGAAGCGAGGCTAAAGGAGCTTCCTGAATCCATGAGCGATCTCTACACCCTGCAGGACCCCACCAAGCAGTATCCCCAGCCCAGCTTCGAACACCAGCCCCAGGCCGTTCCCGGGCTCGACCAGCAACTGAGCCCCAAGGCCGATCACGGCGAGACCAGCTACCGCGGCAGTGGTCGGCTGGCCGGCCGCAAGGCGCTGGTCACCGGCGGAGACTCCGGGATCGGCCGGGCGACGGCGATCGCCTTCGCCCGCGAAGGCGCCGACGTGGTGATCAACTACCTGCCCAGTGAAGAAGCCGATGCCCGGGAAGTGATTGCCTGGATCGAGAAGGCCGGGCGCAAGGCGTTTGCCATGCCGGGAGACCTGAGCGAGGAGCGATTCTGCGCCGAGCTGGTCGCCGGCGCGCATGAGCAGCTGGGCGGCCTCGACATCCTGGCCTGCGTCGCCGGCAAACAGCACGCCGTCGAAAAGATCGCCGAGGTGACCACCGAGCAGCTCGAGGCGACCTACCGGGTCAACGTGTTCGCCCTCTTCTGGCTCTGCAAGGCAGCCCTGCCGCTCATGCCCCCGGGCGGATCGATCATCACCACCGCCTCCATCCAGGCCACGCACCCCAGTCCCAGCCTGCTCGACTACGCCCCGACCAAGGCAGCCATTCTCGCCTTCACCCGCGCACTCGCCCGCCAGGTCGCCGGAGACGGGATTCGCGTCAACTGCGTCGCTCCCGGCCCGGTCTGGACGCCGTTGCAGACAAGCGGTGGGCAGCCGGACAAAAAGATTCCCCAGTTCGGCTCCGAGACCCCGATGAAGCGTCCCGGCCAGCCGGTCGAGATGGCGCCCCTCTACGTCCTGCTCGCTTCGCAGGAGTCGAGCTACGTCACCGGCGAGGTTTATGGCGCGACCGGGGGCCTCGAGGTCTCCTAACGGCGCAGGTCTGCCCGTGCTCGCCGGGCGGGCCCGTCGTTCTGACAAAG
>CAZZYH010000215.1:0-4720 GCA_964658225.1 Vulcanimicrobiota bacterium | reverse complement strand
AGCGCTCTCGCCGGCCCGCTGGCCGGCGCGCTCGGCATCCGGCCGGTGCTGGCCGGGTGCGCGGTCGTCCTGACCGGCGCGAGCCTCGCACCGCTCGCCACATCCGGCACGCGGCACCTGGCCCGGACCGGAACCGAACCGGGCCCGACCGGTCGCGTCGGCCTCACCCGCCCCCCGGCGAGCAGTGATACAGTTTCCCGAGGCCCTCCTTGTTCCCGGTCGCGACCATCGCCAGCCAAGGAAAGCGCCAGCCAAGGGAAGGCGCCGCGCCGCGTTCGTGTGGAAAGCCGGAACAAGGCCGGGAGGCGCACACGATGGGCTCCGCCCGTACTAAGAATTTGACCCTGGCTCACTTTACCCTCCAAGGGATGTGCACTTGTCTGCTGATCCGCGAACCTCGGCGCCCGCCACCTTCCTCTGCATGCAGAATGTCGACGTCGCCCGCGGCGAAACGATGGTGCTTCACGACATCTCGCTTTCGATTGCGCTCGGCGAGCATGTTGCGATCCTCGGACCGAACGGCTGCGGCAAGTCCACCCTGATCAAGGCCATCACGCGCGAGTGTTACCCCATCGCGCGCCCGGGCATGCGCTGCAGCCTGCTCGGGCGCGACCGCTGGGATCTCTCGCAGCTACGGTCGCAGTTCGGCGTCGTCGCATCCGAGCTGCCCGGCGAGCGCACGCCGGTGACCAGCGGGCGCGATGCCGTGGTCGCCGGCTTCTTTGGCGCCTCCGCGCTCTGGCCAAACCATACTGTGTCCTCGGAGATGGAAGAGCGGGCCATCGCTTCGCTGGCGATCCTGGACGCTGCCCGGCTCGGCGACAAGCTGGTCGGCCAGATGTCGGCCGGCGAGCAGCGCCGCGTGATGATCGCGCGGGCGCTGGTGCATCGGCCGCGCATGCTGCTGCTCGATGAGCCCTCGAACGCGCTCGACCTGGCCGCTCAGCGGGAGCTGCGCGAGGCCCTGCGCGCGGTGGCCCGGCAGGGTACCGGCATCCTGATGGTCACCCATCATCTCGCCGACATCCTGCCCGAGATCGATCGGGTCGTGCTGATGCGAGCCGGCCGTATCGTCGCCGACGGACCGCGCGCCGAGCTGCTGACGGCGCCCTCGCTCGGGGCGCTGTTTGGCGTGGAGCTTTCGCTGACGACCCGGGATGGATTTGTTCACGCCTGGTGATCCCCTGGCTGGCAAACCCATTTAGTCTCGGAGATCATGAGCAAACAGGATGTTCTTGAACGACTGAAACAGGGCGTGCGCCGCTTCCAGGCCGACGTGCATGCGGACAAGGCGGCCGAGTACCAACGCGTGGCGACCACGCCGCAGAAACCGCACACCCTCATCGTGGCCTGCGCGGACTCGCGTGTGGACGTGGAAGTGATCACCAGCTCCGGGCCGGGGGAAGTGTTCGTGGCGCGGAATATCGGCAACATGGTCCCGGCCTTCGGCGAGATGCTGGGCGGCGTAAGCGCGGTGATCGAGTACGCGGTCAGCGCCCTTAAAGTGCAGCATATCGTCATTTGCGGGCACTCCGACTGCGGCGCCATGAAAGCGCTGCTCGATCCCCCATCGACCGACGCCATGCCTACGGTCAAGAGCTGGCTGACGAACGGGCTTGCGGCGCTGAAGGTGGCCGACAGCCTGAGCCGGCCCGAGGATGAGCCGCTGGACCGGATACGCCGGCTCACCGAGCAGAACGTGCTGATGCAGCTCACCCACCTGCGCACCCACCCCAGCGTAGCCGGGGCGCTGGCCCGGGGAGAATTGACAGTCTCCGGCTGGGTCTATGAGATCGGCACCGGACAGGTGCGGATCGCCGCCGATGGCGAGCGCACGTTTACCCCGGTGAGCGAAACGGCTGAGTGAGCCGCTCCGGCCGAGCAGCCGGAGAGGGCGGTTTGCCGGCGCATCAACATGGGTACCCCGGCGCTCCATCCCTGGCTTGACCGCGGGCGGGACGCAGTTTTAGTCTGGGCCTACACAGGAAAGGAGGGCGATCCTATTGAAAAGTTCAGACTGTAGTTTGTGCATCATCGCAGCATGTGAGGTGACTGAGGCTTAGGGCTCCTTCGGGCTCTAGACCTGGCGTTACGGACTTCCACGCCGAGGCCCATCTAACGAGCATCAGGCGCTGTATTGGGTAAGCGCTTGCTGCTTGGCTCCAAGGATGCCTCAGGTCAAACTCAACAGTGCACCGGCGTAGAAGCCCGTCTCTTCCGCAAGGAAGGGGCGGGCTTTTCGCTTTGCTTCCGTCATCCTCCTCGACTTCTTCTCGGCTTTGAGCCGAAGCGCCGCAGGGCGCCTGCGGCTGCGCACGCCCGGCGGGGCTAGCGGGCCAGGCAGGGTGGATAATAGCGTCATGGAACCGCTCGTCATTGCCGGAAAAGCCTTTCAGTCGCGCCTGATCGTCGGCACAGGCAAGTATAAGGACGGCCCGGAAACGCAGGCAGCCGTAGAGGCTTCCGGCGCCGAGATGGTGACCGTGGCTGTGCGCCGGGTCAACCTCGATCGCTCCAAGGAGTCGCTGCTCGACTTCCTCGATCCCCAGCGCTACTTCCTGCTGCCCAATACGGCCGGCTGCTACACCGCAGAAGAGGCCATCCGCGCAGCGCGCCTGGGCCGCGAGGTGGGGCTGTCGGACTGGGTCAAGATCGAAGTGATCGGCGACCAGGCGACCCTTTACCCGGACGTGCAGGCGACGCTCGAGGCCACCCGCGTGCTGGTCAAGGAAGGCTTTACCGTGCTGCCCTACACGACCGACGACATCGTGTTTGCCCGGCGGCTGATCGAGGCCGGCGCAGCCGCGGTCATGCCCCTGGGCGCGCCGATCGGGTCGGGCCTGGGCATCTCGAATCGCGACAACCTGCGCATCCTCCGCGAGCTGATCACCGAGGTCCCCTTGATCATCGATGCCGGCCTCGGCACCGCCTCCGACGCGGCGCTGGCGATGGAGATGGGCGCCGACGCGGTGCTGCTGAACAGCTGTATCGCGGGCGCGCAGAAGCCCGTGCTGATGGCCGAAGCCATGCAGCACGCGGTGCTCGCCGGCCGGCAGGCCTTCGTCGCCGGACGCATGCCGCGCAAACTCTACGCCACGGCGAGCTCCCCGATGGAGGGCATCTCGCGATGATTGGCCGCGTACCCGCAGCGCGCGCGAGATCGAACCGCTGCAGGGCCAAGCTGTTCGCTCGCAGAGCGGTGACCGCCTGACCAGAAGAACTCGTCTCGCGGTAGCTGGGCTACACTCTGACATATGCGCGTGTTCGGCATCGACTGTGGCACCGAGTGTACCGGCTACGGGGTCGTCGACCTCGAAGAACAGGGACGGCAGGAGCGCCTGGTCTCGATCGCCTTCGGCGGCATTCGGGTGCCGAAGAAGGAGCCGCTCGCTGCCCGGCTGGCCCTGGTCCACGCAGAGCTTTGCGAACAGATTGCCCGCTACCGGCCCACCTGCGTCGCCGTGGAAGAGGTCTTTCACTCGGTCAATGCGCAGTCGGCGCTCAAGCTGGGCCACGTGCGCGGCGTCGCGCTGCTGGCGGCGGCCGGTCAGCTTCTGCCGGTGGTCGAGTATGCGCCACTGAAGATCAAGTCCAGCGTGGTCGGCTTTGGCCTGGCCAAAAAAGAGCAGGTCCAGTACATGGTGGCGCGCTTGCTCGGTCTGCCCGCGCCGCCTGAGCCCGCCGATGCCGCCGACGCGCTCGCCATCGCCATCTGCCACCTGCATCATTGGCAGACAGGGCGCAACCAGGGCGAAGGCCTGCTCGAGGATCCCATGGCGGATGGCCCACGGCTCGCCGCTCGGCAGCAGCGGGCAGCCGGGCAACCACTGCCTTGGAAAGCGCCCGGCCGGAAGGCATTGCTGTGAGCCTTGCGGCTCGATTGAGAGCAGCGGCTGCCTGGCTCGGGATCCTCTCTGCGACGACGAGCCCCCGGGCGGCCTCCGCGCCGCAGGCCGTTGCCGGCACCGCGGGGGCAGCGGCATCCAGCCAGAAGCTGCCGCGGATGAGCTTCGCCTTTGTCAACCCTGCCCTGTCGCCTGCCTCCTATCGCATCGACTTTGACAGCACCGGCCTCGGCCATTACCACTCCGACCCCGGGCCGAGCAGCGCGCCCGACGCCGCCGGGACGATCCCTGCGCCCTTCGACCAGCAGATCGAGATCCGCTCGCCCCTGCGCGAGCAGTTGCTGGCCGTCGCGCATGGCCGCCGCTTTCTAAGCGGCGAGTGTGAGAGCCGCCAGCACAAGGTCGCCTTCACCGGGCAGAAGACGCTGATCTACGAGGGCCCGGAGGGACACGGCAGCTGTACCTTCAACTGGTCCCAGGATGCGCAGCTGATGAAGGCGGCAGACGCGTTCATCGCTGTCTCCCAGACGCTCGAGCAGGGGCGCAGGCTGCGCCTCTCCTACCTGCACGATCGGCTCAGCCTCGACGCGGAGCTCGAGACCCTGGCCAACGGGGTGAAGGCGGGCACGGCGCTCGAGCTGGAAAACATCGCGCCCGAGCTTGAGGCGATCGCCTCAGACAGCGCTATCATGAAGCGCGCCCAGACCCGCGCGGCCAGCCTCCTCTCCGCTACCCCGGGCGCGGCGCAAACCCCCGGCTCTCAGGCGCGCTGAAGCCGTTTTCCTGCCCGCCGTCGCCCCGAGCGCTTGCCCACGGTATGCGTCTTATCCTAAGGTGAAGCATCGAAAGATAAGCGAAACTCTACCGGCTCGCGG
>CAZZYH010000214.1:0-4786 GCA_964658225.1 Vulcanimicrobiota bacterium | reverse complement strand
GGCAGGGATCGGCGGGAAGCGAGCCCTACGCGGTACGATCCACTTCCTTGAGCCGTGCAGCCTTGCCGCGCAGGGCGCGCAGGTAGAAGAGCTTCGAGCGGCGCACCTTGGCCGAGCGCAGCTTCTCGATCTTGTCGATGACCTTCGAGTTGTAGGGGAAGATGCGCTCGACACCCTGGCCGAAGCTCATTTTACGGACGGTAAAGCAGCCCTGCGGCCCCTGCTTGCAGGCGATCACCAGGCCTTCAAAAGCTTGCAGCCGTTCCTTGTCGCCTTCCTTGATCTTGACCTGCACGCGCACGGTATCGCCGGCGGCGAAGGCGGGATGGTCGGTACGCTTGAGCTTGTCGGCGAGGCGCTGCATGACTGGATGGATAGACATGTTCGGTTGATCCGTTCCTGATATGTATGGTGAAGATCCGGGCATTGGCCAGAACCTCTAGTCTACAACAACTCCCGCGCCCGAACACCCGCCTTTTCAGCATAGACGGGGCCGACACGAGAGGAAGCAAACGGGCCGGGAAGCGACGGGCCGGGCTCAACGCTTCCGCATCGGCTGATCCGGATGCGACGGGTCGGATGCTACGCTACGCGCGCGCGGGCCGGATATGCCCTGCTCGTGAGTTTCGCGCCGAGGCTCGCGGAGCCGCGTAGCTCAGGGTCGCATGGCCGGCGCTCGGCAGGTTCACCTTGGAGGCGCGGCCCTCGGCCCGCATGCGGCGGTCTGCCTCGTCCCAGCTCGGCAGGGTGGCGTCCGGCTGCTCCCAGTGCACCACCGATGCCTCGTCACACCAGTGCATCAGGTGCGGCATCGCCGCCCCATGCGGCCCGGCCGTCATGTAGCGCCGCATGCTGGCCCGGTCGTCCCACAGGGTGAGCGTCCAGAAGGTCCAGTGCCGGTCGTGCAGCAGCGAGCCGCCCTGGAATCCGGGTGCGCTTTTCACCTGGCCCAGCGAGCGGAGGGTGTGCACGGCAAAGCCGGGCAGAAAGCGCAGCGAGCGTATCCGGAGGCGTGTGACACTCACAAACATAAGCTATGTTGATCGCAGGTCGCCCGGCTCATGCAGGATCGGTGCCCGGCAGGCGGTCGAGAAACTCGCGCTCGGCCGGGGTGAGATCGGCCCGGAGCAGGAGATCGGGCCGGTTGCGGGCGGTCTTTTCAAGCGACCGCTCTCGCCGCCAGCGCCGCACCTGCTCATGATCGCCGCCGCTCAGCACCGCCGGTACGGGTGAGCCGCGAAACTCCGCCGGGCGCGTGTAGTGCGGGTAGTCGAGCAGCCCGCCGGCGCCGTGAACAGCCCGGGGAGGTGCGCCTTCGGCTTGCGGCAGCAGAGCATCGGCCGCACCAAAGCTTTCAAACTGGCTGGAGGCAGAGTTGCCCAGCACCCCGGGCACCAGGCGGGCTACCGCATCGAGGATCAGCGCCGCCCCCAGTTCGCCGCCCGAGAGCACGTAATCGCCGATCGAAAGCTCGCGGTCGGCGACCAGCTCGGCGACGCGTTCATCCACGCCCTCGTAGCGCCCGCAGAGCAGGACCACGCGGTCAAGAGAGGCGAGCTGGTGGGCCGTGGCCTGGTCAAAGCGCCTGCCCCCGGCCGAGAGCAGGATCACCGTCTCCCGCGCAGGGTCGCGGTCAGCCCTGGCGGCCAGCCCGAGTGCATCGACGGCCTCGGCCAGCGGCTCGGCCTTCAGCACCATCCCTTCGCCGCCGCCAAAGGGCCGGTCGTCGACGGTGCGGTGCTTGTCGTGCGCGTAGTCGCGCAGGTTATGCACCTCGACCTGGAGGAGCCCGGCCAAGAGCGCCCGCCGCAGGATGCCGTGACCGAGGATGCCGGTCGCCGCTGCAGCCGAGCCCGGCGCGCCGGAGGAACCGAAAAAGCCAGGAAAGATGGTGACGATGTCAAAGCGCGGCAACGCTTATCCCCGCTTCCTGTCCGGCTCGCGGCGACCTTCCTGCGACTGGAGGGACCCGGTTTGTCCAGGGTGTCCGGCAGAGGCCAAGGGCCGCGGCGCGGCCGCGCCGGCCGGCTCGTTCAGCGTCAGCAGTCCCTCGGGCAAAGTCATCTCCATGCGCCGCGCGTCCAGGTCGATGTGAGGCAGGTAGGCCTTCGCGAACGGGATCAGCAGCTCTCCGTCGCCACCCGCGGGCCGCACCAGGATCAGGGGTACATTCGACGACTCGCGATCGACATCGACAATCTCGCCGACCAACACTGCCGAGCCGCGGTCGTAGAGGATGCACCCGGCCAGGTCGCCGATATAGACCGCGCCCTCCTCAAGCGGCGCACGCTCGGCGCGGGGGATCAGGACTTCGTGGCCGCGCAGCGATTCGGCTGCTTCGACCGAGTCGATACCGGTGAACTTGAGCAGCAGCCGTCCCTGGTGCAGCCGGTGCGCTTCGAGGGTGATGGGGCGCGGTCGCTCTGCCGTCGATGCACGTAGAAAGAGCCGCCGCCGCTCGGCAAACCGCTCGGGAAAATCCGTCAGCACGTCCGCGAAGACTTCGCCCCGCAGGCCCCGGGGCCGGACCACCCGGGCAAGCCTCACCCACTGCTCGGGGCCGTTCTGCGCGCTTGCTTCAGACGCCGGGATGCGTTTGTCCGGCGTCAACATCTCGTTCCACAATATCGAGCGTGTAGCGATGGTGATACTTCATGCTCACCGCGCTCAGGATGGTGCGCATGGAGTGCGCGGTGCGGCCCTGCTTGCCGATCACCTTACCGATATCCGGCTGCGAGACATGGAGGCGCAGCACGGTGTTCTCGTCACGCTCCACGGCTTCGACGAAGACTTCTTCCGGGCTGTCCACCAGAGCGCGAGCGATCTCGGTGATGAGCTGGTGCGTGTTATCGCGGGTAAGGTTGGAGCCTGCTTGCCGGGATCCCGCGGGCGGCGCTTCCGGTGCATGGCTTGGATCGAGGTTGCTTGTCATCGCTGCTGCTCCCGCCGCGCAGGCCGTGGATGGATCCCGGGGCGGCTCCGCTTTTAAGGCGCGCTCATAGTATCAGTTCCCTGGTGCGGCAAGACAGGGAAAGCGCCCCGAGGCACCGAGGCGGGCGGCAAGGGCGACAGAGCGGGCTTCGGCGCCCGAGCCTCCCTGCGGGCCTGCGCGCCTAGCCTCCAGGTGGGACCGCAGAAGCAGGACGAGGCGCGGTGCAGACCGGGTGGCGGCACGAGGAACTAGGCGGCAGCGGGCTCCGGGGCCGGGTTGTTCTTGAGCAGCTTGGCGACCCGGTCGGAGAGCTGGGCGCCTTTGCCGGTCCAGTAGGTGATGCGTTCGCGCTTCAGATCCACCGTTGCGGGGTTCGTGCGGGGATTATAGGTTCCCACCAGCTCGATTGAGCGGCCATTGCGGGCGCGATCCTTCTCGATCACAACGATGCGGTAGAACGGCTGCTTGCGGGCCCCGAAGCGGGCCAGGCGAATCATCAACACAGAAAAATCCTTTCGCGAACTGCAGAGAAGCATGAGATTGAGGAGTGGGTAAGGCCCCGAGGTCGGAAATCACCGAAGGCGCGTAACCCAGCGCCGGTTTCTTTCTCCCGACACGTGATTATAGCAAAGGATGCGCCGGGAACGGTTCCGTCGCGATCCCGTCCGGAGCGCCGCCCCCAACACCCGGAGACACATACGCGCCTGCCCGGCGTCGTCACTTTGCGCCGCGGCGGTTACCCTGCGGGGAAGAGCCAGCGCAGCATCGGCCCCACACGCGCAGCCCAGGCTAGCTCATCGTGGGTGCCCCCCGGGATCCACTCGTAGTGCAGGTCCTGCCCGGGCCGCCAACCCTGCTCTACCAGCTGGTTGGCCAGCAATGCGGCATCCGGCTGGGTGCGCGGACCCTCCGCGTCCCCGGCATCGAGCCAGATGCGCGCCCGCGACTCCGGCCGGCCCACCTCTCGGAGCACCTTGAGGATCGACCGCCTGTCCCACCAGATCGAAGGCGAAAGGATGGCCAGACGCCCGAAGACCTCCGGGTAGCGCAGGCCGAGATACAGGCTCACCAGGCCGCCCAGCGACGAGCCGCCCAGGCCGGTGTGGGCCGCATCCGGAAGGGTGCGGAAGGTCTCCTGGATGAAGGGCACGAGCTCCTCGACCAGCAGCATGCCGTAGCAGTCCGCCTCGCCGCCCCCCAGCTTGGGATCAGCCGAGTGGGTGTACTCGGACAGGCGGCGCGGGCCGGTGTTGTGGATCCCTACGATGATCAGCGGCGCGACCTCGCCGGCATCGATGACCGCGTCTGCTGTTTCCGCGATCCCCCAGTGCTGCCCGGTGACAAACGCGCTCTCCGGATCGAACAGGTTTTGCCCGTCGTGCAGGTAGAGCACGGGGTAGCGCCGCTCGACTTGCTCGTCGTAGCCGGCGGGCAGGTAGACGGTGATGTCACGCGAGTCGGGCAAAAAGTTCGAGGGCAGGTGGCGAAAGACGCGCAGCTGTGCGTGGTGCTTGTGGTACTCGGCCAGGCGGGCCGGATGCTCGAAGGCGCAGGCGCGCCGCGGCTCGGGTGTGGCGGCTGCGGACAAGGCGGTTCCTTTCCTCACAATCTGGTCCTTAGAGTCTGGTCCTCAAAGTCTGGCCGGTTGCGGGATTGCAAACGCCGCCCACCGGGTCGCGGCAGCTTCCAGGCTGCACCCGAAGGACGACCTTCTATGGGCTCTCAGCATCCGGACGCGCTCAGCTCTTCCTGCCCCAGCGGCCAACCTGCCATGACGTTTTCTGATGCACCGTCCCCGGCCATCGGTGCATCGAGCCGGCGATCCGCGTCCGGCGACCCTTGTCTCGTCTGGCG
>CAZZYH010000213.1:0-4792 GCA_964658225.1 Vulcanimicrobiota bacterium | reverse complement strand
CCGGGGCAGCCCTGCGCTACTTCGGCTCCGCGTCGACCGCCACGTGCTGCGGATAGATCAGCTTGACGTTGCTGACCGAGCTCTTGAGCTTCAATCCTCTGAGCGAGGCCTTCTTCTGCGCCTGGACCGGGATGTCGAGCTCGTATTGGTTGCCCATGCGCCGGTTCAGGTCGTTGAAGAACGGCGAGAAGGAGACCGGGTTCCCCAGCCCCTGGTAGTAGAGGTTGCCGCCGGTTTCGTCGGCTACCTGGGTCAGGTAGTTCTGCCCGGCATTGGTCTCGTAAAAGCTGCCGCTCAGGCGGCCCTGGTTGCGGTAGTAGATCGAATAGACGACCAGCCCGGCGCGCTGCGCGTCCGCGATCGCCGAGCGCACATAGATGTCGTCCGGGTCGTAGCGCAGGTTGTACTCGTCCACACCATCGGTGATCATGACCACCTCGCGCCGAGCCCCGCTCCGGGGCGCGGGCCAGCTCTTGGCCAGGTCGGTCAGGCAGAAGTAGGGGCTGGCACTGCTGCCCGGCGAGCCGTTCGGCAGGTGCAGCTGCCTGGCTACCATCGCGTGATCGTTCGAGAGCGGGGAGCTGAAGGCGGCGTGGCCGTTCTGCATGTAGGCCAGGCCCACGGCAAAGTTGGGCGGCAGGTTGTTCACAAAGCCGGTGATGTCTTCAAAGGTTCGACCGAGGCTGGTGCGCGCCGAACCGTCGATCAGGATGACGAGCTCGACGGGACCGTGCCCGTAGGGCTTCCAGAGCGTCGGCTGCACCTGCTTGCCGCCCACGCTCACCTGCACCAGCTGCTGGGGGATGGAAGGCGCGTCTCCGCTCTTGGCGAGCGCGGTCACGACGACGGTCGCATCGGGCGTTGCCTGCGCCCGCAGGGCAGGGGCCAGGGCGGCCAGCAGGCAGAGCGCGGCGAGGCCGGTCAGCCGGCGCCCCGCAGCAGGCCCTACCAGGCGGGCGGGGGGGGTGGGGAAGGGTTTGCGACTCATCTGGCTCTCGTGCTCCTTTATATGGCTGCTGTTCCTGTTTCGAGCCAACGGACGCTCACCGGCGCGGGGCGCAAGCAGCATCCACTGGTTGGACGCGATTGGCAGCCTTCACGCTTCAATGCGCGGGCGGCGCGGATGTGTATCCTCTTAAGAAATGCGAAGAGTGTTGACCGCGGCCGTGCTGATCCCGCTCGTGCTGGTGGTGGTTCTGAAAGGATCGCTGCTGGTGCTGACCCTGGCGAGCGCGCTGGTGGCGGGACTGGCGGCGTGGGAGTTCCTCGGCCTGGCCGATGCAACCGGGGCACGCACGCCGCGCCTGACCGTGGTCGTCTCGATCGCGCTGCTGTTTCTCTGCTCCTACGGGCGCCCGGAGTACGAAGCGCCGGTGCTGAGTGCGCTGAGCTTTCTGCTGCTCACGGTCTGTGTAGTGCGCGACCAGGCCGACGGGCTGGGCCGGGTGCTGCTCGATGCGGGCAGCTCGGTCTTCGCGCTGCTCTACTGCGGCCTGGCCATGACCGCGGTGCCGGCCATCAGCACGGAAGGCAATGGACCTTCGCTGCTGGCGTTTCTGTTTCTCACCGTCTGGGCGGGCGATATTGCAGCGCTCTACGTGGGGCGCCACTTCGGGCGCAAGAGGCTCGCGCCGTTGCTCAGTCCGAACAAGACCTGGGAGGGGGCGGCGGCCTCGCTGGCTGGGAGCCTGGTGGTGACGGCTGCCCTGATCCTGCTGGCGAGCGAGCTGGACCGGCGCGGCCTGGAGTGGCTGGCCTTTCCCGGCTCGGCAGGCCGCTGGGTGGCGCTGGCGGTGCTGGTCAATGTGGCGGCGCAGCTGGGCGATCTGCTGGAGTCGGCGATCAAGCGCGGCGCCGGGGTCAAGGACTCCGGAGTGCTGCTGCCCGGGCACGGCGGCGTGCTCGACCGGATCGACGCGCTGCTGCTGGCCGCGCCGGTGCTCTGGTACGCGCTGCTGGCGCAGCAGGCGTTCTAGCAGGGAGCGCCCGGCCCGCTCCTCCGTGCTCGTTCCGCCTGCGATCTTCCCACAGGGCGCGCGGCCCCTGACGGCCGGTCCCCTGCCGCCCGGCCCCACCACCCCGCTCTGCCCCAGGCAATCGCGGCCCCCTGCCGCCCGTCCCCCTGCTGCCGTACCGTGCCCGCGCGGCATCCCCGTCTCTCCCATGCCCGCCGGGGTCGCCGTGGGGAGCGCGGCGGCTGCGAGCGCCTCCGTCTTGCGAGCTGCAGCATCCCTGGCTCAGTATGGAGGGGGAGCCTCTCGTTGAAACAGATCGCTATCCTCGGCTCTACCGGCTCGATCGGCCGGAGCACCCTCAGCATCATTGAAAGCTACCCCGACCGCTTTGCCGTCGCTGCGCTGGCGGCGGGCAGCAACCTCGAGGCTGCCTGCGAGCAGTGCCTGCGCTGGAGGCCGGAGGTGGTCTCCGTGGCCGCCGAGAGCGGCGCGGCGAGCCTTCGCGCCCGCCTTCGCCAGGCAGGGGTCGCGAACACGGAAGTGGTGTGGGGCACCGCGGGCACGGTCCGCGTGGCTACCCTGCCGCGGGCAGACTTCGTCGTCTCGGCCATCGTGGGGGTCGCCGGACTCGAGGCCACTTACGCAGCGATCCAGGCCGGCAAGACGATCGGGCTGGCCAACAAGGAAGCCATGGTCGCCGCCGGTGAGATCTTGACCGCGGCCGCGCGCACGCATGGCGTCACCCTGTTGCCGATCGACTCGGAACACAACGCCATCCACCAGTGCATGCGCGCCGGCACCCGGGGCGAGGTCGAGCAGATCTGGCTCACCGCCTCGGGCGGTCCCTTCCGCAACCTGCCGCGGGCCGAGTTTCCGAACATCACCGTCGAGCAGGCGCTCCAGCATCCCACCTGGGTCATGGGCCGGCGCATCACCATCGATTCCGCCACGATGCTCAACAAGGGCCTGGAAATCATCGAAGCCTGCAGGCTGTTCGATCTGCCCCCCTCGCGGGTCAAGGTGACGGTGCACCCGCAATCGACCGTCCACTCGCTGGTCGAGTTCGTCGACGGCTCGATCCTCGCGCAGATCTCCGCCACCGACATGCGTCTGCCGATTCTCTATGCGATGAGCTACCCCGAGCGGATTCCGTCCAGCCTGCGCTTTGACCTGGCCGCGCTCGCCGATCTGCACTTCGAGCAGCCGGATCTGGCGCGCTTCCCCTGCCTGCGGCTGGCCTACGAGGCGGCCGCGCAGGGGGGCGCGCACCCGATCGCGCTCAATGCAGCGGATGAAATCGCAGTGGACGCCTTTCTGGCCCGCAGGATCGCCTTCCCGGGCATCGCGGGTACAATAGAGAGGGTGCTCGAGCAGACGCCGGCGATGCGTCCTGCGAGCATCGCCGAGGTTCTAGCCATCGATGCGCAGGCCCGGGAACGGGCGCGCGCGGTGCTCGGCGGCTGAGTCTTCTTCGTTGTGTCGGGGCGATGGTTCGGGCAAGCTTCCGGTCCGGCCGCCAGTTCCAGAATCGAGTCTTTGGAGTCCACCACACCCTCTATGCCCTTTGCGATCGTCGCTACTGTCTCGATGCTGGTTGTGCTCGGCATCATGGTGCTCGTCCACGAGGCCGGCCACTTCCTCACCGCCAAGGCTTGCGGCGTGCGGGTTGAGGTCTTCTCGATCGGCTTCGGCAAGCGCATTCTCGGCTTCAGGAGCGGGGAGACGGACTACCGCCTGAGCCTGCTGCCGCTGGGCGGTTACGTCAAGATGGCAGGCGAGAATCCGACCGAGCAGGCGACCGGCGATCCGGGCGAGTTCGGCGCCCACCCCCGCTGGCAGCGCATCCTGATCGGTCTGTCCGGGCCGACGTCGAACTTCCTGCTCGCCTTCCTGCTCATGACCGGGCTCTACATGATGCATAACGAGGTGGACCAGTACATGCGCGGCGCGGCGGTGATCGACTTTGTCCCGCAGGCCTCGGCGGCCGCCCACGCAGGTCTGGCGGCCGGCGACCATATCGTCCAGTTCGGGCGCGACACCAACCCCACCTGGCAGCAGATCGGTATTCGCATCGGCCTCGATGCGAACCAGACGATCCCGGTCACGGTCGAGCGGCTCGTCCACGGTGCCCTGCAACGAACCACCGCCGAGCTGCCCCTTTCGACCGGCTCCAAGCCGGACGGCCCGGACTTCGAAGGCTTGGGTCTTGAGCCCCGTATCCAGGAGTCGCCGCTCACCGTGCGCGAAGTGACGCCGGATTTCCCCCTGGCCAGGGCCGGGGTCGAGAAGGGCGATCAACTGCTCTCGCTCAATGGCGTTCCCCTGCACTCGACCACCTCGGTGATGGCCTACCTGCAGCAGAACGGCGACAAGCCGGTGGACGTCAGGGTCGGTCGCGGTGGCCGGGAACTGCAGTTCGCGATCACCCCACAGTTAGGAGACGACGGCACGGGGCGTACCGGATATCGGCTCGGCTTCAGCCCCAAGCAGCCGCCCTTCACCGTTGAGCAGCTGCCGGTGCTCGAGGCCGCGCATCGCTCCATCGCCTATAACCTGCAGAACTCCGGCTACATCCTCGAGGTGCTGCGCAAGCTCTTCTCCCGCCACTCGAATATCAAGCAGATGAGCGGGCCGATCGGCATCGCCCGCGTCACCGGCGAAGCGGTGACGATGCCCGGCTGGCAGCCCATTATCGGCACCATGGCCATGATCTCGCTCAACCTGGGCATCTTCAACCTGCTGCCGTTCCCGATCCTGGACGGAGGGATGATCCTGCTGCTGGTCATCGAAGGCGTCATGCGGCGCGACCTGAACCAGCAGTTCAAGGAGCGCATCTA
>CAZZYH010000212.1:0-4796 GCA_964658225.1 Vulcanimicrobiota bacterium | reverse complement strand
GATGATCTCTGAGAGCGGAGGCGCCGAGAGGGTCTGGCCACGCGCCAACGCTGCGCTGGTCGCAGATGGGTTCGGCAAGGCCTGGCGCGCAGCCGGCGGCGACATCGCGGACCTGCGCACCGGCCCCGCCGACCCGCTCGTCGAGACCCAGCACGCCTTCATCGCCGGGTGGCCGCAGCACTTTCCCCTCCGCGCCGAGATCGACGGCGAGCTCCTGCCTCGCTTGCCGGTCGACACGATCGCTTCCGGTGCGACCCGGGCCAAGCGCCTGCTCATCGGCACCAATCGCGAGGAAAGCGCGCTCTTTGTCGGCCCCCATCCTTCCGCCGACGCCACGGTAGCAGACCTCGGCAACCTGAAGCTGTCGGACTTTCTCCCCGCCTTCCGCCGCTACAAGACCCTCTACCCGCAGCTCTCCGACGAGCAGCTACGCATCCGCGCGCTCACCGCCGAGGAGTACTGGGTGCCCTCCATCCGCGTGGTCGATGCGCACCTGAAAGCGGGCGGCGATGCGTGGATGTACCGGCTCGACTTCGCCGAGAGCAGCGGGCGGCTGGAAGGTTACGCCTACCACTCGCTCGATGTGGGCATGGTCTGGGACAAGCCGCACGCCGGGGTGGGCAACGCCGAGGCGGAGGCCAGGCTGAGCGCCCAGATCCACGGCGCCTGGGCGACTTTCATCCGCGGCCAGGCTCCGGCCGCGCGGGGGCTTCCGGCATGGCCGCGCTACGATCTCGATCGCCGCCCGACGATGATCCTCGATGCCCCAAGCCGGATCGAAGAGCGGCCCCAGGATGCGGAGCTGCACCTGTGGAGCGGGGTGCTTTAATGCGGGGCCGTCCCCTTGGGCAGTCGTCGCGCGGGGCTGCATGAGGCTCGAGGGCTGTGTTCAAATAGTGAGGATGCCTACCCCCAAGAAACGGACGTTCCGCCAGCGGGCGAAGGCGGTCACCCGCAAGGTGCGCGAGCTGGCCGTGATCGGCCGCGCGCTGCTCTCGACCGGCCACCCGGTCATGGCGCAGATCGTTCCGGCGCGCTTCTGCAATCTCTCCTGCACCTACTGCAATGAGTATGACAAGGTGTCGCCGCCGGTGCCGGTTGCCGAGATGCTCGCCCGCATCGACCATCTGGCGCGCCTGGGGACCTCGATCATCACCATTTCGGGCGGCGAGCCGCTGACCCATCCGGACCTGGACCAGGTGATCGCGCGCATCCGCCACCACGGCAAGATGGCGGGCATGATCACCAACGGCTACCTGTTGATGCCCGACCGGATCGAGCGGCTCAACCGCGCCGGCCTGGACCACATGCAGATCTCGATCGACAACGTGCAGCCGGATGAGACCTCGAAGAAGTCGCTCAAGGTGCTGGACAAGAAGCTCGAGATGCTCGCCGAGTATGCCGAGTTCCACGTCAACATCAACTCCGTCGTCGGTGGCGGCATCGCCAACCCGCAGGACGCCATCACGGTCGGCCGGCGCGCACTGGAGCTCGGGTTCACGTCAACGATCGGCATCATCCACGATGGCGACGGGCAGCTCAAGCCGCTGGGTGGCGAAGAACGCCGCGTCTACTTTGAAATGCGCAACTGGGACAAGAAGAACTACTCCCGCTTCAACAAGTTTCAGGAAGCCATTGCGAACGCGGAGCCGAATGACTGGCGCTGCCGGGCCGGCTCGCGGTATCTCTACGTCTGCGAGGAAGGCCTGGTGCACTACTGCTCGCAGAAGCGCGGCTACCCGGCCGTGCCGCTCGCCGCGTACACCAGGGCCGACCTCCGGCGCGAGTTTGTGACGGAAAAAGGCTGCGCGCCCCACTGCACCATCAGCTGTGTGCACCAAATCTCCTACATCGATCACTGGCGAGCCCCGCAGACGCGCAGCAACCACCCCGGGCTGGGCGTGGGCGAGGAGCTGGTCAAGATTCGCCTGTAGTGCGCGCTCCCCGCCCCGGCGGAAAGCCGGTCACGCGCATGGCGTCTTCGTAGATCGAGAGCAGGGTCTTCAGGTTCTGCTCCGCTCCGTAGCAGGATGCAAACTGCTCCCGCGCCGCTGCCCGCATCGCCTGCACATCCGTTGCCGCGAGAAACTGCCGGACGCAGGCGAGCAGCGCCTGCGCATCGTTGGGCGGGAAGAGCATCCCCGATCGGCCGTGGTCAATCATCTCCGGGTACGTGCCGAGACGCGAGGCGATTACCGGGGTGCCTGCCGCCAGGGCCTCGATCACCACCCGCGGCATGCCTTCGTACCACAGGGACGGACAGAGCAACGCCGTGGCCCCGGAGAGGATCGCCGCGACCCCGCCGCTGCTTTGCGGGCCTGCCCACTCCACATTCGGGTGCGACGCGGCTGCCGCGCGCACCTGCTCTTCCAGCGGACCGCTGCCGGCAATGCGCAACAGCGGCAGATCCGGACCCGCATGCCAGCAGCGGATCAGCGTCAGCAGGCCCTTCTCTTCGGTCAGGCGGCCCGCGTAGGCCAGGTAGCCGCCCTGGCCCTTCTGCGGGCCGGGATCGCGATCCAGGCAATTCGGCTTGACCACGACCTTGTCCGCCGGCAGTCCGCCCTCGATCAGCTTTGCCTTGGCAAACTCGGAGAGCGCGATAAACCTTGCGATCTTGCGGCGCCAGGTGCCCAGCCGCCAGTGGGTCAACATGGCCGCGGTCGCCACCGCGCTGCCTGCGCGGCTCTCGCGGTAGCAGGCGTGCAGCACCCCGGGCAGGCGAGCCCGCGTACCGACGCAGTCCTCGCAGGGCCGGCCATTGCGATAGAGCGTTGCCTTGATGCACAGCAGTCGATAGTTGTGCAGGGTGTGGACGACAGGGAGACCGCTGTCGGCACAGGCTGCAAAGATCCCCGGGGAGAGACTGGGGAACCAGTTGTGCACGTGGACCACGTCGGGCTGAAAGGCCGCGATGCCGGCCCGGACCCGGTCGACGCTTTTGCGGCTGTAGAACACCGCCGCGGACGCTTCGAGCTTGCCCCGGATGCCGACGATGCTGTCGTTGTCGGCCTGGAGGAGTTGGACCGCGATGCCGGCGGCGGAGAGCAAGCTGGCCTCCGAGGCGACCACCGCATCCTCCCCGCCCTTCTCCTGATAGCGGTTATGGACCAGCAGCACTTTCATCAAGCACAAGTATGCCCCCTCCCGGCGGTCGATGGAATGAGCATGGCCGCCGGTCCGGGAGTGCCACTCTGCCCAAGGTCACCGGGCCCGAGAGCCAGGAAACGCCGCCTGCCCGCCGCGGCCGGTCAGGCGACCCCCTTCCACTCGACGCTGATGACATGAAACTCCGCGTGGCCGACATTCTCAAAGGTGTGTGGCGGCATGGAGGGCGACGAGGCTGTCGATCTCTCCGGCAGCCGGCGGTGGACTCGACTATCCATCAAGACCAGGCCCGCGGCGTCCCGTCGTACAAAGTCGCTCCAGCCGAGCACATAGAGAGTGCTCGGCCAGCGATGAGTATGAAGCGGCGCGGTTTCGCCGGGGACGACCCGGATCTCGAGCACGCGGACAGCCTCATTCTCAAACAGCAGTGTGTGGTAACCGGGCGCGGCGACCAAGGCATCGAGCTCGGTTGGCCACGGCCAGGGATCGGGCATGCCAAGGATTGTAAGCCTCGGCCCGAAACGCTCCGCTCTGAGACCGAGCTGCTCGCTTCGGCATCTAGACACGTGTGACTACCCGGCCCCCTGACCCTCTCGCCCCCGCGGCCACGCCCGCCCATCCCCTGGCTCTCCCGGGAGCATGGATCAATGCCTGGAACGCGCAGACCGAGCTCTGGGCAGGCCTGGCCCGGGCGCCCCGCTCGCTGCTGATCTGCGACTACGACGGGACCCTGGCTCCGTTCAAGGCGGACAAGATGACCGCCGTACCCTTCGCCGGCGTTGCCGAGCGCCTGGAAAGGCTGGTTGCGCTGCCCACCGCCAGGCTGGCCCTGGTCTCCGGCCGGCCGGTCGCCGAGCTGATCACGCTCTTCCCCCTGGCCTCGCGGCTGGACGTCTACGGCTCGCACGGGCGCGAGCATCGCAGCGCCGAGGGAACCTACCGGCTTTCCGAGGCCAGTGCTGCCGTGCGGCAGGCACTCGATGCCGCGGCCGCGGAGCTCGCGCGCCTGGGATATCGCGAGGCGCTCGAGCCCAAGGCTGCCAGCCTGGCCGTGCACTGGCGCAACCTGTCGCCGGCGGACCAGGCCAGCCTGGCCCAGGCGGCGCGCGCTGTGTTTCTCGAGCACACCCGGGGCAACGACGGCGAGGATGGCCTATCGGTGCTGCCCTTCGAGTCCGGAATCGAGTTGCGCGCTAACGATCAAACCAAGGCGCACGCGGTCCGGGCCCTGCTGGGGGCCGCCGGCGCGGCAGAGGAGGCGGTGGCTGCCTATCTCGGCGATGACACGACCGACGAGGACGCCTTCGGCGCGCTCGGCACACGCGGGCTCTCGCTGCTGGTGCGCGACGAACCGCGGCCGACGCTTGCCCGCTACTGGATCCGGCCGCCCGCCCAGTTGATCGGGTTTCTGGATGACTGGCTGCGGGCCGCCGCGCGCCAGGGTTCGGCCAGGCCGCCGGGCTGAGCGCGGCGAACGATCCGGGCGCCGGGCGCCGGTGGCCACGCGGCGCGATGTTCGTCGCCGATCGAAGCGCTCACAGTTGCGCCGGGCGCGGGTTGTCGTAAAGCGTGTGCGGGGCCTCGCGCAGCCCGTCGCAGGTCGCCGCGCAGCCCGTCCGCCAACAAGCTGTTGCCCCGGGGGGAAACCCCAACGCTCCGCGCGCCCCGGCTCGTCTCCGCGCGCCCCG
>CAZZYH010000211.1:0-4823 GCA_964658225.1 Vulcanimicrobiota bacterium | reverse complement strand
AAGAACTGGCTAGCCTCTGCAATAGCCTCGTCGCCATTCGCAAAATCCCAGCCCACGATGCGAGGGTCCTGGCTGCAGCAGATGATGCTCCTAGCGTCGAACTGCAGCTTGAACACGCGCGCGTTGCCGCCCTGCGTTGCGAGCCCTGCCCTCATCGTCTGCGGCCCTCGGGCCCGCGCCCGGCAACGACGCTGCTGCTCTTCCCTGTCTTGCCCCCGGGGAGGGCGACCCGGAGTTCGCAACGCTTGCTCCCGCGAGCAGGTTGACGGCAGAGCGATCGCGACCAGCTATCCTTGTCGAGGATCCGCCCACGACGCACCCGGCGCGGCAACCCCCAAGGGAGCACCCAGTCACCATGTCCACGCACGTCTTCCATAACCTGATCGGCGGAGCCTGGGTCCCGGCGCGCACCGGCAAAACCTTCCTCAACACCAACCCGGCCGATACCGACGACCTGATCGGCGAGTTCCAGGAGTCCGGCGCCGAAGACATCGCCTCGGCCGTCGACGCCGCAGCCGAGGCCTACAAAACCTGGCGCCTCACCCCCGCGCCCAGACGCGCCGAGATCCTCTACCGCACCGGCGAGATTCTCGCCCAGCGCAAGGAGCAATACGCCCGGGCCATGACCCGCGAGATGGGCAAGGTCCTCAAGGAAACGCGCGGCGACGTCCAGGAAGCCATCGACACCGCCTTCTACATGGCCGGCGAAGGCCGCAGGCTCTTCGGCCAGACCACCCCCTCCGAGCTCCAGAACAAGTTCGCCATGAGCCTCCGCCAGCCGGTCGGCGTCATCGGCATGATCGCCCCGTGGAACTTCCCCATGGCCATCCCTTCCTGGAAGCTCTTCCCCGCGCTGGTCTGCGGCAACACCTGCGTCCTCAAGCCGGCCGAAGACACCCCGCTCTCGACCATCCACATCGTCCAGGCGCTGCTCGACGCCGGCCTCCCGCCGGGCGTCGTCAACATCGTCACCGGCTTCGGCCCCGAGGCGGGCGCCCCGCTGGTCGAGCACCCCGGCGTGCGCGCCATCTCCTTTACCGGCTCCTCTGCGGTGGGCCGCATCATCGGCCAGACCGCGGCCGGCCTCTTCAAACCCTGCTCGCTCGAGATGGGCGGCAAGAACGCCATGATCGTCATGGACGACGCCAACCTCGACCTCGCCCTCGACGGCGCCCTCTGGGGCGCCTTCGGCACGACAGGCCAACGCTGCACCGCCACCAGCCGTATCCTTGTCCACACCCAACGCGCAGCCGAGTTCACCGACAAGCTCGTCGCCCGCGCCACCCGGCTGCAGGTCGGCAACGGGCTCGACGAATCGATCGACATGGGCCCCCAGATCAACCAATCCCAGGTCGACCGCTCCGCCCACTACTCCGAGATCGCCCGGCACGAGGGCGCGCACCTGCTCTGCGGCGGCGGCCGCCTCGAGGACGGCTCCTACGACCGCGGCCACTTCTTCGCGCCCACCGTCTTTGCCGAGGTCAAGCCGCAGATGCGCATCGCCCGCGAAGAGGTCTTCGGGCCGGTAGTGAGCGTGCTTGCCTTCGCCGACTTCGACGAGGCCATCGCCATCGCCAACTCGATCGACTACGGCCTCTCGACCGCCATCTACACCCGCGATGTGAACCGCGCCTTCCGCGCCATCCGCGATCTCGAGGCGGGCATCACCTACGTCAATGCCCCCACCATCGGCGCCGAGGTGCACCTGCCCTTTGGCGGCGTCAAGCAGACCGGCAACGGCCACCGCGAGGGCGGCACGGGCGCGCTCGACTTCTACACCCAGTGGAAATCGGTCTATGTCGATTACTCGGACAAGCTGCAGCGGGCGCAGATCGACACGGGCGAGTAGCCCGTCCGCCGTTGTGGGCCCTGACCCGGCATGGGACAGGTTTGCCCACACTTCGGTACCCACCATCGCACGATTCGACCCTTGAACCGCGGCCCCGGTGTGACGATAAGCCCACGGGGAGAAGTCTGTATGTTCGCTACCGGGATAGGTGCCCGCCGGCTCGAAGCCGCGCTGGGTCTAGGTCTGCTCGTCTATGCACTTCTTTGCACCTCGTCTGGCCGCGCCTTTGCGCAGGTGACCGGAGCACTCGGCGACGGCCTCAGCGCGGCCGCGACCGCGCGCGGCGGCACGATGGTTGCCGAGCAGGGCAGCGCGGTCGAAGCGATGGAGGATAATCCCGCGAGCCTGTCCGCCATCCGCAAGCCGGTGCTCGAACTGAATGGGATTGCGAGCCTCGGCTCGGGATCCTTTCGCAACACGGTCGACAGCCAGGGCAGCCTGCATGGGGCCTCGGGAGCCTTGCCCTACGGAAGCTTCGCCGCGCCGCTCGGCGAGAGCCGCTGGAGCTTCGCTCTGGCCGCCACCCCGGAGTCGGTAACGCGCGTGGACTGGCACTACGTCGATCCGCCCGGCACGGCCGGGGTCTCCTACGGCTTGCAGACGAACAAATCGAAGATTGTCGCCTTTCGATCCGCAATCGGCATCGCAGCCGCTCTGGGCTCGAAATGGTCGGCCGGAACGAGCATCGGACTGGTCTTCAATACCAATACGTTGAACGCGCCCTACATCTTTCAGGAGCAGGCCCAGCTCCAGGGCCTCAAGGTGCTGCTCGATCTCGATACCCGCGGGTTCGGCTGGAACGGCAGCGCCGGCCTGCAGTGGATGCCCTCCGATCGGCTGCATCTCGGCGCGGCGTGGAAGAGCGCGACCCTGATCCAGTCCCACGGCGACGCAAACGGAAGCGCGTCTGCGCTGTTCGCCGCCCTCGCGATCCCTGCCGATCCGACCTTTCACTATCTGGCCGAGGTCGACAACCACCTGCCCCAATCGGTCGCCGCCGGGCTGGGCTGGCAGCCGAGCCAAAGGCTGCGCGTCTCCTTTGAGGCTAACTGGGTGGACTGGGGCCAGGCCTTCCGGCGTCTGCCCGTCAAGCTGAAGCAGGGCACCAATGCGACCATCAACAGCGTGGTCGGGTCCGACGCCTTCCGGGATGATATTGCGCTCGACTGGAAGGACCAGGTGGCGCTCCATGGCGGCCTGGAGCTGCCGGTGACCGAACGATGGACGCTGCGAGCCGGCTACACCTACATGTCGAACCCGGTGCCGAGCGCCACGCTGACCCCGATGACGGCAGCCATCCTGCGCAACTCGCTCGCTGCGGGCGGGGGCTGGGCGCGAGGCAGGTGGAGTTATGACGCTGCCTACCAGGTCCGCTTACCGGCGAGCCAGAGCGTGGGCACGAGCGCGTTGCTGGCCGGGGAGTACGACAACTCTCATGTCCGCATCCTGACCCAGTCCGTGACGCTCTCGACCCGGGTGAACTTCTAGGAATGAGAGGAAAACCGGCCCGAACCCGCGGCAGGGGCGCCGCGGTGCGTCCAGACGCGCTTCACGCCGCCATGGCGCGGGGCGCGAGGCGCACTCTCCACCCACGGAGCTGAGCGCCGGCCGGCACCCGTGCCTGGGGTCGTTGCCACGGCGTAATCCGGCGCCTTGATCCGGTACCATGGAGGCGGACCTTCAACGAGGACGCGACCCGCATGATTATCGGTGTACCCAGGGAAGTCAAGGACCACGAAACTCGTGTCGGCGTCACGCCCGCAGGCGTCAAGGAGCTGAAGGCGGGCGGCCACACCGTACTGGTCGAACAGCGCGCCGGCGAGCTCTCCGCGTTTACCGACCAGGAGTACCAGGATGTCGGCGGAGAGATCGTGGGCGCCGCCGCCGACGTGTGGAACCATGCCGAGCTGGTCGTCAAGGTCAAGGAGCCGGTGGAGAGGGAATACGTCTTCTTTCGCCCCGGGCTGACCCTGTTCACCTACCTGCACCTGGCGCCCCTGCCCGCTTTGACCGAAGCCCTGCTGGCGCGCAAGGTAACCGGCATCGCCTACGAGACGATTCGCGACGCGGCCGGCACCCTGCCGCTGCTCACCCCCATGTCTGAAGTGGCGGGGCGCATGTCGGTGCAGGTAGGCGCGTCCTACCTCGAGAAGTCCAAGGGCGGCCGCGGCCTGCTGCTCGGCGGCGTTCCGGGCGTGCCGCCGGCCGAGGTCTGCATCCTCGGCGGCGGCATCGTCGGCACCAACGCCGCCAAGATCGCGCTCGGCATGGGCGCGAAGGTGACCATCGTCGATCGCAACCTGCACCGGCTGCGCGAGCTCGATGACGTCTTCTCCGGCCGCGTCTACACGCTCGCCTCGAACCTGCACAACCTGACCGAAGCCTGCAAGGCGGCCGACCTGGTCATCGGCGGCGTCCTGATCCCGGGCGCAGCGGCGCCCAAGCTGGTCACCCGCGCCATGGTCGCGCAGATGAAGAAGGGCGCGGTCATCGTCGACGTCGCCATCGACCAGGGCGGCTGCATCGAGACCGCCAAGCCGACCACGCACAGCGATCCCTCGTTCCTGGTCGACGGCGTGGTGCACTACTGCGTGACCAACATGCCTGCAGCGGTGCCCAACACCTCCACGCTTGCGCTGACCAACGCGACCTTCCCCTACCTGCTGCGGCTTGCCCAGCTCGGTCCGCGGGGCGCGCTGCTCGCCGACCCGGGGCTCGCCGAGGGCGTCAACACCCACGCCGGGATGCTGACCTGCGAGCCCGTGGCCGAGTCCCAGGACAAGCCCTGGCATCCGATCGCCGAGTTGCTCGGCCTGGCCAGCTCCGCCTAGAAAACGCGCACGGACCGGGCGCCGCCGCCCCCCCCCCGGCCGATGCGCGCCGGACCGCTGCGCTGGGGCGGGGTTGGCGGCGGCCGGGTGCGCGGCCAAAAACCAGCCCCGCCCGGCACGAACCAACCCGGCGCAGCACGGAC
>CAZZYH010000210.1:0-4848 GCA_964658225.1 Vulcanimicrobiota bacterium | reverse complement strand
GCTCGACCCGGGCTCGGCAAAGCACCCGCTTCGCACTCTCCGCCGGGTCATCCGGAGCGCCGGCCGAGCCCCTGCGACCGGGAGCCATCCCAAAGGTAAGTCTCGGCCCTGCTCACGCACAGCAAGCCGGCACCCCTGGGTGCATAATGACTAGAAGCTGCCAAGTCTCTCCCCGAGCCGAGCGTGAACCTCCCGAACTCCATCACGATGAGCCGCATCTTCTGCGTGCCCCTGCTCATCTGGTTGTTCTCGCCCTACTTCCCCCTACGCACCCTCGCCGGCGGACAGGAACTCGCCGTATCCCTGCTGTTCATCCTGGCCGCGGTGACCGACGGTGTGGACGGTTACCTGGCCCGCGCGCGTGGCCAGATCACCACGCTCGGCGTCCTGCTCGATCCGCTCGCCGATAAGCTGCTGATCAGCGCCGCCTACATCGCGCTGGTCCAGTACAACCCGCACATTGTCAAGCCCTGGATTGCGACGGTGGTGATCGGGCGCGAGTTTCTAGTCAGCGGTCTGCGCTCGATCGCCAGCACGGAGGGTTTCGCCATCTCGGCCTCCGAGCTCGGCAAGCTCAAGACCATCACGCAGATTGTCTCCGTGGTCGCGGCGGTGCTCGATCACCGCTGGCTCGCCTGGCAGTTGGGCTGGTTCATCTTCCCCATCGATTCGATCGCGGTGGCTTCGATCTACTTCATGACGCTGGTCTCGATCATCTCGGCGATCGACTACTTCTGGGCCTTCTGGCGCAAGATCGAAACCTCGACAGCGGCCCGGCGCAAGGGCGAGAACGAGATGATCCTCGAACGCAAGTAGCCGGTGCTGCCCGGCATGCACGGGCCGGACGCGGTGCCCGGCCGGGAGCTTTGGGGACGGCTGGACGGCGCAGGCCCTGCAGGGTAGCGAGGCGGGGGACGGCCAGGCGGGCGTGGCGGAACCGGGGGAGAAGCACTGCCGGGTGAGCAACCCGGCTGCGGTGAGTGCGACCCGCGAGCGGCTGCTCAGGCGGAGATCGCCGGGCGCGCCGTCGCGGTGCCGGCCAGGGGCGGCGCGCTGCTTGCGGGACGAACCAGGTTGTGGACAAAGTGATACGGCGGCCAGGGGCCGGAGAGCTGCAGCTGGCAGTCGCGCATCACCTGGCGGGCGGCGGCAAACTTGTTCTGGTAGCGCTCGACCAGGCGGGAATCAATCAGGTGCGCCACGTCGAGCTGCATCTTGCCTGAATCCAGGCGGCGGCAGGAGACTTCCTCTTCAAGCGGCGCGAACATGCGGTTCATCTGCATCGAAAGCGTCCGCGCCAGGGTCTGGCGTTCGCGCTGCCGCGAGGCCGTCTCCTTGAGGTTGCTTAGGTAGGCACGCCCGGCGGTGTTATCCACAGGGAATGCATGGCGCAACTGCTCACGACAACAGTCGTCGAGCGTCACTTTGATATGCATCTCGGTCTTGCCATGCAACTGGGCGAGGTTGGACTGGAAGTTGCGCTGGTTGGACCGGATGGACCGCCGCAAGGTCTCGTCGTTGGCAAAGATGGTGCCGAACCGGAAGGGCAGGACGGTGGACAGCTTGAAACAGTCGGCGATCACGCGCGCATGATCGACCGCGGCTTGATGGGGTGCGATGTCGGAGTGGAGGTGTTCGGTGACGAGGACGGCTAGTTCGCTGGCGGGGTAGAGGAAGACCTGGTTGCCCTGAATCCCTGAGACGGACTCGAGCGGGATCGGTTTGCGGTGTCTCTGCAGTGCGGGGAAGGCTTGTTTCTCTGTAACGCAGTACGCATACCATGCCATGAGAGTCACTCCGCGGGCTGGCTTTCGTTAGTCGGATGGTTCCTGAGGTGCATCAAGTGGCCGGATTGATCTGTTTGGGGACGTGCGAAAACAGGAGATCAACTTGGCAGCGATCGTATGCCCGGTAATACCCGCTTGGCAAAGGAAAAATTGTAGTCACGTGAAATGCCATTCGCGCACACCAAGGTAACCAAACGATGGGACGGACCCCCGTTGCGGCCGCACTGGCCCGCAGACCCTCAAAGTAAGCGCTTACTAGGATTCCAGCCCGCGTCCGAAAGTAACTGAGCCACCCCGCAAAAGCATCCCGATTGCGTCTTGCGCAAAGCGCGCTACCGGCCCAATCCCCCGGCCCACCCGGCCCCCAGCGCGTGCGGCGGGCAGCCCAGGCATGCGCGCGAGGCGCGCGGAGACGTGCAGCCGGGCCCGGCTTACCGGTGCAGCAGCACCACCGCCAGGATCATCGCGGCCACGATCAGCATGAGCAGGATGATCAGAGCGGCCGACAACAGGCGGACCCGGTCGGTCAACGCCCGCAGCTCGGTCTCGCGGGCAGACTGGCCCGCGGCCATGCGCTCGAGCAGCGTGCGGGTCCGGGCCAGCTGTTCCTCGGCGGTCGTGACCCGCAGGCCAAGTGCGTCCAGCTCCTGGCGCGTGCCGCGTTGCGCCGCCTGCAGCTCCTGCAGCACCGGCTCCTGCTCGGGCGAGAGTGCCGGTTTTTGCGTCCCGGCCGGGCCGCCGCCGAGCAGCGGCAGGAGCCGGGCGAGCGCCTGCACGGCCCCATGGTCGACCAGGCGCATGGCCCCGGCTACGGCGGGCAGCAGCGGGCGGATCGACTGCAGCAGCTGGCGTCCCCGGTCGGCTCTCGAGGCGTGGGGAGGCTCGGCGGAGGGGGCGAGCACGGACACGCCAGGCGCGTTGCCGGAGACCGTGACGCTCTCAACCGATGGCGCCGCCTCCCGGCCCGCGCGCCCTCCCCCCGCCGTTGCCGGCTCAGAGGCTGCAAGCGAGGTCCCCGCAGGCAGACGGTCTGCCCGCTTTTCGGTGGCTAACGCCATCAGCCGATCCACTGCTTCATGCTTGGCCATAGGTCTCTCCGCTTCGCTTTTATACAGGATGCGCCTTTTTGAAGCATCGCTCGTGAACCCGAGGCTTTCTCAGGACGAGGGAGGCGCGGAGCCGAGGGCTTCCAGAACGACCTCGAGCATCTCCGCCTCTGGCGCCGTCTGCCCGGTCCAGAGCGCAAACTGGCGGGCACCCTGGTGGAGGAACATCTCGACGCCGGCAATGACCGCCAGCCCCTCCGCGCGCGCCCTCTGCAGGAGCCGGGTTTCGAGCGGGCGGTAGACCATGTCGAAGACCAGCCTTGCCGACAGCGGGCGATCGGGCTGCTCCGGCTCCGGGCTGCCCTCGGAGCGATGCATGCCGGACGGGGTTGCGTTGATCAGCACGTCAAAGCTGCCGGGAACCAGCATGGAATCCTCCGCCACCTGCGCGCCGGCTTCGGCCGCGAGCGCGGCGGCGGTGGCAGGGGTGCGGTTCCGGATCCAGACCTCGGCACCCTGGTCGCGGAGGCCGAAGACCGCGGCTCCGGCCCCCTGGACCAGCACCCGGGTCCCCTTGAGCGAGCCCAGCCGCCGTTCGAGGGGCACGATGACCCCGGCCACGTCCGTGTTGTAGCCATGCAGGGCGCCGTCCGCGGTGCGCGCGACCGTGTTGCAGGCGCCGACCTTCTGCGCCACCGGGTCGACCCGGTCGAGCCAGGGCAGAATGGCCTGCTTGAGGGGCATGGTGATGCTGAGCCCCTCGATGGGCAGCTCGCGGGTCAGCCGCAACAGGTCTTCGACCGAGTCCGCGGCCAGGGGTAGCAAGACCGCGTCTACCCCGCGAAGCCGGAAGGCGGTGTTGTGCAGCAGGGGCGACAGCGAGTGCGCGATGGGCTGGCCGGCAACCCCGTAGATGCGGGTCGCCGGGCCGATCGTTCCGATCCGGTAGAGCTCGCGCAGTGCGCCTGCGGTCAGCTGGCCGGGCGCGGTCTCTGCGCCCCGGCCGCTCGCGCCGAAGGTGAAGAGGGCGCCGGCGCGGGGGCCGAGTACGCGGCTGGGGAGGCCGGGCTCCCCCATGGCCAGCGCGACCAGGGGGCAGGCGTGTGGTTGCGCAAGCAGCTGCAGAACGGGCAGGTTATCTGCCAGGCGCTTGGCGGTCGAGACCAGCTTGACCAGGTCCGGCCGGTGCCGCACGAGCCGGGCCAGGGTGAGCGCGAGGTCGCGGGTCTCGTGATAATCGTGGTAGCTGATCAGCAGCGCTGCGCCGGCTTCGCGGAGCGAGTCTCGCAGCAGCCGGTGTTGTTCGAGGCGCATCGCCTCGGCCGACTCGAGCGCCAGGTCCACGATCGAGCAGCCGGCCCGGGCCGCCGCCTGGAGCAGGGAAAGCTCCTCGTCGAGGGTGCCGTCAAAGTCGCCGCCCGCCTCGCGTCGCCGGCAGGTGGCGATGAGCCGGGCCTGCGGATGCTGCAGCAGCAGGTTGGACAGGGCCGGCAAGGCCAGCCGCGGCGCGGGGAGGGAATCGAGTCGCAGCTCGAGAAAGGCGTGCTCGCTGAGAGCGGCGGCGGCGCGGGCGATCATCTCGAAGGGGGAGGCGCCGGCGATGGCCACGCACACCCGGTACTCCGCCGTACCCAGCCAGGGATGCGATGGCAACAGATCGGACATGGGCTGGCTTGGATGCTACCACCTGCGCGGCGCCAAGGTTGGCGTCTCACCGACGTCGCTGCGCGGCGGAAGCGACCATGCCGAGCAAATGCGGGCCCGCGGAGCGTCCTCTTTGCCGGCCGGGCGCGTTCGCCGCGCCGGGCGCGAAGGCAGGCGCGCACGCAGTAAGGAACTCGCCGCCCGCGCGCAGTGGGCACGGAGCTCGTCGGCGAAGGCAGGTGGCGCACGCACAAGGGCTCGCAGAGCGGTGGCTGTGCTGTGGCTGGACCATTGTTGCGCGGTCCAGGTTGCGCGGTCCAGGCGCGCAATGCGAGCGCAGCGAGAGAGCGCGCGGGCTTCTGAGCAGCACA
>CAZZYH010000209.1:0-4919 GCA_964658225.1 Vulcanimicrobiota bacterium | reverse complement strand
CGGCCTGGTTGGCGGCGATGGTCTGCTCCAGCTCCTCCAGCGCAAGCTGCAGCTGATCGGGCGTCAGTTGCTCCGATCGGCGGCCGAACTGGTGCCGCGTCAGACGCTGGATCAGCAGCCGTAGTTTGTCGTTCTCGGCGGCGAGCTGGCCCTGCTGGAGCACGACCGCCCGCAGCATCAGCTGCAGCGTGGCGGCATCGTCAGGCAGGGCGGAGAGATCGATCTGCACATCGAAATGATGACCGACGCCGCCGCGTCGCGGCCAGCATTTTCAGCCAGAATCTCAGGCGAATCGGCGACTTTTTAGCCCGCCAGTTCAGGCCGCCGCACCGGCACCGGCGCGCGCCACTCGCAGCCGTCGAGCAGGGCCGCCAACTGCGGCGCCGATAGCGCGATCCGGCCGCTCGACGTGGCAGACGGCCAGACGAACTGGCCCTGCTCCAGCCGTTTGGTCAGCATGCACAGGCCGATCCCGTCGTGCCAGATCAGCTTGATGAGCCCAGCGCGGCGGCCTCTGAACGCGAACACGGCCCCATCAAACGGGTCGGCGGACAGGCCCTGCTGCACCAGCATTGCCAGCCCCGTCATGCCCTTACGCCTATGTGGAGCTCCACATAGGCGTAACTATGCAGAGCGTCTGGTTATGCGGAGCGCGCGGCTCGGAGCCAGTATTACGGCGGTGTTCCGGCCATATCGCTCCGCATAATCTCAGCTTCGGCGGGCGGCCTTCAGCATCGCCATGAGTGTGTCGGGCGCCTGGAACCTACCTCGCTTCAAGCCGAGCGGCGCCATGCTGGCGAGGGCTTCCAGCTTCTCGGTCGGATCTGCCCGGAGATAAATTTCAGTGCTTTGCAGGCTGGCGTGCCCGAGCCACAGCGCAACCTTGCGAACGTCGCCTGTCGCTTGCAGTGTGTGCATCG
Organism: Vulcanimicrobiota bacterium; assembly: GCA_964658225.1. Classification (GTDB taxonomy): domain Bacteria; phylum Acidobacteriota; class Terriglobia; order Terriglobales; family Acidobacteriaceae; genus EB88. The sequence goes on along the minus strand of CAZZYH010000209.1, from coordinate 3,999 downwards.
CACAACTGTGCCGCAGGACATGTGGCGTCACCCGCTTGTCCGCAATTGATGGCTGGCGCTCGGCAGCGACCGCGACGTGCTTGGACAGGATGTACTCGAATCCGGACCGCGTCATAGTCCGCCCGGCCGCGTTCAGGAACAGCTCGTGGTCACCGCTCGGCTCACGCGCCCTGAGCCAGGCTGTAATTGCGGCGGCGGTCTCTTTCCACAAGGGCAGGACGCGCTCGCGGCGCCCCTTTCCCATGACATGGATGCAGGGCGCCTGTCCGCGCTCGAACTGATCCAGCCTGAGGCCGATCAGCTCCGAGACGCGCAAGCCCGCGGCGAATGCCAGATGCAGCATCGCGCGGTCGCGTAGACCCGCCACGGACCTTGCGTCGGGTGCGTCGAGCAGAGCGCGGACCTCGTCGCGGTCGAGGTGGCGGACGAGAGCCTGGTCGGTCTTTTTCGTCGGGATAGCGCCGATCTGTCGGGCTTGCTCGAGGCAGGACGGGACCCGGTATTCGAGAAAGCGGAAGAACGAGTGGATGGCCGCGAGCCTCGCATTGCGAGTACGGGCCGAACACCCCCGCTCGGCTTCTACGTGCCCAAGAAAGGCGAGGATGAGCGATACATCGAGTTGCTCGACCGCAAGCTGTGAAGGCCGGATTTTGAGCCGGCTTGCGGCGAAGCGGACCAGGAGCTGGAAGGCATAGGCGTAGGCCTCGCAGGTATGCGGGCTCGCCTGGCGCTCGCGCGGCAAATGCTCGCGAAGGAAGGTGCTGAGCGGGGCAGCGAGCATGGTCATGCAGGTACTCCCCGCAGAAGGATTTCACCGGCATCGGCCACCTCGCGCAGCAGCACGGGTGTCGCCTCGAGATACCAGTAGGTGTCGGCAACTCTGGCATGGCCGAGGTAGGTGGAGAGCGCGAGAAGGTGCCGGGTGATCGCGTGCCGGTCGGAGGCGCATCCTTCGAGTGACCGGACCGCAAACGTGTGCCGGAGATCGTGGATACGGGGTCCTGGCTCCCCGGCTCCGCCCCTGAGACCGACGGAGCGAGCAAGCCGCCTGAAGGTGGCGGCCGCGGTGTCGTAAGGGAGTGGTCCGTGCTTGACCGAGATGAACAGGTTGTCGCTCCCGGACGCTGTCCGCGCCCGGAACTGCAAATATCGACAGAGCGCGGCGCGCACCGTGCCGTGCAGAGGCAGTAGTCGGCTCTTCTGGAACTTCGTGGCCCTGATCAGGAGCCCATCGGCTGTGACGTCGGCGACTTGCAAGGCCAACGCCTCCGAGATCCGCATGCCCGTCGCGGCGAGTAGGCCAAACAGCGTCTCGTAGGTCGATGCGCTGAGCGAGGTCGCCGGACCGAGCCGGGCAGCCGCGGCCAGCAGCTGGGCGACCTCCTCGGGTGCGTAAATGTGAGGCTTGCGCCGCCGAGGGCCTGAACAACCGAAGACATCAGTTGGTGGCGCCACGTGTCGCGCATTCTCGGCTCGGAGCGCCAGGGCGAACCGCCGTACGGTGAGTAGGCGGTTGCGGCGCTGGGCGGCCGAGGAAGCCTGCGCTGCCCAGTCAATGACGCGGGCGCTGTCCACGAACTCGTCCCCGAAGCTCTCCGCATACGCCACGAACAGCCGAAGCAGGGCGTGTTGCGTGCGGAACTTGAAGCCAAGGGTCCGATGCAGGTCGGTATGGCGCTCCAGGTCACGGCTCAGCATGATGCCTCTCCCGGCCAGGGCTGGGCGATTTGAAGCAGCATAGGAATGTCGACCTTGGCGTAGTGGGCCGTGGTGGTCGTTGAGCGATGCCGCAGGACGGTGCCGATGGTGTCCAGCGTGGCCCCGGCGCGCAGCATGGAGGTCGCCGCAGAATGGCGAAGCAGGTTGGCACCGTGCGATGGCGGGTTCGAGATCTCGGCCCGGGCCAGCGCCAGTCTGACCAGGGATGAAATGGCCGAGGATCCCGCAAAGGCTCGGTAGGGCGCAGATGAGCGCAAGAACACAGTGTCGCTGTCGTCATCGGCCGAGCTTGGCAAATGTACTTTAACAGTGCGTCGCCGGCATCCTGAGGCAGCGGGAGGCAGACCTCGCGACGACCCTTGCCACGGACCCGTAAGGTGCCGTCCGTCCAGCAGATGTCACTCAGGCGCAAGTCGAGCACGTCGCCGGCACGAAGCCCAAGACGGGACAGCAGGAGCAGGATCGCCCTGTCACGAATTCCACGTGCCTTGCCGGCATCGCAGGATGCGATCACCCGGTCCACATCCTCAGCGGGCAGGTATCGCGGCATGGCGGAGAGTCGCCATTGCGGGATGGTTGGCACAGCTCGCATCAACTCGAGATCGCACGCGCCCGAGGCGCCCAGAAAGCGAAGATAGCCGCGCAGGGCGGTCGTCATGGTTTTGACGTGGGCCGCCGACGTGCCTCTAAGCTCATCCAAGATGGCCCGGCGGATCGAGGCGGCCGTGTAATGCGCGGGATCGGCGCCGAGCGCGATCTGCAGCCTCACCACCATGCGGCCATACCGGCTGATTGTGGACTCTGATATCCCGCGATGCTGGCGCAGCCAGTCCTGGAACAACGCCACACGTGGTTCGACAGGCGCCGGCCCGGGCAATGCCAGTTTGTCGACAACGCCGCACTCCGCCAAAAAACAGACGAAGCGACGGGCACGACGAGCGTACTTCGCCGAGACGCGATCGCATCGCCGGATGCCGGGACAGCGGCATCGGTGAGCCGCGAACTCTGCGCAGGTGTTGTCGTCGACCCGAGCGATGGCAATGCTCGACTGCCGGAGCCAGACCGTAAAATGGCGCGCTGCATCGCCGTAGCCGCCCACGGTTAGCGTCGTATGGCCCAAGCTGGCCAAATGATTGGTAAACTGAGCCACCAAAGGCCGCAGTGGTCCGGGATCAAGACACCAGGTCTGGGCCGCAGGGGTCGTCGTAGAACTCGGCATGACAGTCCTCCTTGATGCGATATGCACCGAGGAGGACCGTAGTTATGCGGAGCGATATGGCCGGAACACCGCCGTAATACTAGCTCCGAGCCGCGTGCTCCGCATAACCAGACGCTCTGCATAGTTACGCATATCGGTACTCCCGCAGGCCAAATAGACCCGCAGTCCCGACGCCAGCGCGATCATCGGCCCTCGAGCGCGCCGAGCACCCGGCGCAGCGCGCGGCTATCGACATGAGCGTCGACGCGCACCGAAACTCCGCAGGGCAGCACGATCTCGATCAAGCCATCAGCATGGGCCGCAGACGGAGGAGCAACCGGGGTCGGCGGCTCTGGCGACATCGGGGACGGCAACGGCGGAGATGCCGCCGTCGCCAGTTCAACCGCAGCAAAATGCATCGGCGCGCGGGTGACGACGGAGCCCGGCAGGCTCACCAATTGCTGCCTCCACGTGTAGAGCTGACCCGAGCTGATACGGTATTTGCGGGCGACCTCGGTTGCGGTCAGATCCGAACCGAGGCTCTCGGCGACGATCTGGCGCTTTTGCTCGGCCGTCCACGAACGCCGCGGTTCCGCCCGGGTTAGAACCTCGACGCGAGCCGTACGAGTACTCCTATGATCACTCGTACGAGCGCTCTCAGCTTCCGCGACCAGGTCCGGCGTCATCACATCCATCTGCGAACCGGATCATACTCGGGTCACGAGCCGCCAGATGTCGTCGCCGCACCGCTTACGACCCGGGCACGAAGGCGGATGGCAGGCCGGCCAAACGGCGGGGCCGCAAGCCCACCCAGCCGCTGGGCACGCCGGAGCCCACGGCGCAGCGCAACTTCACCGATCCCGACAGCCGCATCATGCTGACCGCAGCCGCTACCGGCTGCGTAAACACGTCGTCGAGCCCGTCTTCGGTCAGATCAAGGCCGCTCGCGGCTTCCGGCAACTCCTGTTCCGCGGCATCGACAAGGTCCGTAAGCGAGAGCCCACCCCCACATTCCGGTTCGGTATTAGTTTGAGCAGACTGCGTGCCGTGTTGGGTGAGGCGGTGCGTGATGGTGGTGAACG
>CAZZYH010000208.1:0-5051 GCA_964658225.1 Vulcanimicrobiota bacterium | reverse complement strand
GCCTTGAGCGGCAAGGGGCCGCAGTCCATCTGGATCGGCTGCTCGGGCTGGGCCTATCCCAGCTGGCGGCCCCTGTTCTACCCTGAGCGGACGCCGCAAAAGAAGCTGCTTGCGGCCTATGCGCTGCGGCTGAACTCGGTCGAGGTCAACTACACCTTTCGCACGCTGCCAACCCAGGCCGTCGTCGAGGACTGGCTCCGCGCCACGCCTCAGGGCTTCCGGTTTTCGTTCAAGGCCCCGCAGCGGATCACGCACTTCTCGCGCCTGTGCGCTTGCGCTCCGCTGCTCGCCGCCTTTGCCCGGAGCGTGCAGCCGGTCGTCGCCGCCGGGCGCTTCGGCCTGGTGCTCTTCCAGCTGCCGCCAAACTTCGCCGCCGCCACCCCCCTTCTGGACGCCTTTCTCGCCGAGGCCACCGGCGCCCTGTCTGCCGGAAGCGGCCTCCGGCTGCGGCTGGCCTTCGAGTTTCGCCACCCGTCCTGGTTTGCCGATGCCACCTACTCCACGCTCGAGCGGCACGGCGCCGCCCTGTGCCTGGCGGAGAGCGATGAGCTCCAGACCCCGGAGATCCACACCGCGGCCTTCACCTGCTACCGCCTGCGGCGCAGCCAGTACAGCGAGGCCGACCTGGCCGCGGTCCGCGAGAAGCTCCTCGAGCGGTCTGGCCAGGGCGAGGTCTTTGCCTACTTCAAGCATGAAGAGCAACCGAGCGGCCCGCTTCGCGCCGCCGCCGTGCTCGACGGACTCGCGCGATGACGGGGACGCGCACCCAGGCCGCGTGGCCCGGCGATTTTCATCCGGCGCGCTGGCTGCGCAACCCCCACCTGCAGACGCTGGTCGGCAACTTTGTTCGCCGCGACTGGTCGCTGCCCGCCCCGGAGCCGCTCCTGGTTCCGGTCGCCGACCCCGAGGCCGCCGCTGCCGGCTACGCGCCGACCCGGCTGCTCAGCCTCTGCCACTGGCAGCCCGCTCCCCGGCAGCGCCTGACGGTCCTGCTGCTGCATGGGCTGGAGGGCTCGGCCGGCTCCGGCTACGTGCTCGGCAACGCCGGCCGGGCCTGGGCCGCGGGCTGCAACGTGGTGCGCATGAACATGCGCTCCTGCGGGGGCTCCGACGCGCTCGCGCCGACCATCTACCACTCGGGCCGCTCGGAAGATGTAGCCGCGGTGGTCCAGGCGCTGATCCGCGACCGCGGGCTCGAGCGGATCGCGCTCGTCGGCTACTCGATGGGCGCCAACCTGGTCCTTAAGTATGTCGGCGAAGCCTGCCCGCCGCAGGTCCGGGCAGTGGCCGCCGTCTCCCCGCTGATGGACCTCGCCGCCTCCTCCCGCGCCCTGCACGCGCCGCAAAACCGTATCTACGAGTGGCGCTTTCTGCGCGCGATGAAGCGCCGCCTGCGCGTCAAAGCCGCCCTCTTCCCCGCCCTCTACGCCCCGCTCCAGCAGCAGGGCGTCTACCGGCGCATCCGCTCCATGCGCGATTTCGACGACCAGATCGTTGCCCGCTACGGCGGCTTTCGCGATGCCTCCGACTATTACGCCAGGGTGGCCAGTTCGCAGTTTGCCGCCACCCTCCCCGTGCCCACCTTGATCCTCCACGCGCAGGATGACCCATTTATCCGCATCCTGGACTCCACCCGCGAGGCCCTGCGCCACAACCCGCGCGTGACCTACGTGGAGACCCGGCACGGGGGCCACTGCGCCTTCCTGGCCGACGCGCCGGCCGGGGGCGCAACCGACCGACACTGGGCCGAGCGCACCCTGCTCGGCTACCTGCTGGCAACCGCGACCGCGGGTAGAGAAGAGAGGCCCCATGGATGCCGACTGGAGCGTTGAGATCGGCGCCGGGCTGCCCTCGGTCGAGGTGCCCTGGGCGGGCTGGATCGACCTGCGCGACCCGGCCACCGCTGCCGCAAGACTGGCCGAGCTGCCCGAGGTCGGCGCTTACCCCGAGCTCGGCCAGGTGCTGCACAGGATCCACACCGACCACCCCGCCGTCCTGACCTCCAAGTGCGACGTCTTCCCCATCGACATCGGCAGCAACCCGCCCGCCATGCTGGACCGCGAGGACGGAGAACACGCTGTGCTCTGCGGCCTGGGCAGCTACATCGACCTGCTCTTTCCCGGCAACGATCTCTTTGCCAGCTTCGCCGCAGTGGAGCCGCTCGTGCGCCGCGTGGCCACCGAGCTGCTCGCACCCATTCCCATGCCTCGCACGAGCGTCGAGATCGTCATCCGCCCGGGTCGCTTCTTCGCCGCCTCCGGATACGGCCTGACCCTCTATGCGATGGGCTTTGGCCGCGACCCGGCAGCGGCCCGCGCCGCCTGGGGCCGGGTCCTGCGCGTTTCCGCGTACATTACACTGATGGAAGTCACGGGCCGGGTCGCTGCCAGGTGGACAGAGGACCTCGGCGAGTGAACCCGGGCGAGTAGCTCAATCGGATAGAGCACCGGCCTTCTAAGCCGGGGGTTGCAGGTTCGATCCCTGCCTCGCCTACCATGCGTTCCATCCCGCCAGGCAATACCGAAGCCGCTCTGCGCAGGGCACTCCACCCGGCCACGCTTCTGTAGAATGCCTGCGATCGACTCGGCCGCATGAGAAGTCCGGAAGTCGATCGAGCCGCAGGTTGGTTCTTTCCTCTCTCAGCCGTCGGAGCTGCGCTCTGCCGCTCTGGCATCGCGCATGCGCAAGGCGCCCTCCCGCAGACGATCCAGTTTCTGTCGATGGCCGATCGCGCCGATACCAGCGCGCCCTGCTGCGTCGTCGCCATCGCGTCCTCAAATCTGCCCGCGACCCTGGCCGGGAACGGGGACTAAGCCGCTGCGACCGCGACGCTTGCCCCCCGGCCACGCCCTCTGCCGCGACCATCACCTGGCAACCCGGCCCGGTGATTGAGGGAATGCCCTGAGCGGCGCGGGATAGAACGCGACCGCGACGGCGCTCCCGGTCATCGACGGCCCATGCCGACCCGGTCGCGACCAGCATGCAGTCTGATACCTTGCAGCTCCTGCCCGGTGCCGCGATCCGTCTCCGGCAATGGCCTCCGTGTTCCGCCAGGTCGGCGCACAGCAGGGGTTCTTGGGGTCCACCAGCTCAGCCGCAAACGGCGATGAGTCCCTCTCCTTCGACGGCCGTCCCACGCCGCCCGGCCACAACTTGCCGGCTGAGAAGTCTGCTGCCGCTCTTGTCGCCTTCGGTCCCACCCCCACGCCCACGCCCTATCCGCTGCCTCCCCGCCGCCGGCAGCTTCAGCTACTCTGCCCCCGCGGCTGCCCTGCTCCCCCGCCGGCGATACCACGGTCACGACCCGGTTCACGCCTGCCGATGCGGTGAACTATGCTGCGGCCAGCCTCCCGGCAACCATCCATGAGAGCCGGGTGACCTGCCGGCGCGCAGCCGGGAACCTCTCGGCTCAGCAAGCGTTGGCTGGACGCTCGAGGGATCGAGCTTCGCCTGCAAAAGCTGCCGAAGCGCGGCCGGCGCGGGCAGCCATTCAAACATGTGCCGGTACCTGCACACTGCCCTCCGCGGCCCGCTGCAGCTCTCTGCCCGCCAGCCCTGGCCATGCGACCGGGAGCTCTCCCAGCGCCTGCAACGGGTAGCGGGGTGGCCAGGCTTCCTCTGCACGGAGGACGCAGGAGCGTGGGCCAGGAGCGCAGGAGTGATCCTGATGCGAGAGCCCTGCGCGGGTCCGCCTCCAAGGGGTCATTTCGCGCGGGGTCCTTTCGCGGGGTCCGTTCGCGAGCGGGGGTTCTTTCGCGTTGGATTCTCTTCGCAGGTGGGCCTTCGCAGGGGTTTCTTGCGGAGCCCGCTCCCTGCCTACTTCACGAGCACGTGCAGCAGCTTCAGCTCGGCGCGCCGCCCGGCCTGCGGGCGCGCCGCCGGCCCCCCGGCCAGGGGCGCTGTCCCGGTCGAGCGCGAGGCGATCTTGCACCCCTCCCGCGCCAGGGTCTTGCGCATCTGGGCCCGCGCATGCTCGGCCCAGGGGCCCTTGGCATCGAGCCGCAGATAGAGCAGCCAGTGGCGCAGGGCGCGGCGGCGCTCGCCGCTGCGCTCGAGCGCCAGCGCCAGGTTGTAGTGGGCGTCGGCATAGCGGGGAGCAAGCGCCACCGCGCGCTGGTAGGCGGCAACCGCGTCCGGCAGACGCCGCAGTTCGTCGAGCACATTGCCCAGGTCAAAAAAGGCCAGCGCGTACTCCGGATCGGCCTCGGTGGCCATGCGATAGAGCTGCTCGGCCCGCAGGTACTCGTGGCGGTTGTAGAACAGGGTTCCCAGGTTGATGCACGCCGGGGCATGTACCGGGCATAGGGCGAGAATCTGCTCGTACCCGCGGATCGCCTCATCGGGACGGCCCGCTTCCTCGGCCCTCACCGCCAGCGCGAAGAGCCGGGAGACTTCCAGCTCCCGCTGCGGCGGTGTCCGGGTCGGGGGCTCGACCAGCGCGAGCGAGCGGCTGGCCTCGCCCTGAAAGTCGAGCAGCAGTTGCCGCGCGATCGGCTCCATGACCATGCCGGAGTGGCGAAAGACGACCCGCGATCCGCTCGAGGTAAGCCCCGCCTCGAGCAGGGGATCGGCCATGCCGGAGACCGAGCGCATGGCGTGGACCGATTCCCGGATACTGGCGGCAGAGATATGGCGGGTGCCGAGGTCGCGGAGCTTGCGCAACTGGCCCAGGTCCTGAAAAGAATACGACGCGCCGCTCGCGATCAAGCCATTGCGCTCCCACATGCGGAGCTGTCTTTCGCCGATGCGAAAGATACGAAGCACATCCTGCCGACCATACTGATTCACGGAATCGCTGACTCCTTTTGGGAGCGTCGCACCCCTGTCTTTCGCGATTATGGCACGCAGTGTGGCCGGCTCGAGGCAGGCAGGATGAAATATCCTGAAATATCCGTGGATAAGTAGTACGTAGAAGGTTACCGAGGGCGGCCCGGTCTGCCCGGCAAGCAGGCCCGGCTGCCCGGGCATCGCGGCGCCGCGAAAGCTTGCCCGGCCGTGCGGGAGCCGGGGTCTCTGCAGGGGACCGCCTCGCCACGATTGTGAGCGACGCG
>CAZZYH010000207.1:0-5070 GCA_964658225.1 Vulcanimicrobiota bacterium | reverse complement strand
GGAGCGCGAGGTCGACACGCTGCCGGGCGCCGACATCGACCTTGAAGTTGTCGGTGTGGGCGGCATCAAAGCCGGGGGCGGAGACCGTGAGGGTGTACTCGCCGGGCTGCAGGCCGTCGAACTCATAGGCGCCGCCGGCGTCGGTCTGGTGCTGGGTGTGGGTGCCCTGGGCGATGCTGAGCAGGTCCACGGTGGCCGAGCCGACGCTGGCCCCGGAGGCATCCTTGATGGTGCCCAGCACCGCGCCCGAGTCGAACTGGGCGCGTGCCGCCAGGGTGAGCATGCCGGGCAACGCCGCGGCCATGGCGAGAGCGAGCCGGCGGAGCTGTTTGCTGGATGGGTTGCGGTTTGCGGACATCATGTGTGTGGGTCCCTCGATCGCGTCGGTTCGCGTGTTGATGGCGCCTGGCTGGTGCGCCCGGCTGGTGCCCGGCTCCTGCCTGGTTGGCGCTGTGTTGGCGCGCTTTTGTCGCGCTCGTTTCATCGCGCTCGTTCGTCGCTGGCTGCAAAACTCTCTCGACAAGGGCCGCGCGCGCCGGGCTCAGAGCGGACCCTCTTCTGCTTTCGAGTTCTGCTTCACAATTAGCAGCGGCCTCCGGGTTTGCGCACACAATTCACGGCTACGTCGCCGATACAGCGCGCAAGCGGCATGCAATGTGCGGGTTACCTGGCGTTCATGTGTCCGGATACAAGCCGGATCGCGCGTCGGTTCATGCGGTATTCACGGCCCGGTGGTGCAATCGAGGCAATCCTATGGGGATCGCCAAGCCAATGCCCGACGCCCGGAGTTTGCCCGACCCGGGGGGCCGCACGGCGGAGCAGCGGGAGCTGCTGGGCCGGGTGTTGCGCTCGGCTTCCTTCGCCAAGACCGAGCGTCTGTCCACCTTGCTGAGCTATGTGTGCGAGATGGCGTGGCGCGGCAGCGCGGACGAGCTGAACGAGCAGAAGCTGGGCAGTGCTGTGTTCGGGCGGAGCGCCGAGTACGACACGGCGGTGGACGGCATCGTGCGGACCCAGGCGAGCCGCCTGCGGCAAAGGCTGGACCAGTATTTTCTGACCGAGGGAGCCGGCGAGGCGGTCTCGCTCTCGATCCCCAAGGGAGGGTATGCGCCCGTGTTTGCGCCGCGTGTGGCGGCGACGGACGAGGTCGCGCCGCCCGGATGGGAACCGGGCGCGGGCGCGGCGGCAAGGGAGGCGGGGGCAGCGGGAACGCGCGCCGGGATCGTGGCATCGCCGGAGAGACCGGGCGGTCGGGAGGCGGGCGGGGCTGCGCACCCCGCGCCCGCAGGGCGAGCCCGGCAGTGGAAGGGCGGGCGGGGTCTCGGGGTAGGCCTGGGGTTAGGCCTGCTGTGTGGCTTGCTGGTCGGATCGCTGCTCGCGCTCGCGGCTCGCGAGCACGCCCAGGGTGCGGCGCGCCGGGCCGCGTCCGCACATCCGCTCTGGAGCCAAATCTTCGCCGCCGGCGAGGCGACGCTGCTCGTTCCGGCCGACTCCGGGCTGGTGCTCTACCACTCCTTCGACGGACAGGCGGTCTCGCTGCGTGAGTATCTGGACGGAGGCTACCGGGGCCCGGCGCCGGGACTGGGCCGCGCCCCATGGGAGCAGCGGTGGAGCGAGAAGAAGGCGAGTACAGCCAATGCGCGGTACACCTCGATTGTCGACCTCGAGGCGGCGGCGGCGCTGACGCACCGGGCCGACGCTGCGCAGAGCGTCCTGAATCTTCGCTACGCGCGCGATGTGCGGCCGAATGATCTCAAGGCGGGCAACGTGATTCTGTTGGGGGCCAGAGAGGCGAACCCGTGGATCGAGTTGTATGCGCCGGCGTTGCACTTTGATGTGAACAACGACAATGGCACGCATGTGTTTACGGTGTATAACCGGCAGCCGCGGGTGGGCGAACCCAAGCAGTGGAACAGCGCGCGGGAAGATCCGGAGCAGCATGTGTACGGCCTGATCGCCTTTACGGCCGGGCTGTCCGGGGATGGCCAGGCGCTGATCCTCGAAGGAACGGGCATGGCCGGGACCGAGGCGGCGTGGGATTTTCTGTCCAATGACGGGAAGCTGTTGCCGTTCTTGAAGAAGATCGAGCGCCCGGATGGATCGATCCCGCACTTTCAGCTGGTGCTGAGTACGCGCAATGTGAGCGCGAGCGCGGCGCAGACCGAGGTGGTGGCCTCGCGGGTGGATGAGTAGCGGCTGCCCGAATCTCGCATGGGCCAGAGTCTCGCTCGATCGGCACGTGCTCGGGCCGGCGGGAAGGCGTTCTCGTCAACGATCTATCCGGACAGGCCAGGTGCGTGCGGATGCGGAGGCGCCCAAGCCGGCTCGACGCTTGCTCCGCGCACCGGGCTCTCCGCACCGCGAAGGGGTTGCCCCCGGCGCGTGCAGCCGAGCCTTGTCTCCTGCCCGCTCAGCGCAGCCCGGACGGGGAGTCCATCAGCTTGTCGAAGAAGTGGGTGGGCAGCGTCGCGGTGAGCACCGCGCGATCGTTGTAGTGGACCACCGCGGCGCTGTTGAGCAGGGCCCGGGCATTCTCGTCGGCCAGCGCAGCGGGCAGGTTGTTCTCGGCCGCGCGGCCCAGGCTGACCAGGCTCTCGAGCGTGGCTGCGGCTGCGGTCGCGGAGCTCTCGTTGGGAGCGATCTGCTCGAGTCGCAGGCGGAGCGCGCCGGTCCAGCGCAGCGAGGCGATGAAGGTGGTGTCCAGGCGCATCGGCAGCGTCAGCCCGAGCAGGCGGAGCGCGCCATGGTCGCTCAAGGGCAGACCGATCTCGCCCAGGCCCCAGGCGAGCGAGAGCAGGGGCACGTCTTTGTAGTGTGTTGCGAGCAGCGAGGGCCCGGAGAAGGGAAGCATATCGCGCCGGTAGCGGTCGAGCATCGAGTGCATCTGCTCCGGGGCAGGCGTGTTGCTGATCGCCACCATCTTTGCACCGAGAAGCGCGACCCGCACCGTGCGCCCGGCGCTCGGGATCGCGTAGACCGTCTGCCCGCTGTAGCGCTCCTGCGCGGTGGCGGCGGCGGCCAGGTAGCGGGTCAGGCGACCTGCGTCAAAGTGGCCGACGAAGACCTCGGAGTAGGCGACCGGGCCGTTGGGGCCGAGCGGGTCCGCTGCCCGGTGGAGCGCAAAGGCCGCTTCGTCCAGGTCGCGCTCGAAGTCGATCCCGGTCGCATCGATAAAGTGCTGGTAGTCGGCCTCATGCGGGACCGGGCGGCGGTCAAAGTGGGTCGCCGCGCGCAGGGGGCGCAGGTTGAAGTAGAGGATGGCCTGGGACTCGGGCAGCAGCCGCGCACACTCGGGCGGCGCGTGCTTCTGCAGCAAGACCAGGGCGCCGGCCAGAGCCAGGGCTCCGGCCATCAAAGCCAGGGCCAGCCACAGGGGAGCGCGGCGCGCCGGGCGGCGCAAGGCGATGCTCGAGGTCTCCATGTCTGCCTTCATCATCGCATCCCGCCGCCCCGCAGGCGTGCCGAAAGACGCGAAGGCCCACGCGCCCGCCGAGCGTTGCGCCCGGCCCGCGCGGGCGAGGGCGCGGCCCTCTAGGAGCGGGGCGGCACGGGGACACGAGCGGGTGTCTGGGCGCGGGACGGCCGGCCCAGGAACAAGGCTTCCAGAGTGCTTCGCGAGAGCCACGCCAGGAGGATCGAGATCCCGGAGCAGGCGACCGCGCGCAGGGTAAGCGCGGGAAAACTCCGGTTGATCCGGGCCAGCGCCGTACCCGCCACCTGCCGGTCGTAGAGGCGGTAGACCAGCATATGCACCAGGTAGAGCCCGTAGCTGATGTTGCCCAGGAAGATGAGAGCGCGCGCCGGCACCTGCGCCAGGCTCCGGGCGAGCGGCCGGCGCGGGGCGCTGGCCGGGTTGCTTGCCGGAGCCTGCCGGCCCTGGTGCGCGATCAGCGCCCCGAGCAGCCAGGCGACAAAGAGCGCCAGCTCGGGCGTGCGGCCGACCGCGTTAAACAGCACCAGCGCCCAGAGCGTGTTGCTCGCCACCGCCCAGAGCCCCGCGGAAAGCAGCATGCCCACGGTTGCGCCCAGGTAGAGCCCTCGCCGGATGCGGGCGAGATTGCCCGCATGCAGCGCGCCCGAGCGCAGCAGAGAGGCCACCAGCGCGCCGTACATCAGGTAGTCCAGGTTGACCCATGTCTTGAAGTAGCTGTCCTGGCCGGCGAGCGCCAGGCCCAGGCGCAGGAGCGGGGCCAGGACCAGGCAGGCCAGGATGGTGCGCAGGATGGTTCTGCTGCTCGCCCGCCAGACGATCCACGGCCAGACCAGGTAGAACTGCTCTTCGACGGCCAGCGACCAGACATAGCTGTACTGGGAGAGCCGCGCGCCGACCAGCCTGCCCATGTTGATGACAAAGAGCAGGCCGGCCAGGACGAATCTCCCGTCGACCAGGTGGGTCAGCCGCAGGAGGAGCAGCAGGACCAGGTAGGCGGGCAGGATGCGCCGCATTCGCCGCTTGTAGAAGGTTTGCGGCGCGCCCGGCCGCGCTCCGCCGCCGCGCCCCTGCTTGCCGTCGTAGAGAATGCCCGTGATCAGGAAGCCGGAGAGGATGAAGAACAGGTGCACGCCCAGGTGCCCCATGCCGGTGAGCGCGATCCAGAAGCGAGCCGCTCCCCGCCACTCGGCATAGTCGGTGGCGTTGGCATAGGCGTGGTCGAACAGCACCGCCAGCACCGCCGCCCCGCGCAGCACGTCAAGCCCGACGATATGGCCGCGAAGCTCGAGCGCTGTTGCAGGGGCCTCTGCAGGCGGCGCTCCGAGCCCGTCCCACCGGTCGAGGAGCCACTTGCGGAAGGCGCGCGCTGCCATTCGGCACTCCTCTCGACCGCGCTCTCCGGGACCGGTCCATCTGAGTACCCGGGGGGAAGAGTGTGCCACCATCATGCCAGCTTCGCCAGTGCCAGGCATAGATTTGAGTTCGCTGCGGCTGGTTTGAACCCCCAGGGCGAGGCCGGTTCGCGGCAGAGAGACAAAGAAGCGGCCCAGCAGCAACGTGGCAGGAAAAGCGCCACAGAGGGGATGCAGGTTTGTCTCTCCGGAGCGCGGCGAGCGCCCGGGCGCGGGGGAGTCCTT
>CAZZYH010000206.1:2667-5086 GCA_964658225.1 Vulcanimicrobiota bacterium | reverse complement strand
GGCCCCGGGCCCCGCGCGCGCGACACGATCGGCCCGTGCGCATGCCCGAATGGTTAAGGTTCCGGCCGCCCGCCACCCGCGCGCGCGACACGATCGGCACGGTCACTCTTTCCGGGTGCACCTTCCGGGTGCGCCGCGCAGACGCCCCGGGCCCCGCCCGCGCGCCGCGTTCGGGCCGCCCGCGCTCCGCCTATTCGCCGCGCGAGGGAGCCCTTCGCTACACTCAACACCATGCTGACTGCCCTTCGCGCTCTTTCCCTCGCCGCCGCCACTCTGCCGGTGATCGCGCCGCGCCTCGCCGCCCAGGCGCCAGCCGCGCCGGCTGTGCCGCCCGCGGTGCTGATCTACCCGCAGGGCGCGCCCGGGGCGCTCGGCCGCGCGGAGGCGGATCGGCCGCGCATCTACCCGTTTCTGCCCGCGGTGCGCTCGACCCGGGCCTCGGTGCTCATTGTGCCCGGCGGCGGGTACCAGCATGTGGCCCTCGGCCATGAGGGCATTCAGTACGCGCAGTGGCTGAACGCGCAGGGCGTCCCCGCCTTCGTGCTCGACTACCGCGTGGCCCCCTACAGGTATCCGGTCGAGATCGAGGATGGCGTGGCGGCGATGCGCTACATCCGCACACACGCCGCGGAGCTCGACCTCGACCCGGATCGGATCGGGGTGTGGGGCTCATCGGCCGGGGGGCACCTGGCGGCGACGCTCGCCACCCAGTGCAGGCTCGGCGCGCGCTCGGCCGACACGGTAGGCGAGATGCTCTGCCAGCCGAACTTCGTCATCCTCTCCTACCCGGTGATCGGGATGGATCCGCCGGTCACCCATGCCGGCTCGCGCCAGAGCCTGCTCGGGCCCAATCCCGACCCCGCGCTTGCCCATCAGCTCTCCGCGCAGTACGCGGTCAGCGCAGCCACGGCCCCGACGTTCCTCTTTGCCACGACCGGGGACCCGACGGTGGCGGTCGCGAACGCGGTGAGCTTTTATGGCGCGCTCGTGGCGGCGGGCGTACCGGCCGAGATGCACTTGTTCGATTATGCCGATCACGGCTGCGGGCTCTGCGGGACGATTCCGGAGCTGGCCGGCTGGCCGATGCTGCTGCGCGCCTGGCTGACCCATCGCGGACTGCTGCCTGCGAACGCGCCGCCGCCACCGCCGCCTGCTCCGAACCTGGCCGACTGGCCGAGCGGGCTGGACGGGCCTGGGCGCTAGGCTCCCGGTCGTGGGGCTCTGCCCGGAGCCCGGGAGAGGGATCGGCGACGGGGAGCATCCGCGAGGCGCGGACGCTCCCGCCTGCGTGACAGGCGGCCCCGAAGCTGTCAGTCTTGGAGCAATGCCCGCTTCCTCTCACTTTGTACCGCCCGAGGCTGCCGGCCAGCGCATCGATGCCTGGCTGGTGACCCAGCTCGAAGGCGTAAGCCGGGCCCGGGTGCAGTTGCTGCTGACCCAGGAGAGTGTGCTGGTGAACGGCGAACCGGCCAAGCGTTCGCTGCGGCTGGAGGGCGGCGAGCAGGTGGAGGTTCTGCGCGAGCCGGTGCTGCCGCCTCTGCGCGCGGTGCCGGAAGAGATCCCGCTGACCATCGTGTACGAAGACGAAGATCTATCCGTGATCGATAAGCCGGCAGGCATGCTGGTGCACGCGGGCGCCGGCGCACGCGCCGAAGAAGAAGAGGGGAGAGCTCAGAGCGATGCAGACGGCGAGACCGAGACCGAGACGCCGCCGGACTATCGCAATCGCGGCACGCTGGTCAACGCGCTGCTCCACCACTACGAGCAGCAGCTTTCCACCACCGGCGGGGCGCTGCGCCCGGGCATCGTGCACCGGCTCGACCGGCAGACCAGCGGGCTGATTATCGTGGCGCGCAATGACGCGGCGCACCTCAAGCTGAGCGAGATGTTCGCCGAGCGCAAGCTGCGCAAGACCTATCTCGCGCTGGTCCACGGAGAGGTCGAGAAGGCGACCGGGACCATCAACGCGCCGATCGGCCGGGACATGATCCGCCGCACCCGCATGACGACCCGGCGCACCAGCGGCAATCGCAGCGCGATCTCGCACTACAAGGTCGAGCAGCGGTTCCAGACGCGGTTTGGCAAGTTCACCCTGCTGCGGGTGCGCATCGAGACCGGGCGCACGCACCAGATTCGCGTGCACCTCTCCTCGATCGGCCACCCCATCGTGGGCGACACGCTCTACGGAGCCCCGCACGTGATCCGCGCCGATGGCGAGCAGACGATCATGAAGAAGAGCCGCCGCCGGGCGCTGGACACGCTCTCACTGGAGAGAAACTTTCTGCATGCGGCAGAGCTGGTCTTTGCGCATCCGCGGACCGGCGCGCCAATCGAGCTCAGCTCGCCGCTGCCGCCGGAGCTGGCCGGGATGCTGGCCCAGCTGCAGAGCCCGGCCTAGCGCAGGCTGCGCGATCGATCC
>CAZZYH010000206.1:0-2657 GCA_964658225.1 Vulcanimicrobiota bacterium | reverse complement strand
CGCCGGGGATCTCCGGCGGTCGCCGGCTACTCGTAGCGCAGGGCCTCGATGGGATCGAGATTGGCGGCCTTCCACGCGGGGTAGATGCCGAAGATCAGGCCGATCATGCAGGAGACGAAAAAGGCGATGCCGGTCCAGAGCGCGGACATGGTGGCGGGCAGCGAGGCGCCCGCCACCAGGTGGATGATGAAGGTGATGATGCCGCCGAGGATCAGGCCCACCACGCCGCCGAGCGCGCACAGCGTAATCGCCTCGACCGTGAACTGGACCAGGATGTTCGACTTGGTCGCGCCGATCGCCTTGCGCACGCCGATCTCGCGGGTGCGCTCGGTGACCGAGACAAGCATGATGTTCATCACGCCGACCCCGCCAACCATCAGCCCGACGCTCGAGACCGCGATCATGAAGATCACCAGGCCGGTGGTGAGCTGGGACCAGAGCCGGCCGATCGAGTCCGGGCTGAAGATGGCGAAGTCATCATCCTTCATCGTAGGCACGCGCCGGTAGACACGGAGAACGGTGCGGATCTCTTCCTCGACCAGGGCCTTGTTCCTGGGGTCGTCGTACTTCACGCTGATCCAGACATCTTTGACCTCGGGATGGATCTTGTGGAAGGTGCCGAGCGGGAACATGGCCTTGTTGTCTTCAGGATTGCTGCCGCCGCCGAAGGCCTGCTTGGCTTCGGCGAGGATGCCGATGACGGTAAACAGTTCGCCGTCGATTTCGATCTCTTTCCCGATGCCGTTTTGCCCCTGGAAGAGGCGCGAGGCGACGTCGTGGCCGAGCACGGTGACATTGGCGCGACGGACGTTGTCGGTCTCGGTGAACATGGACCCGGCGGTCAGGGGCAGGTCCTGGACCGCATTGACCTCGGTCGATTCGCCTTCGAGAATGGTGTGCTGGATCTTGCGGCCCTGGTACTTGACGGCGACGTTGCCGACCCCGAGATCGAAGTCCTGGTAGCGAAGCGAAGGGTTGACCGCGACCACGTGGGGCAGATGGCGAATGGCTTCGGCTTCCTCAAAGGTGAGCTTTTTGCGGGCCAGCATCTCGGCGGTCGGGCGCACGGCGATGACGGGCATGTGGAAGGCCCAGATGACATTGGTCCCGAGCGAGTCGATAAAGCCCTGAACCTTGTTGTTCACCCCGCTGATGATCGAGGAGATGATGATGACGGTCGCGACGCCGATGACCACGCCGAGGATGGTGAGCCCGGAGCGAAGCTTGTTGGCCTGAAGGGTGTCAAAGGCCATGCGGACAGATTCTCTCGAGTCGGCGACGCTCATCGGTGCTCCTTCCAGTCGGGTGCGGCTCGTGCCGGGAACAGCGGTTACAGCTCCGTGCGCAGGGCATCGATCGGGTTGAGGGCGGCGGCCTTGCTGGCCGGGTAGACGCCGAAGAAGATACCCACCGCGGTGGCGACCGAGAGACCCAGCAGCACCGACCAGAGCTGGACCTGCGAGGGCCACCCGAGGGCGAGGGTGACTACCTCGGCGGTGCCGGCCCCCCCGATCACGCCGATGATGCCGCCGATCAGGGCCATGACCGCGGATTCGATCAGAAACTGCAGCAGAACATCGCTGCGCTTGGCGCCGAGAGCCTTGCGGATGCCGATCTCGCGGGTGCGCTCGGAGACGGAAACGAGCATGATGTTCATGATGACGATGCCGCCGACCACCAGCGAGATAGACGCGATGCCGACGATGACCAGGCCAAAGGTCTGGGTGAGCTGCTTCCAGAGGCTGACAAAGGTGTCGTTGGTCTCCAGGGTAAAGTCGTCCGGGGTTCCCGGCGCGTCGTGGCGGATGGCGCGCAGCAGCGCGCGGACCTCGTCGGTGACCTCCTCGAGCACGCCGGGCTCGGTGCCGGCCTTGATGTAGTAGTCCAGCGACTGGTGCAGGCCGTGGGAGTGCATGTAGGTCGAGAGCGGCATGTCGACATAGTCGTCCTGGCTCTGTCCGAGCGTCTTGCCCTGGCGCTCGCCCACGCCGACGATGGTGTACACGCCGCCGTCCACGCGGATCTCCTTGCCGATCGGTTCCACGCCGCCCATCAGGTTCTCGATGATGTCGTACCCGATGACGACCACGTGGGTGCCGCCTTGATCGTCGGCCTCGGTGAGCGGGCGTCCTTTGGCGATGTTGAGATTGGTGATGGGCAGCATCGAGGCGGTCCAGCCGCGGATGCTGGTGCCGGTGCTGGACTGCGCGCCGTAGACCACCTTGCCATTGGCCGAGAGCTGCGCGCCGGTGAGCCGGCAGCGGGTACAGGAGGCGGCCAGGTCGCGGTACTGGTCGTAGGTGAGATTCTTGCGCTTCTGAAAGCTAAGCCAGGTATCGGCGTCAAAGATGACCGAAGGGCGCTTGGAAACGGTGAGAGTGTCGGCCCCGTAGCCGGAGATCTTGGTGGCGATGTAGTGGTTGGCGCCGCTGACCAGCGTGATGACCGCGATCACCGACGCGACCCCGATCATGATGCCGAGCAGGGTGAGCGCAGAGCGGAGCTTGTTGGTCCACAGGGATTGCAGGGCGATCTTGACGGCTTCGGTCCAGTGCATGGTCGGGAACCCTTCAGTGGGCGTGGCTCTGCATGCATGCAGTGTAGCAGCGGGTTGGCGGCCAGACGGCCGGCTGTTGTTTTCTCTCTTGAAGCGCGGG
>CAZZYH010000205.1:0-5093 GCA_964658225.1 Vulcanimicrobiota bacterium | reverse complement strand
GGACAGGGCTGCGGTATGCTCAATCACATCGTGTCTGCCGAGCTCATCCCGTCCCCCGGCGAGACCCGCGCGAGCGGCGCCCTGGCGCAATGGAATCGGCTCCCGGCCGGAAGCGCCGCTGCCGCGATCCTCGCTTGCTGCGGCTCGCAAAGGTGGGCGCAATCGATGACCGCGGCGCGCCCGATTGCAGACGAGCAAGCCTTGCTTACGCTCTCTGACATGGTCTGGAGTGCGCTCGGTCGCGAAGACTGGCAGCAGGCCTTTGACAGCCATCCGCGGCTCGGCGAGATGCGAGCTCCATGCGCGACCGCGGCTTCGCTCGCCTGGTCGCAGGCCGAGCAAAGCGAGGCTGCTCCGAGCGACGCGCTCCGCGAGGCAAATGCGCGCTACGAGCACAAATTCGGCCGCATCTTTCTGCTGTGCGCGCAGGGCCGCACCGGGGCTGAGATCCTGGCGGCGCTCGAAGCGCGCATGCACAATGACCCTGCCAGCGAGTGGCGAGAGGCCGGAGAACAGCAGCGCCAGATCACTCGCCTCCGGCTGGAGCGCTGGCTGCGGGGAAGATGAGTATCTCCACGCACGTTCTCGACACGGCGCGGGGGCGCCCGGCCGCGGGGCTTGCCGTCTCGCTCGCCCGGCTCCACAATGCGGATTGGATCCTGGTGCACCAGGGGCGCACCGATGACAATGGGCGCGTGCAATCCCTGTTCGTGCCGTCGCCTGCTTGCGAAGCGGAGCCTGCAACCTACCGTCTCCGCTTCGAGACAAAGGCCTACTTCGCAGCGCACCGGCAACCGAGCCTGTACCCTTACATCGATATCGTGTTTGAGGCGGAGACCTCCGCGCATTATCACATTCCCCTGCTGCTCGCAGCCCATGGCTACACCACCTACCGCGGAAGCTGAACGATGATCGAGATCACCGACAACCGGTACGGCAAGCATCGCGTCCGCCTGATGAAGATCACCCGCCACGCGCACGGCAACGATGTGCATGAGTGGACGGTCGGGATCCTGCTGCGCGGCGACTTTCTCGCGGCCCACACACAGGGCGACAACAGTAAGATCCTCGCCACGGACACGATGAAGAATACGGTCTACTGGGTCGCCCGGCAGTCGAGCGCCACCGCGCCCGAGGCCTATGCGCTGGATCTGATCGACTACATTCTGGCGCGGAACCCGCAAGTAGCCTCGGCGCATGTAACCGTCGAGGCGCACCTGTGGAAGCGACTTACGGTGCACGGCTCGCCACACCCGGACACCTTTATGCGCGGCTCAAACGAGGTCCAGACGGTGAGTATCGAACACGCTCGCGACGGCCTGCCCAGGGTGCATGCGGGACTCTCCGGTCTCTACCTGCTCAAGACAGCCCACTCTGCCTTTTCCGGCTTCATTCGCGAGCCGCTCACCAGCCTGGCCGAGACCGAAGACCGAGTCTTCGGCACCGTTGTCGATGCGCAATGGAGGTACCGCGATCGATCGCTCGATTACCCCGCGACGCGCACCGCCGCGCGCGAGACGCTGCTCACCACATTTGCCAATCACAGGAGCAACTCCGTGCAGCAGACGCTCTATGCCATGGCGGAGGCGGTCTTCGAAGCGGTCCCGGAGATCGATGAGATGCGGATCACCATGCCCAACAAGCACTGCCTGCTGGTCGACCTGGCGCGCTTCGGCGGCGACAATCCGAACGAGATCTTCGTGCCCACCGATGAACCTCATGGCTATATCGAGGCGCACCTGCGCCGCTCCCGATAAGCCATGACGATCGATCGCCCGCAGCTGCGCAGGCACGCCGAGCAGGCGATCGCCCGGTGCCGCGAACTGGCCCGGATCACCGACGTGCCCGGCCAGACCACGCGCACCTTTCTCTCCCCGGCCACCCGCCAGGCGCAGGCGCGGGTGCGTGCCTGGATGGAGGCCGCGGGCCTGGTCGTGACCATCGACGAGATCGGCAACCTGCATGGCGTGGCCGAAGCCGAGCGAGCAGGTACGCCGCGGCTGCTCATCGGCTCGCACCTGGATACGGTGATCGACGCCGGCGCCTTTGACGGTGTGCTCGGGATCGCGCTCGGCATCGCCCTGGTCGACATGCTGCGTCGATGGCCCGCGCTGCCGTTTGCCATCGGGATCGTCGCCTTTTCTGAAGAGGAAGGCGTTCGCTTCGGCAGGCCCTTTCTGGGTTCCCTGTCGCTGATCGGCGATGCGGTTCCGGTCACGGTTCTCGATGCCGATCGCACCACGCTCGCACAGGCGATCGCCGCCTTCGGCCATACCCCGACCCCGGCCAGCCTGGTCGATGTATTCGCCTACCTTGAGTTTCATCTGGAGCAGGGTCCCGTACTTGACGCGGAGCATCGCTCGCTGGCGGCGGTGAGCGCGATCGCCGGGCAAACACGGCAGCGGGTCCACTTCCGGGGGGGCGCCAACCACGCCGGCACCACACCCATGCATCTTCGGCGCGATGCGCTGGCTGCGGCGGCTCAATGGATCGTCTCGGTCGAGACCTGCGCGCTGGGCATCCCGGGGCTGGTGGCCACTGTCGGCAGCATCGAGGCTTTGCCCAATCTCGGCAACGTGATCGCAGGCCAGGTCACGGCGACGCTTGACCTTCGCCATCCGAGCGATGCCCTGCGCCGGAGCGCCCTTGACGCGCTTACCCGCGAGGCGCATGCGGCAGCGAACGCGAGAAGGGTGGCCTGCACGATCGAGCCCGTGCTCGATCAACCCGCGGTGGCGATGGATTCCAGGCTCACCGCCGGGCTCCTAGCAGCGGCTGCGCGCTGCGGACACGACGCCCGGCCCATGCCCAGCGGCGCCGGGCATGATGCCATGATCCTGGCCCGCCGCGTGCCCTCTGCGATGCTCTTGCTCCGCACCCCCGGAGGGCTCAGCCACCACCCGGACGAGTCCGTGCTCCTTGAGGACGTCGAGGCCGCCCTGTCTACCGGCATCGCATTTCTGAGCGGTCTCTCGCCTATAGTAGGGACGTGATGTTTCCTCTCGGCCAGACACGCAGCGCTCACCGCCGGGACCATTTGCTGCAGACCCCGGACACCTTCGTGCGCATCGCTCTGCCTACGATCGAGCGCGGGCTCGCCATCGTGCACGCCAGTGCTGCGGGGGGCGCCGGCTTTGCCCAGTACACCGCTGAACTGGCGCCGACCGGAACCCTGGCCGCCTCGGCCGGCCAGCGCTTTGTGTATGTGCTCGAGGGGTCCGCGCAGATTGTGCCTACCGCGGTTACAGATCCACCCGCGGCCCGTTCCGCGACCTACAGCCTGCGCGCCGGCAGCTATGCCTACCTGCCTCCGGGCTCCGGGGCAACCGTGTCTGCGGTCGAAAGCCTGCGCCTGGCAGTGATCGAGAAACACTACGAGGCCCATGCATCGCTGCCGCCGCCCCTGGCCGTTTTCGGCCACGCAGATGCCGTCGCAGCGACGCCGCTGATGGGCGACTCCGCCCTCGAGGTGCGCGCCCTTCTTCCCGACTCTCCCTCGTTCGACTTTGCCGTGAACGTGATGACCTACCAGCCTGGCGCCGCGCTCTCGATGGTGGAAGTGCACGTGATGGAACACGGATTGCTGATGCTAGAGGGCGGCGGCATCTATCGGCTGGGCAGCCATTGGTACCCGGTGGCTGCGGGCGATTTTATCTGGATGGCGCCATACTGCCCGCAATGGTTCGGCGCGCTTGGCAAGCGCCCGGCAAAGTACCTGATCTACAAGGATTGCAACCGCCCCCCGCGCGGCAGATAGAGGTTCGAGGGTCATGCAGAAGCTCGAGATCGACCGCGATCGCCTGCAGGCGGCATTGCATCGCCTCGCAACCTTCACCCGTGCGGAGCCGGCGCACGCGGGCACCGCCGTCACGCGGATCGTGTACAGCGAGGACGATCTAGCAGCACGGGCGTGGCTCAAAGAGGTTGCTGCCGAGGCGGGACTCTCCTGCCGGGAAGATGCGGTCGGCAACACTTTTTTTCGGCTGCAGGGCACAGACTCCGCACTGCCCGCAGTGGCGACCGGCTCGCACATCGATGCCATTCCGCATGCCGGCATGTATGACGGGACCGTGGGGGTGCTCGGCGGCCTTGAAGCCCTGCGCGCCATCGCCGCCTCCGGGCGCAGGCCCCGGCGCTCTCTCGAGCTGATCCTGTTTACCTCGGAAGAGCCGACGCGCTTCGGGATCGGCTGCCTCGGCAGTCGCCTGCTCTCCGGCATCCTGTCGGCCGAAAGCGCCGACCTGCTTCAGGATGCAAACCAGCAGACGTTGCGCGCCATCCGCGAGGCGGCGGGCTTCCGCGGCCCGCTCCACGCCGTGGCGCTGGCGCCAGGCCACTACAGCGCCTTCGTTGAACTGCATATCGAACAAGGCCCGCTGCTCGAGCGCGACGCGCAGCAGATCGGACTGGTGACCCGCATCGCCGCCCCGGCCGGCTATCGCTTTCGCATCGAGGGCCTGGGAGGACACGCCGGAGCGCTGCTGATGCAGGACCGACGAGACGCTCTGTGTGCCGCGGCGGAGCTGATCCTCGCGGTTGAAAAACATGCCCGCGCCACCGGCTCGATCGACACCGTGGCGACGATCGGCACCTGCGCAGTTCACCCCGGCGCGGTCAACTCGGTCCCCAGCCGCGTCACCCTGCAGTTAGATATCCGCGACACCGACGCGGAACGCCGCGAGGCCGTCATGCTGGCCCTTCGGCGGGAGATCCAATCGATCGCTGCCGCTCGCGGCGTCACGATCGACGAGACGCTGGTGAACGCCGACCCGCCGGCTACCTGCGATGCGCACCTGCTCGCGACCCTCAGCCAACTCTGCCAGGCCGAGGGCCTGCAGCCCCGTGCCATGGTAAGTCGCGCGTACCATGACACGCTCTTCATGGCGCGGATCGCCCCGGCGGCGATGATCTTGATCCCCTGCCGCGGCGGGGTCAGCCATCGTCCCGACGAGTTTGCCGCCCCGGAAGATATTGCGCGCGGCGCGCGGCTGCTCGCCCGGTGCCTTGCCCGTCTTGCCGAGCAGTAGCACGGGCCCGCAACGGGGGCGAGTCCCACCTGGTCTGAAAACGCCGACTTTCCGGAAACGGAGACC
>CAZZYH010000204.1:0-5103 GCA_964658225.1 Vulcanimicrobiota bacterium | reverse complement strand
CTTCGACAACCGCACTTTCATGCGGCCTCTCCCGCGACTCGGCGCACGGGCGGCGCGGTGCTGAAAATGGCGGTCGTTGCTGTGCTTCTTTTCGCCTGCCCGCTTTGCGCCCTAGCTGCCGAACCCCTGCGGATCGCCGCCGCTGCTGACCTGCAGCCCGTGCTGCCCTCGATCCTGGCCGGGTTCAGCAAGCAGACCGGCATCGACGCGCAGGCCTCCTACCAGTCCTCTGCGACACTTGCCCAGCAGATCGAAAACGGCGCGGGGTTTGACCTGTTCCTGGCCGCCGATACTTCGTTTCCGCAGCGCGTCATCGCTGCCGGGCTGGCCGAGCAAGCCCAGCCCGTTGTGTACGCGCGCGGCACGCTGGTGCTCTGGGCGCGGAGTGATTCGCCGCTGCTCGCTCAGCCCGGCAGCCGCCTGAGCCTCGATGCGCTGCGCGACCCAGGCCTCAAGCGCCTGGCGGTTGCCAATCCCGATCACGCGCCTTATGGCCGGGCCGCGCGCGCCGCGCTAACGACCCTGGGCCTGCTGACCATGCTTACCCCAAGCCTGGTGACGGCCGAAAACATCGCCCAAGCCGCGCAGTACG
Source organism: Vulcanimicrobiota bacterium (assembly GCA_964658225.1). Lineage (GTDB taxonomy): Bacteria > Acidobacteriota > Terriglobia > Terriglobales > Acidobacteriaceae > EB88. The sequence goes on along the minus strand of CAZZYH010000204.1, from coordinate 4,511 downwards.
TCCGCACCGGCAATGCGCAGCTGGGCCTGATTTCGCTCACCTCCGCGCTCAGCCCGCCCATGCAGCACGAAGGTGCATACGTGGAAGTGCCGGCCGGCGCCTACCCTCCCCTCCTGCAGGGCGCGGTCACGCTCAAGCATTCCAGCGAGCTTGCCGGGGCGCACCGCTTGCTCGACTATCTCGGGTCCCCGGCCGTGCGGCAGGAACTGGCCGCCAGGGGGCTTCGATCCCCCTAGAAGCAGTACCGTGAGTGCGTTGACAGGAGCAGTGATTCTCGCAGCTTTCGGAGCAAAGATGCCCGGGTGGCTCCCGGCCTGGCAGGTCGACACCGAGGCGCTGCTGCTGACGCTGCGGCTGGCCTCGGTGACCACGCTGATCCTGCTTGCGATCGCCATTCCGCTGGCCGCCTGGCTGACGGTAGGCGGTCGAACCGCGCCCCGGCCAAGACGAAGCTGGAGCCCCGGGCGCCTGCGTCCCCTGGTGGAAGCGATGGCCATGCTGCCGCTCGTGCTGCCGCCAACGGTTCTGGGTTTTTACCTGCTGGTGCTGCTTGGTCCTTACACCAGCCCGGGACGCCTGCTGACAAGGCTGCTCGGCCATCCGCTGGCCTTCTCCTTCGCGGGCCTGGTGGTCGGCTCGGTGCTCTACAGCCTGCCCTTCGCGCTGCAGCCGCTCACCGCCGGGTTCTCGCAGGTTCGTCCGGAACTGCTGGAAGCGGCTGCGCTGCTCGGTGCCAGCCGCTTGCGCACCCTGTGCGCGGTCGTGCTGCCCATCGCCCGGCGCTCCCTGCTGGCCGCCGCGGTGCTCAGCTTTACCCATACGGTGGGGGAGCTTGGCGTGGTGCTCATGCTCGGCGGCGACATCCCGGGCAAGACCCGCACGCTCTCGATCGCCCTGCTCGACCAGGTGCAGGATGGGCAGTATCCGGCGGCAAACCAGACGGCGCTGCTGCTGCTGATCGGCTCCACGCTGGTGCTGCTCCTGGTGTACGCGGGCCGCCCTCGTGCCGGTTCCCCCGAGCGGGAGGCCGGGCTGCCCGATTGCAAAGGACGTCTGCAAGGGGTGCACGAAGATGAGATACGGCTTGGCTGAAGACAGGACCCACGCCCACCGGCGGCCTTGCGCTCCCGAACCGGCCCGCGGGCAAATTCCCGCGATGCGTTTGCAAGCGAAGCTGATGTACGGAGTGGGCGTCGCGCGGGCCGGGCACCGGATGGCCTCAGGCACGCGCGCGGCGGATCCCGGCACTTTCTCGCTCGACGTAGACTTCACTCTCGCGTCGCCGCGCAGCGTTCTCTTCGGGCCCTCCGGCGCGGGCAAGAGCACGCTGCTACGCCTGCTCGCAGGGCTCCTGGAGCCCGATCAGGGCAGGGTCGCGCTAGGGCCTGCGCTGCTGACAGATTCGGCGCGGGGTGTCTTCGTTCCGCCCGGCAAACGCGGCATCGGCTATCTCACCCAGTCGGCTGCCCTGTTTCCGCACCTGAGTGTCGAGGACAATCTCGCTTTTGGTCTCCATGAGCTGGGCCGAGAGGATCGCCGCGCGCGCGTGGCCAGGATGCTGACCCTGTTTTCGCTCGAAGGGCTTGCCCGGCGCCTGCCGCTGCGGCTTTCAGGCGGGGAACGCCGGCGCGTCGCCCTGGCGCGCGCGCTTGCTCCCGGGCCCGCGATGCTGCTGCTCGACGAGCCCTTCACCGGCCTCGACACCGCGCTGCGCGAGGCAACCATCGCTGCCCTTGACCGGTACCTGGAAGGCTCCGCGACCACCGTGCTGTCTGTATCGCATGACGTCGCCGAGGTGTACGCGAGCGGTGCCGAGGTGTTGCTGCTCGAGGGTGGGCGCGTCACCGCGCAGGGTCCCTCTCGCGACGTGCTCGCTCGCCAGCGGGAGCGGCTGTTACGGCAGCTCGCACTCGATCCGGAGCGGGACGACTAGCCCAGCCAGACCGGCTCCGGTTCCAGGCGCACGGCGAACCGCCGCTCGACCTCGGCGCAGATCTCGTCTCGCAAGGCGAGGAGGTCGGCCGCCAGGGCTCCGCCCCGGTTGATCAGGGCCAGCGTGTGGCGGCTGGAAATGCCTGCCCGACCGCGCTCCAAGCCGCGATGAAAGCCGGCCTTCTCGATCAGCCACGCTGCGGGAATCTTGACGCGCGGCTCGCTCTCCGGGCCGGGCGGCGCGGGGAATCGAGGCACGGGCGCGGGAGCCGCCTCGGCGGCGATCCGCTCGTAGATGGCAACCGGGACCACAGGATTCTTGAAGAAGCTGCCCGCGCTCCGGCTGTCCGGATCCCCGGGCGCAAGCACCATCCCCTTGCCCCTGCGGATGGCGCGCACGGCATCGGATGTGCTTTTTAGTGTTGGCGTTGACGCGCTTGCCTCAAAGTATCGCTTGAGATCGGCATAGGCCACCCGCGGCGCGCCGCCGGGCGCCAGGGAGTAGTCCACTCGGGTGAGGACATACCGGCCTCTGTCCCGTTGGTTGAAGCGGCTGGTGCGGTAAGCAAACTCGCAGTCGCGGTTGGACCACTCGATGAACTGCGTCGTTTCGGTGTCGAAGGCACGCACTGCTTCGATGACCTGCGAGACCTCCTGGCCATAGGCGCCGACATTCTGAACCGGGGTGCCGCCGACGGTTCCCGGAATCCCGGCCAGGCACTCCATACCAGCGCACTCGCGGGTAACGGTGAAGGTCACGAGTGCGTCCCAGTCCACGCCGGCTCCGACGCGAAAGAGCCGTTGGGTCGAGTGAGCTTCTTCTTCGATCCCCTGGATCGCGATCCGCAGCACCAGCCCCGGGTAGCCCGAGTCCGACACGAGCAGGTTGCTCCCGCCCCCGAGCGCGAAGATGGGGACGCCGGCCTCCCGCGCGAAGGCGGCCGCCTCCTCGACATCGGCCTCCGTGCGCGCTTCGGCAAACCAGCGGGCGGGTCCCCCGATGCCGAACGTTGTGTAGGGTGCCAGCCTGACGTGTTCGCGAAAATCCATGCTGTAGCCACTAAGGTACATGCCCGTGGTGTGCAGATGGTAGCGGGGAGGGGGGAGAACTCTTACAATGAAGTCACCAGCCGCTTGCTAGAGGCGGGTGGATTCGGGCTTCGCGGCTCCGGAGAAGCGAACAGGGACCTGCTCTACGGGGCGCCACCGGTTCTAGCCCGTTATGAGACCGCTTCGATGGCGGAGGAGAGAATTATGTACCCAGAGGTTATGGTGATACCCATGCGCGAAGAACTCACGCGGGTCGGCATCAAGGAAGCGCGCACGGCAGAAGAAGTGGACACGGCGCTCGCGGCACCCGGAACCACGATGGTGGTCGTGAACTCGATCTGCGGGTGCGCGGCGGGCAAGATGCGCCCCGGGGTGCGGCTGGCACTGCAGAATGCGTTGCTGCCGGATCAGTCGATTACCGTATTCGCCGGCCAGGATCGTGAGGCGACGGAGAAGGCCCGCGGCTACTTTGGTGGCAACCCGCCGACCTCGCCTGCGATCGCGCTGCTGCGGGACGGCAAGCTGGTCTACATCATGCAGCGCTACGCGATCGAGGCAAACACCGCGCAGGCGATCGGCGGCGAGCTGGCGCGCGCGTTCAACGAGTTTTGCGTGACCACAACGGCGTAGAGTTGGACCGTCGCTTTCCAAGCAGCCCGGCCATCGACGCCGGGCTGTTTCTTTCCCGCGTACGGGTCGCCCGACCTCGAGCCCTGCCTGAGAACAGCCCACCCGACAACCTGCTTTGGCCTTAAAGTAAATAGATGGCGCAAGCGGTAATGGTTGACCTTGTAGGCGTCGGGCTAAACGCCATGGACACGCTGATCCCCCTCCCTGCTTTTCCTACCCCGGGCTCAAAGACCGAGTACACCACCGCGACCGTGCTGCCTGGCGGCCAGGTCGCCAGCACTGTCGTGGCCTGCCAGCACTGGGGCCTGCGCAGCCGCTATGTAGGCAAGCTGGGCGACGATGATGCCGGGCGCCTGCACCGCGAAGCCTTTGCGGCTGCCGGCGTCGAGGCGCAGTTGATCACGGTTCCGGGAGGGTCCAGCCCTCAGTCGCTCATCATGGTCGATAGCACGGGCGAACGCACGATTCTCGGCCGCCGCGACGATCGGGTGATTCTCGCTCCTGACGATCTGGAGCGCGCCTGGATCGTGAACGCCCGGGCCCTCCATGTAGACGGACATGACACCGCCGCGGCGACGCTTGCGGCCGGCTGGGCGCGCGAGGCCGCGATTCCCGTGATCGCCGACCTGGACGAGATCTATCCAGGGCTGGACGCACTACTTGAGAAGATCGACTACCTGATCGTGAGCCGCGACTTCCCCTGCCGGCTGATGGGTGAGCAGGACCTGGAGCGAGCCTTGCGGGCCATGCACCAGCGCTACGGGTGCCTGCTCACCGCGGCCACGCTCGGCGAAGAGGGCGTGCTGGCCTGGGATGGCCGGCACTTCCACGCGGCCGCCGCCTACCGTGTGCCCGTCGCGGACACAACCGGCGCCGGCGATATCTTCCACGCGGGGTTC
>CAZZYH010000203.1:0-5113 GCA_964658225.1 Vulcanimicrobiota bacterium | reverse complement strand
GGACAGGGCCTTTCTTGTGCGCGAACGCGCCGCTCAGGCGCTGTAGAGAAGGACACCCTCGGACCGAACCTCGTTCTCTTCGCCTTCTGTCGAGACGGGGCGGTAGAAGAGCTGGTTGTTCTCCAGATACACCTCAAGAAACGCCGGACGCTCGTTGATCTGGCCGGCGATCAGCGCCTCGGACAGAGGGTCCTCCACGTAGCGCTGGAGGGCGCGGCGGAGCGGACGCGCGCCGTAGCTGCGGTCAACCAGGGTCTTTTCGAGAATCCACTTCTTGGCGTCTTCGGTCACCGAGATGGTGATGGCCTTTTGCGCCAGGTTCGTGTTGAGCGACTGGACCAGCAGCTCGAGGATCTGGATCAGGTCGGCGTCGGAGAGGGAGTGGAAGAGGATAATCTCGTCGACGCGGTTGAGGAACTCGGGGTTGAAGGTGCGCTTGACCTCGTTCTTGACCAACTCCTCGATCTTGTCCATCACCATGTCTTCACGCTCGGACTGGAAGCCGAGGCCCTGTTTACGCTGCAGGTGCCGCGCCCCGATGTTCGAGGTCATGATGATGATGACGTTCTTGAAGTCGACCGTATTCCCGAGACCGTCGGTAAGATGCCCATCCTCAAAGACTTGCAGGAGAATGTTAAAGACGTCTGGATGGGCCTTCTCGATCTCGTCGAGCAGCACGACCGAGTACGGCGAACGCTTGACGCGCTCGGTGAGCTGGCCGCCTTCCTCGTAGCCTACATAGCCCGGGGGCGAGCCGATCAGCTTCGAGACCGAGTGCTTCTCCATGAACTCCGACATGTCGAAGCGGATCAGCGATTTCTCTGAGCCGAAGAGGAACTGGGCGAGGGTGCGGGCCATCTCCGTCTTGCCCACGCCGGTGGGCCCGAGGAACAGGAACGAGCCGATAGGCCGGTTGGGCGACTTGAGCCCCGCGCGGGAGCGACGGATGGCGCGCGAGAGCGCCGAGATCGCCTTTTCCTGGGAGATGACGCGCTTGTGCAGCTCGCCTTCGACGCGGAGAAGTTTCTGCGTCTCTTCCTCCTTGATCGAGGTAACGGGCACCCCGGTCCAGCGGGAGACCACGTCTTCGATATCTTCGCGGCCGACGATGCCGGCGGTGGAGTCATCGAGGTGGTACTTGTCGCGCAGCGCGCGCAGGTTTTCGCGCTCCTTGCGTTCTTCGTCCGAGTAGAAGCGCGCCTTTTCGAACTCGTGGTTCGCAATCGCATTTTCCATCCGGTGAACGATGAACTTGATCCGCTTCTGGACTTCGGTGATCTCCTCGGGCAACGAGGTCTGGCGCAGCTTCACGCGTGCGCCTGCCTCGTCGATCAGGTCGATGGCCTTGTCGGGCAGGAAGCGGTCGGGGATGTAGCGGTTGGAGTGCGAGACGGCGAACTCGATCGAGTCATCGGTGTAGGAGACCGCGTGGAACTTCTCGTAGCGGTCCTTGATGCCCATGATGATCTTGATCGCGTCGGCCTCGTTCGGCGGCGGAACCTTGACGGCCTGGAAGCGCCGCTCGAGGGAGCGATCCTTCTCAATGGACTTGCGGAACTCGGCCGGGGTGGTGGCGCCGATGCACTGGATCTCGCCGCGGGAGAGCGCCGGTTTGAGGATGTTGGCGGCGTCGAGCGAGCCCTCGGCCGAGCCTGCGCCGACCAGGGTGTGCAGCTCATCGATGAAGATGATCGAGTTCTGATTCTCCATCAGCTCCTTCATGATGGTCTTCAGACGCTCTTCAAACTGCCCGCGATACTTGGTCCCCGCAACGATCAGCGAGAGGTCCAGCGCGAGCACGCGCTTGTCGGCCAGGAAGCTCGGCACTTCGCCGTCCGAGATGCGCTGCGCCAGTCCTTCGACAATAGCGGTCTTACCCACGCCGGGCTCGCCGATCAGCACGGGATTGTTCTTGGTACGGCGGCAGAGGATCTGGATGACTCGCTCGAGCTCGGCGTCGCGGCCGACAAGCGGGTCGAGCTGGTTATCCATCGCGACCTGGGTGAGGTCGCGCGAGAACTCGGCCAGCAGGCTGGACTCGCGGTTCCGGGCGGCTGCCGGAGCCTTCTCCTGGGTGGCGCGGGAGAGCTCTTCCCGGATGGCGAGCAGCTTCAAGCCACGCTCGTGCAGGATCTCGGCGGCAAAGCTTTTTTCTTCGCGGAGCAGACCAAGCAGCAGGTGCTCGGTGCCGATGTGCTTGTGTGAAAGCCGTTCAGCCTCCTCGGCCGCGTAGGCCAGCACGCGCTTGCACTCGTTGGAAAGCGGAAGGTCGACGGAGGTGGAAACCTTCTCGCGAATGGTGGTGTGACCCTCGATCTGCTTGCGGATCGACTCAACCGAAGCATGCGAGCGGAGAAAACGATTCGTGAGCGCTTTATCTTCCCGCAGCAGACCGAGCAGCAGGTGCTCTGTCTCGATATACGGGGAGCCGAATTGGCTTGCCTCATACCGCGCGAAGAAGATGACGCGCCGCGCCTTCTCTGTATAGCGTTCGAACATGTTCCCCCTTGGAACGACCTCCGCGCCGCCCCGGCGCGCCCTATGCTGAGCTCTGACCCGGTGCTTTGCGTTTGCCTTTGTCTGCGTGCCTGTTTCTGTCTGCCTGGGCCAGCTTCGACCTGAAATCCGGCAGTCCTGGTTGCCCTGTCCTTGCTGCTCACAGCACCGGGCTGGAGCGCTGCTTCAAACTGTTTCCGGAGCCACTTCCTCCAGCCGTCCCGCCGCCAGCCGCAGCACCCGGTCGGCCCGCCGGGCCAGCGCCATGTTGTGGGTAACCAGCACCGTGGTCAGCCTCTTGCTACGATGCAAGCCCTCGAAGAGGGCGAAGACCGCATCTGCTGTTTCCCCGTCCAGGTCCCCGGTCGGCTCATCGGCCAGCAGCAGCCGCGGTTCGTTGACCAGCGCCCGGGCAATGGCCACCCTTTGTTGCTCGCCGCCGGAGAGCTCGCCCGCCCGGTGTTCGGTCCGCTCCCTCAAGCCTACCCGCTCCAGCCAGAGCCGGGCGCTGTCGAGCGCGTCTGGACGCCGGGCCCCGGCTGCCATGAGCGGCAAGGCGACATTCTCGACAGCGGTGAACTCCGGCAACAGGTAGTGAAACTGCCACACATAGCCTACCTCCCGGTTGCGAAAGCGTGCGGCCTGCTTGCTGGTCAAGGTGCTGAGGTTGGTTGCGCCGCAGTGGACCGCGCCGGTGGTTGGCGCATCGAGGGCGCCGAGCATGTGCAACAGTGTGCTCTTGCCGGCGCCGGACGGGCCGACGATGGCCACCAGCTCGCCTTCGCACACGCTCAGGCTCAGACCGTCAAAGAGGCGTAGCTCGCGGCCGCCGGCAACGTAAGTCTTCGTCAGCTGACTTGCCTGTAAGAATAGATGTGAGGAATGCCCTTGGAGACTCATGGCGCGTGGCCCGTCCGTGCGCTCGGCGGCCGTCCAGACCCGGGACCCGGGCGGCCGCTCTTCCGGGGGATCGCCTGCCGGTTCGTCATGAGCCAAGGCAGCAAAGCCGGCGCGGGCTGGAGAGTAGCATTCCATATCTACCTGTACCACTCCCGGAAGAAAAGGGAAAGATACCCAAGTAATGACCGAAGGTACGTTTTTGCCCGAGCGAAGGCGAAGTTGCCCTTCGATGGCTCCTCCCCTTGTCCTCTGAGCCGGCTTGGCTCACCCACGCATCGCCCGGAGAGATCGCAGGATGGGCAAAGCGCTGCCGGCGCACAAGGCCGGATGTGGGTGCGGGATCAACAGCAATGTCCGCTACTCATAGCGGAGAGCCTCTGCAGGCAGCACCTGGGCGGCGGCGCTCGCCGGATAGATCGTGGCCAGCAGGGATACGCCGAGCGAGACAGCCGAGACCACCAGCCCGTCGATAGCGCGCGGCGCAAAGGGAAGCGTGTCGATCGAGTACACATCGGCCGAAAGATGGATGAGGTGGTAGTGTCCACCGGCCCAGGCGACCCCGTAGCCAAGCACCAGGCCGATCGTTGTACCGAGAAGCGAGATGAGCAGGCCCTGCAGCAGAAAGATGCCACGAATCTGCATGGGCTGGACGCCGGTTGAGAGCAGTACCGCGATGTCGCGGGTCTTCTCCATCACCATCATGGTCAGCGCGATCAGGATGTTGAGTGCGGCCACGCACACGATCAGCCCGATGACGATGAAGGTAACCAGCTGCTCGAGTTTGAGAGCCCGAAAGAGTTCGCGGTTCTGTTCCATCCAGCTGGTCGCCCCGAAGCCGGGTCCGGCGGCCAGTTCAATCTGGTGCGCGATCGAGTCGGCGTGGTAGAGGTCGTCGACCTTGAACGAAAGCACCGAGACCAGGTCCGGCTCCCCGAACAACGCCTGCGCATCGGCCAGCCGGACGAAGCCAAAGCCTGAGTCGTACTGGTAGAAGCCGGAGTGGAAGATGCCGGTGACCAGAAAACGCTGGTACTTCGGCACCAGGCCGTAGGGGGTCAGCTCCCCCTGGGGGCTGGTCACGATTACGGTCGAGCCCACCCGCGCATCCAGTGTTTCTGCCAACTCATAGCCGATGACGAGCGGCGGGGTGGGCTGGTTCGCAGGGTCCTGGCTGGGTGGATCCGCGAGCGGGGCGGCGGTGCCGGCACTCATGTGGACCAGCATGTCGGTGACCCGGCTCTCCTCTGCCGGCACGATGCCTTTGAGCAGCGCGCCGCCCGAGCGCGCGCCGCGAGAGACCAGCACCGGCTCGTAGAGCGCAGGAGCGACGGCGGTGACATGGGGGAGCCGGCCCAATCGTTCGTCCAGCGCCTGCCAGCCGCGGATGCCGTCATTTTCTACCCGCTCGAGCGAGACATGGGCCGTTGAGCTGAGCAGACGCTCCTGCAGGTCGCGCCGCATGCCGTTGGTGATCGCGAGCGCAAGAATGAGGGAAGCGACGCCGACCGCGACCCCGGCGACCGAGAGCCCGGTAACCAGCCCGACGACCGCCTGCCGGCGCTTGGCGCGCAGGTAGCGGGCGGCGATGAAGAGCTCAAACCTCATCGCGGCCCCGGCCTGGCTGGTCTGGTCGAATCAGCGTGCTCCATGGGCCACCGTCTTGGCTGCGGCGGCGTTGTCGTAGCGATCGAATACGCGAAGAGTCACCGTGTGCTCG
>CAZZYH010000202.1:1983-5126 GCA_964658225.1 Vulcanimicrobiota bacterium | reverse complement strand
CCCATCCTCCGCCTCCGCCTCCGCCTACTGCTCCGCCTCCGGACAGATTGAGCACCTTTATCGGCAGCGTGCTGCGCAGCGAGCCGGGGATCGAGGGAGGTTTCTACCGCGGCGACACCGATCAGCTGGGAGGCTATGCGTTCCCGACCCACGAGGGTCCCGGGGGGACCACAGAGATGCCGTTGCGCGAGCAGCCCACCATTCGCGACCTCGCGCGCTCGGCTGCGTCGGCCAACGCTCCGCAGCGGTTCATCTTCCGGGGTCCGCACGATGTCGTGCTCTTCTCGGCAGTGCCGATCTGCGACGAGCCCAGCTGCCCGCAGGCTGCCACGGGCGCGCTGTGGCTGATGCAGCGCCTGCCCGGCGCCGAGACGGACCGGCGACGCGGGGTTCTGTGGAGTGCGTTCGGCTTCGGTCTGATGGCCCTGCTGATCGTCAGCCTGGCCTTCGCCGTGCTGCGGCAGGTGGACAGCAGTCTGCGTATCGTGATGGACCGGCTGCGCGCGATGGAGAGCAGTCTCGACGAGCAGTCCGCGCCGGCTCGGGCGGTGCACATGGTCGAGTTTCAACGCGTCCTGCTTGGTCTCGACAGCCTGGCCGCGACCTTGCGCGCGCAACGGGAGACCGAGCGCGGCCTGCAGGGCAAGCTGCAGCAGAGCGAACGGCTCGCCGCGATCGGCCAGCTCGCGGCCGGGGTCGCGCATGAACTCCGCAATCCGCTCGCCACCATCCGTCTTCGCACGCAACTCTCGCAGCGCAGCAGCGACATCGACACCAGCTCCCGCAATCACGCCGTCGTGCTCGCGGAGGTAGATCGGCTCGACGGGATCATCCAGAACCTGCTGACCTTCGCCCGGCCTGTACGTCTAGACCTGCAGCCTACGGATGTAGCGCTGGTCTGCCGCCAGACGGCCCTGCGGTGGACGGCGCAGACGGCAAAGGACGGGCACCGCGTACACTGCACGGGGAACGAGCCGGTTTACGCACGGGTGGACGCAGAGCGCATCCGGCAGGTACTGGACAATCTGCTCGAAAACGCGATGCATGCTGCCGGTGACAAGCCGGCCCGGATCGAGATGGAATGTGAGGACCGGGGTCGGGTCAAGATCATCCGCGTGCTCGATCAAGGCACCGGCTTCAGCGCAGAAGCCATCCGCAGGGCCATGGAGCCTTTCTTCACGACCCGGGACACGGGCACCGGGCTCGGGCTCTCGATCGCCTACGAGATCGTGAGGGCTCACCACGGGGAGCTCCGACTCTCCAATGGCCCCGGGGGCGGCGCCATCGCCGAGGTCCTGCTGCCGGCCGAGGGCGAAGAGGAGGAGCATCTCGATGGCTGAGATCCTGTTGATCGATGACGACCGTGGCTTGCGGGAGACGATCCGCGAGGTCATGCTCGCAGCCGGTCACCGGGTCCGCGAGGCCTCGAACGGTCATGAGGCTCTGGCGGAGCTCGAAGCCGCGCCTGCAGACGCAGCCTTATGCGACTGGCGCATGCCGGGGATGGGCGGGCACCAGTTTCTCGAACGCTTGCGCGAGAGCAGCCCTGCTTGGACCATGCCCGTTCTCGTGTTGACCGCCTTCGGCGATGGGGAGAGCGCGATGGAGGCCATGCAGGCCGGTGCCTACGACTTCCTCGTCAAGCCGATCGACCTCGACCTGATCCTGGCCAAGGTGCAGGCCGCCCTGCGCCACAGCGCGCTGCAACGAGACCTGGCCGAGCTCGACGAGAACCGCTTCAAGACCACGGGGATCGCCCCTCCCGAGCCGCCCGCCCACACGCCCCGGCTCGTCGGTCGCTCGCCGCTCTGGATCGAGGTCTTCAAGCGCATCGGACAGGTGGCGCAGACGCATGTCTCGGTCCTGGTGCGTGGGGAGACCGGCACCGGGAAGGAGCTGGTGGCGCGCACCATCCATCACCGGAGCACCCGGAGCCGCGGGCCGATGGTAACGGTCAACTGTGCTGCCATTCCCGCCGAGCTGGTCGAGTCGGAGCTCTTTGGACATGAGAAGGGCTCGTTTACAGGGGCCGCTGGGCAGCGCATCGGGCGCTTCGAGGCGGCCGAGGGCGGAACGATCTTCCTCGATGAGATCGGTGAATTGCCGCTGGCCGTGCAGCCGAAGCTCTTGCGCGTGTTGCAGGAGCGCACGCTCGAGCGGGTGGGCAGCAATCGCACCATCGCGGTCGATGTCCGGGTGATCGCCGCGACCAATCGCGACCTTCGCGAAGAGGTCGAAGCCAAGCGGTTTCGCGCAGACCTGTTCTACCGCCTGAATGCCTATGAGCTGGAGCTTCCGCCGTTGCGAAGACGCCGGCCGGACATCGTCCCGCTGGCTGAGTACTTCCTCGCCCGGTTTGCCGCACGGAACGGGACGGAGCAGAGCATCCTGCCCGCAGAAACGGCCGCGGAGCTGAGCGCCTACGAGTTTCCCGGCAATGTGCGCGAACTGGAACAACTGATGGACAGGCTCGCCGTGGGAGCGCCCGGCAGGCCGATTCCCGTGGAACGGCTGCGCGAGGCGCTCCACGGCAAGCCGGGCGCCCAGCAGGAAGCCGACATCCGCCTGTGGGAAGACCTGCCCTTTCATGCATCCGTCGCCCGGTGGGAGCGGCACCTGATCGAACGGGCCATGCGTCTGTCTGCGGGCAACAAGTCCGACGCGGCCCGGCGGCTGGGCATTCAGCGCAGGCTGCTCTACGAGAAACTGGAGAAATCCGGTCCGGAGGAGGCAGGCTGAGGCGGAGAGCCGGAGCGCGTTCGAGGCCGCGCCCGCGCGAAGCACAAGGCCAGCGAGGCGCATCGGGACAGGAACGGCGGGAGGCGCAGGAGGGCGACCACTTTCGCCCGAGCGGGAGCGGCCAGGTCTTTCCTCTGCGCCCATGGCGACGAGCCGACGCAGACGAACCCGGCTCCGCCCGGCGGCAAGCGACCGTCGCGATCTTGTTGATAGGCTGTGCCCAGGGGGTTTGCTCCTTGAAACCGCTGCAGCGACGCGAGGTGTTGAAACTGCTGGCCGGCGCCGGGGCCGGCCTGACCCTGGCTCCCGGCCTTGCTCCGGGGCTTAAGCAGAGAGCCCCTGCTGCGCAGGCTCCCGATGCGGCCCAAGCAGAGCCCCAGGCAGCGCGAGCGGCGATCAGGTAA
>CAZZYH010000202.1:0-1973 GCA_964658225.1 Vulcanimicrobiota bacterium | reverse complement strand
GGCTCGACCGCGCGCCGCTCGCGCCGAACGCCTTCTACACGCTGCCGCTCGGCTCCATCCAGCCGACCGGATGGCTGCGGAAGCAGCTCGAGATCCAGGCTGCCGGGTTGAGCGGGCACCTGGACGAGACCTGGGCGGATGTGGGTCCGAACAGCGGCTGGCTAGGCGGCACGGGCGAATCCTGGGAGCGCGGCCCCTACTTTGTCGACGGGCTGCTGCCTCTGGCCTACCTGCTCGAGGAGGATCGGCTGAAGGCCAAGGCGCAGAAATTTGTCGAGTGGACGCTGACCCACCAGGCGCCGAGCGGCATGATCGGCCCTGCCGGCAACGATGACTGGTGGCCACGCATGGTCATGCTGAAGGTGCTGGCGCAGTATGAGGAAGCAACCGGCGACCCGCGCGTGGTCCCGCTGCTTTCGCGCTACTTCGCGTATCAGCTGAGCGCTCTGCCCGGCCGCCCGCTGCGCGACTGGGGCAGGTTTCGCTGGCAGGACAACGCGCTGGTGGTGATCTGGCTCTATAACCGGACCGGGGATGGGAAGCTCCTGGACCTTGCCAGGCTGCTGCACGCGCAGGGCTTCGACTGGCAGGCGAACTTTGCGGACTTCAAGTTCACCGAACCGATGACCCCGGAACGCATCCATCTGAGCGAACACGACGGGCTGGGCGACACGACTCTCGCCTCGCACGGGGTCAACAACGGCCAGGCTCTCAAGGCTGCTCCCGTATGGTCCGTGCTCTCGGGCAAGGATGCGGATCGGCTGGGCATCGACCGGATGCTGGCCATGCTGGACAGGTATCATGGCCTGCCGAATGGGATGTTCTCCTGCGATGAGCATCTGGCGGGCCGGGATCCCTCGCAAGGTTCGGAGTTGTGCACCGTGGTCGAGACCATGTTTTCGCTCGAGCAGTCGCTCGCCATTCTCGGCGATGCGCGCCTCGGGGACCGGTTGGAGCGGATCGCCTTCAACGCGCTGCCCGGGACGTTCACCGATGACATGTGGGCCCACCAGTACAACCAGGAACCCAATCAGGTCGAAGTCAGCCTGCATCGCAAGCCCTGGACCACAGACGGCCCGGAATCGAATCTCTATGGACTCCAGCCGAACTTCGGCTGCTGCACGGCCAACTTCCATCAGGGCTGGCCGAAGTTTGCCGCGAGCCTGTGGATGCTCTCGCACGACGATGGCCTGGTGGCCGCGGCGTATGCGCCTTGCGAGGTGCGCACCACCGTGGCCGGCACCCCCGTGCACATCTCCGAGCAGACCGAGTACCCCTTCAAGGGCCGGGTGCGGATCACGATCAATCCTGCCCGTCCGCTAGGCTTTCCGCTGCGGCTGCGGGTGCCGGCATGGGCCAGCGGTGCGACGATCGAGGTCAATCGACAGCCGGTGCCGGCCTCTGCCGGCGGCTTTGCAAAGATCGATCGGACATGGAAAGCCGGCGACCTGGTCGAGCTCGAGTTTCCCATGGCGCCAAGCGTTTCCGGGGGCTTCCACGATTCCGTGTCGATCGCGCGCGGGCCGCTGGTCTTCTCCTATCCCATTGCCGAGGATTGGGTCAAGCTGCGTACCCAGGGGATGACTGCGGACTGGCAGGTGTTTCCCGCAGCGCCGTGGAACTATGCGCTGGCCGCGGACCCGGCTGCCGCGCACCCGACCGACGTGCAGGAGCGGGCGGTGGGCGCGGTCCCGTTTGCGCTCGAGCAGACCCCGGTCAGGATCCGGGTGGCGGCGCGCAAAGTGCCTGCCTGGCGCGCCGTAGACGGTGTCGCCGAAGCGGTGCCGCAGAGCCCGGTCGAAAGCCAGGAGACCGAGGAGACGATCACGCTGGTTCCTTACGCCGCCGCCAAGCTGCGGATCACCGCGTTTCCGCGCTGCAAGTCCTAGCCCGGCGCGCGGGTTGGAGCGCTGGGCGCGGCGCGCAGACTTCCGTGGCGAGACTTCCGCCCGCCGGCCTTCACCCGCCGGCCT
>CAZZYH010000201.1:0-5144 GCA_964658225.1 Vulcanimicrobiota bacterium | reverse complement strand
GGGCACGATCCTGCCGGGCACGCTGGTGCCGGGGCGCGTGAGCTGCGTCCCCCGGACAGTGGGCGGGCATGAAGACCAACGCCGCACGTGCGCTCGACGCCCTGGGCATCACCTACCGGTTGCGCCATTACGAGGTCGACCCCGCCGACCTTTCCGCGATCTCGGTCGCCCGCAAGATCGACCTGCCCGTCGAGCAGGTCTTCAAGACGCTGGTCTGCGCGGCCGACACCCATGCCCATCTGTTCGCCGTGGTTCCAGGGGGCGAGGAGCTCGACCCGAAAAAGCTGGCTGCCGCCAGCGGAGCCCGGCGTGTGGAGCTCGCGCCGCTCAAGGACGTGCAGCCGCTCACCGGCTACATCCGCGGGGGCGTCACGGTCCTCGGCGCCAAGAAACACTTCCCTGTCTTCGCGGACGAGACCATCGAGCTGTTCGACACGATCTCGATTTCAGCCGGGGTGCGGGGCACGCAGCTGCTGCTTGCGCCGGCCGACTACCTGCGCGCCGCAGACGCGACTGTCGCCGCGCTTACCCGCGACCCTGCTCCAGGCAAGCCGCAGGGATGATCGCGGCCCCGAAGACGCCCCGGCCGCCCGGGATGCTCCGCTACACACTCACGCATCTGCGCAAAGACCTGCGGCTGGAGTGGCGATCCAAGGACGCGCTGAATGCGATGCTCTTCTTCGCGCTCCTGGTGGTGGTGCTCTTTTCGCTGGCCTTTGATCCGACCCAGGCCGAGTCGCGGCGCATCGCCGGCGGCATCCTGTGCGTGGCCATCCTTTTCGCGGCTACCGGCGCGCTCAACCAGGCCTGGACGCGTGAGGTGCGCCACCAGGTGCTCGATGCGCAGCGCATGAGCCCGTCGCCGGCCTCGGCGCTTTTGCTGGCCAAGGTCCTGGCCAACTTCTTGTTTGTCACCGCGGTGGAGCTGACTCTGGCGCCGCTGTTTATCGTCTTCTACAACCTGCACGCGCTCGGCCAGGGCTGGCTGCTGTTGCTGGTGCTGCCGCTGGGCAGCTGGGCGCTGGTGGTCAACGGCACATTCTTCGCAGCGCTCGGATTGCGGACCCGGTCCCGCGAGCTCATGCTGCCTCTGCTGCTGTTCCCCATCTTCATCCCGGCGCTGCTGGGCATGACCTCGGCCTGCCAGGCCATCCTGACCGGCGAGAACGAGCCCGGCCTGTGGATCAAGCTGTTGGCCGGCTATGACGTACTTTTCACGACCGCGGCACTGCTGCTCTTCGAGACAGTGCTCCAGGCCGAAGAGTAGCTGCCCGCGCATCCCGGCCGGCCGTCAGAGAGACTCCGCGCCGTGTGTTTACGAGTGGGTCGTAATGTGATGAGCGTGCAAGAGGTGGACAGCGGAGATAATCAGCAGCCACGCGCCGACCACGATCGAGCCGACGGTCACAACCACCTGAAAACCCCTGCGGTCGCCCGGGTGCGCGACGGGCTTCCTGGACCGGGTCATGGACTGACCTGCAATCCCGATCCCGAACAAGACGATACCGATGATGAGTGTAGCGATAGCCATGGTGCCTCTTTGTATCGCCTTCAGCAGACGGCATGCAAGCGGTTTGTGCGAGGGAGCGTAAAGCGATTCGCGGCGTGGCCGTGCCGGGCGCTCCGGCCCGATTTACACTGAAGTCGGACAGCCGGGCTGCGGCGCCGGCAGGGATCAACATGAAGCTTCTTCGGTGGATGTGGCTGGCGGCGACGCTGGCGGTGATGGCGAACGGCTTCCGCGTGGCGATGTTTGTCGTGCCGGCGGATGCGGACCAGGGCGAACTGAGCCGTATCTTCTACTACCACTTCCCTGCCTGGTGCGGGATGGCGCTGTTTTTCGCCCTCAACCTGGCCGCATCCATCACGTTTCTGGCGCTGCGGCACCGGAATCGGCCGCTCGCGCTCAAGGCCGACGCGCTTGCCCTGGCCGGCGCCGAGATGGGCGTGGTCTTCTGCACGGTCGGTCTGGTCACGGGCTCGCTCTGGGGGCGCGCCGCCTGGGGGATCTGGTGGACCTGGGACGCGCGGCTTACCTCGACCCTGATCCTGTGGCTGATCTACCTGGCCTACCTGCTGCTGCGCCGCTTTGCGGAAGGACCGCAGATGCGCACCCTCTCGGCGGTGATGGCGATCTTCGGCTATCTGGATGTGCCGCTGGTCTACATGTCGACCCGCTGGTGGCGCACCCAGCACCCTGCGCCGGTCATCGCCGGCGGCCCGAACGCGGGACTCGATTCGAGTATGTGGCCGGCAGTGTGGTGGAACCTGGCGGGCTGGCTGATGTGGGGCCTCTTTGTCGCGAGCCTGCGCTTCCGGAGCGTCTACCGTGAGCAGCAGGCCGAGGAGCAGGCGGCCATCCAGGTGCTCGAGCAACCGGCAGCGCCGGTTGCGGGCGCCGCGTTCAGAGCGCACCAACAACGCGTCTAGACAGGAGCATGCAGCATGCAAGGATCCGAAAACGCCCTCTTCCATCGGCACCTTGTACTCGCCTATGCGTTTACCTGGGCGCTCCAGCTCGGCTACCTGACCTACGTGCTCATCAAGCGCGCCGCTGCGGGCAGATCTCCGCGGCCCTAGCCCCGGGGCCATCGGTCACTCCGGGCAGGTGCACTACACTAACAGTGAGAGGCACTCACCCATGTTAGTCGTCATGAAAGCGCAAGCCACCGTCGAGCACATCGAAGCGGTCTGCGCGCAGATCGAACGTCTGGGGCTGCGACCGCACCCGTTGCCCGGGGCGGAACGCACGGCCATCGGCATCACCGGCAACCATGGCGAGGTCGACCGCTCCTCGCTCGAAGCACTTCCCGGCGTCTACGAAGTGATCCGTGTTTCCAAGCCCTACAAGCTGGTCTCGCGCGAGGTGAAGGACGAGAACACCGTAATTTCCTTCCCCGGCACCGATATCTCGGTGGGGGGCAAGGATCTGGCCATAGTCGCCGGACCCTGCTCGATCGAGACCCGCGATCAGGCCTTCGCGACCGCGGACCTGGTTGCGGCCGCCGGCGCCCAGTTCTTTCGGGGCGGCGCGTACAAGCCGCGCACCTCGCCTTATGCGTTTCAAGGCCTGGGCGAAGAAGCGCTGATCATCATGGCCGAGATTCGCGAGCGGACCGGCATGCGCATCGTGACCGAGGCCATCGACCAGGAGGCGCTGGACCTGGTGGCCGCCTACGCGGACGTGATCCAGATCGGCGCGCGCAACATGCAGAACTACTCCCTGCTCCGCGCTGCCGGGCGCAAGCGCATCCCGGTGCTGCTCAAGCGGGGCATGTCGGCCACCCTGGAAGAGCTGCTGATGGCCGCCGAGTACATCATGAGCGAAGGGAACTATGCGGTGATCCTTTGCGAGCGCGGCATCCGCACCTTTGCCGACCACACGCGCAACACGCTCGACCTGTCCATCGTTCCGGCGATCCAGCAGCTCTCGCATCTGCCCGTACTCGTGGACCCGAGCCACGGGACGGGAAAACGGGACAAGGTGCTGGCGATGGCGCGCGGTGCGGTGGCGGTCGGGGCGGATGGACTGGTGGTCGAAGTGCACCACCAGCCGGACCAGGCGCTGTCAGACGGCGCGCAGACGCTCTATCCCGAGCAGTTTGCCGAGCTGATGAACCAGGCTACCGAGATCGCGGCGATCGTGGGCCGCCGGGTGCCGCGCGGCGTCACGCTGGCCGAGCCTGCGGTCTCCGGCTAGGGCAGAGGTATGATGGCAGGGTGAGTGTTCTCCACATCCCGGAAGCGGTGCCCGCGCGGGGGACCAGCCGGGTGCGGTTGCCGATGGGAGCGTCAGGCGCATTCGCGGACTTCCAGAGGTCGCGCACGCGGGCAGCGATTGAGCCTGCTTCGTAAAGGTCTGTTCGTCGTTATCTCCGCGCGCTGCGTCTGGGCCCTGCTGCTCACCCTCGCCCTGCTCCCGGTCAGCGCTTGCCGGCGCCCCGGCTTTCCCGAGCATCCGCCCGACTACCGCGAGTTTGCCTACGTCGCCAACGGGGGCTCCAACACCGTCACCGTGCTCGACCTGGTGCACCTGCGCCAGGAGCGCGTGATCGCGGTCGGCGCGAACCCGACCGGGCTCGCCAGGAGCCCCACGCGCAACGAGGTCTACGCGGTCAACACCGGCAGCAACAGCGTCAGCGTCATCGACGTGGAGACCAACCAGCTCAAGGCAACGATCCCGGTGCGCCGCAAGCCTTCCTTCATCGACGTCGATCGCGCCGGCGCGCGGGCCTACGTAGCCGACTCCGGCTCCAATGCTGTGTCGGTCATTGACCTGGCCGCGCGGCGCGTCGTTGCGACCGCCGCGGCAGGGGAAGGACCGGGCGAGGCCCGCATCTCGGCTGACGATCGCACCCTGGTCGTCTCCAACCGGCTCAGCAACAGCGTCAGCGTGATCGACGCGCATAGTCTGCAGTTGCGAGCAGCCTTTGCGGGCTGCCCCCAGGCGACCGCCATCGTCATCCTGCCCGACGCCTCCAAGGCCTTCATCGCCTGCTCCGGCGGCCACCAGGTCATGGTGCTCGGGCTTGCCGGCGGCGATATGGGCAGCAAGGCTTTCCCGGGCCCGGCCCGGCCCGACCGGCTCCTGGCCATGCTCGATGTCGGGAAGAGCCCGGTCCACCTGGCGCTGAAGCCCGACGGCGGCGAACTCTTCGTCTCGAACTTTGACTCGGACACCATCTCTGAGATCGTCACCGGCACGGCCGAGGTCGGCGGCGCCTACCTGGTGGGCGCCCATCCGGCCGGCGGCATCGTCAACGCCGACAACAGCCTGCTCTGGATCGCGAATTTCAATGCGGACACCATCGGCGTCTACTCAATCGATGACGGCAAGCTGATCAACACGGTGCACGTCGGCGGCGGCCCCGACGCGCTGGCCTTCTCCGAAGAAGGCCACCTGCTGCTGGCCACAAACGCCCGCTCCGGCGACGTGTCCGTGGTGCGCACCCTGACCCGCGAGCCCAGCGGCACCCAGGTCTTCGGCACCCTGTTTACCCTGCTGCCTGCCGGCCGCCAACCGAACGCGATCGTCGTCAAGGCCTTCCGCCTCAACCACTAGGGCCCCGCTTGAACCAGGGGCCGGCTTCACTGAGGGCCCGGCAACCGCCAGGGGCCGGCCTCACTCAGGGCCCGGCTTGAGC
>CAZZYH010000200.1:3467-5206 GCA_964658225.1 Vulcanimicrobiota bacterium | reverse complement strand
GGCGGATACCCGGGCGGGGGCGGAGGACGGGGCGGCGGCGGCCAGCGGCCGGGGGACGAACCGCACGTGGACGGCAAGAAGATCATGGCCCAGATCGCCGGCGAGACCGGCGGCTGGTTCTTCGAGGCCAAGAAGAAGGAGAACCTGGACGAGATCTACGCCGCCATCTCCGAGCAGCTGCGCACCCAGTACGTGCTCGGCTACACGCCGGACAAGGACAGCACCCTCACCGGCTTCCACAAGGTGCAGCTCACCGTGAACAAGAAAGACCTCAGCGTCCAGACCCGGCCCGGCTACTACGCAGACCGCTAGAGCGCCCGGCGCCAACCGGCTCTGCGCGGGCATCGGTAGCCCTTGTCCGGCAACTTTCGCTATGCTGGGGCATCGCGTTTGCGCACCCTCTTGGAGCCAGCTGAACGATGCGGAACTTCGCCACTTTTCTTCTCAATCGCCTTCCGGGTGCCCCTGCCATCGCCTTGCTCGCCGCCCTGCCCGCCTTCTCCCAGGGCATCCCCGCGCCCACCCCGCCCATGGGCTGGAACAGCTGGAACCACTTTGCCGACCAGGTCACCGATGCCGATGTACGCGCGGCCGCCGATGCGCTCGTCTCCACCGGTATGCGGGACGCGGGCTACATCTACGTCAACGTAGACGACACCTGGCAAGGCAAGCGCGACGCTCTCGGCCTGCTGCACACCAATGAGCGCTTCCCGGACATGAAGGCGCTGGGCGACTACATCCACTCCAAAGGCCTGAAGTTCGGCATCTATTCCTCGCCCGGCGCCAAGACCTGCGGCGGCTACGAGGGCAGCCTCGGCCACGAAGCCCAGGACGCCCGGATGTACGCCGGCTGGGGTGTCGACTTCCTCAAATACGATCTCTGCTCCTTCCAGGGCGAGATGCGCGCCGTCAAGGCCGCGCACCCCGAGGACCCGAACGCAGCCAGAACCCTGATGGTCTCGGCCTACCGCAAGATGGGCGATGCGCTCCAGTCTACCGGCCGCCCGATCGTGCTCAGCCTCTGCCAGTATGGCGTCGACCAGCCCTGGAAGTGGGGCCCCGGGATCGGCGCGGCGATGTGGCGGACCACCGACGACATCGACGACTCCTACGGACGCATGATCGCCATCGGCTTCAGCCAGGCCGGCCTGTCCAGGTACGCCGCGCCCGGCCAGTGGAACGATCCCGACATGCTCGAGATCGGCAACGGCAAGATGTCCGAGGACGAGTACCGGACCCACATGAGCCTGTGGGTTCTGCTCGCCGCCCCGCTGCTCGCCGGCAACGACCTGAGCAAGATGACCGAGGCCGACAAGGCCCTGCTGATGAACCGCGACGCGATCTCGATTGACCAGGACCCGCTCGGCAAGCAGGGCGACCGGCTCTACCAGAGCGGCGACTTGGATGTGTGGACCAAGCCGCTGACCGGCGGCCGGATCGCCGTCGGCCTGTTCAATCGCAGCTGGGACAATCGCGACGTCTCGGTGGACCTGGGCGAGATCGGTTTCCCCATCGGCGCCCACCTTCGCGATGTCTGGATGCGCAAGGATCTGGGCGAGCACACGGGCCTGTTTACGAGCGCCATTCCCAAGCACGGCGTCACGCTGCTGATCGTCAGCAAGTAGCCCACGGAGGCAGCCGGCCGGCGCCAAGACCGAGCGGCCGCCGCACCGGCAGCCGGATGCCGAACTATCGAAGGGACGACCTGTCAAACTAGCGGAGTGAGGACCTCACCGAAC
>CAZZYH010000200.1:0-3457 GCA_964658225.1 Vulcanimicrobiota bacterium | reverse complement strand
TCGAAGATAGCTCGGCCGCTCAACGAATAGGCCAATAGACAGCGGGCCGCGAAACCGATCGACCGGCACCGGGATCGCTGCTGCAGGATGGCGCGCGCCCGGTCCGACACCGCTCGCGCATCCTGCTCCCGGCTCCGCCTCGCTCCGGAGAACGAGCCCTGGTCTGGCTCGAGAAGAGCACAGACCGGTTACCGGCTCGCCGAAGCCACCGTCTTGCCCTCGCCCGCATAGGCTACCCGCCAGATCGTGCGGGAGCCGTCATCGGCCACCAGCAGCGATCCGTCCTTCATCACCGTCACCCCCACGGGCCGGCCCCACACCTGGCCATCGTCGGTGACAAATCCGGTCAGGAAGTCTTCATACGCGCCGGTGGCATGGCCCGCGCGCATGGGCACACGCACCACCTCGTAGCCGCCGCGGTGGGCCCGGTTCCAGGAGCCATGTTCGGCCGCGAACGCGTCGCCCGTGAAGCTGGCCGGAAAGGCGGCAGGGGCGCTCTTGGCTGGCGTGTAAAAGGCCATCTGCAGCGAAGCCATGTGCGGCTGCAACAGCACGTCCGGAGTGATGACCTTGGCCGCGAGATCCAGATGCTCGCAGCTCTGGGCCTGCTCGGGCGTCAGCGGTTGCGGCAGGTTCCGGTTGGCCGCGGTACCGCTGGCGCAGGGCAGCTGCAGCCGAGGATCGCGGTGGCCGCCCATGTAGTACCAGGGCCAGCCATAGAAGCCGCCCTCCTTGACCGAGGTCACGTAGTCCGGCACAAGATTGTTGCCCAGGTTGTCGCGTTCGTTGGTCGAGCACCAGAGCTCGCCGGTGACCGGGTTGATCGCCTCCCCGACACAGTTGCGGATGCCGCTCGCGTACACCTCGACGAACTTGCCCTCGGGCGTGAACTCAAGCACGTCGGCGCGGTGAAACTCGTTCGGGTGGTCGTCCGCGTTGTCTGCATTCGAGGCCGAGCCGACCGAGATCAGCATGTGTTTGCCGTCCGGGGTAAAGACCACGTCGCGCGTCCAGTGTCCGCCGCCCCGCAGCTGGGCATAGCCGGGCAGATCGGAGACCAGCGTCTCGGCCGGGCCGGAGGCGACCAGGTCCCCGTCGCGGTAGGGAAAGCGGATGACCGTGAAGGTATTGGCTACGTAAACGTACTTCGGATGGTCGGCCGGATAGAAGGCGATCCCGAAGGGATTTTTGAGCCCCGTGGCATACCTCGAGATCACCTGCGCATGGCCGTCCTGCCCCAGGCCGCGCAGCACGTAGACGATCCCGACAAAAGAATCGGACAGAAAGATATCGCCGTTCGGCGCGGTGCGCATCAGGCGCGGCTGCTGAAAGGTACCCCGGGGCGGCGAGTTCCCGAGCCGCTCGGAGAAGTGCCCGTCCGGGGCCGGCGTCGGGCCGCCATCGCCGCCGGCATACAGGGTGACCTTGAAGCCGGGGGGAGCGAGCGGCAGCGTGCCCTCCGGGCGGGCCACGACCTTGGCCCCGTTATCGACCGCCTCGGTGGGGTTCGGCTCGGGCAGGTCAGCGACGGTGATCTTGCGCGAGACCCCCGGCTTCTGCTGCGAATAATCGGCAAAGGCGGCCGGACCGGTGATGGTCTGGGCAAAGAGAGGAGCGACAGGAAGCAGGAGCGTGCCGAGGCTGACAACGACGAGGGCTTTCATAGGGGGTACTCTGAGCGCAAGGGTACACGATGGACCGAGACCCCTCAAGGCTGTCCTGTCTCGATCGGCGCGGGTTTGAGTCGATCAAAACCGGGCCCTGCTGGCCCCCGTTCGCGACCCCTTGCCATGGCCTCGGACCCTTTCGCATCGACCGGCCGGGCCGACGCCGCGCGCCGGGAGCGGGACCGTCCGCCGGCGCCGCCTGCCAGCGCCGCAGCCGGGGTGGGAGGCGCGCGCGACGAGGCTCGCAAATTAACATGAATCGTCAATAAAGACGGGGGCCCGCTGCTATACTTGGGGAGACCATGCCGACCAAAAAAGAGCTTCTCCAGAACCCCATCCAGCACATCGACATCAAGCAGCACAATGTTGTCGCGCTGGTCGACGCCATGCAGCACCTGGCCTTTACCTCCCGTGACCTCTACCGGGCTGCGTCGATCTACGAGCGCATGCTGCGCGACACCGAGTGCGGCGTCATCCTCACGCTCGCCGGTTCGATGGTCTCCTCCGGCATGAAGCAGATCTTCATCGACCTGATCCGCAACCACATGGTCGATGCCATCGTCTCGACCGGCGCCAACATCGTCGACCAGGACTTCTTCGAGGCGCTCGGCTACAAGCACTGGATCGCAGACGAGCTCTACAAGCAGGGCACCGAGGACCACACCCTGCGCGAGCTGATGATCGACCGCATCTACGACACCCTGATCGACGAAGAAGAACTGCGCGAGTGCGACCGGATCACGGGCGATATCGCCGACTCGCTCGACCCGCGCCCCTATAGCTCGCGCGAGTTTATCCGCGAGATGGGCGCCTATCTCGAGCGCCAAGGCAAGACCCTGGCCAAGGGTGGGGTGGACTCGATCGTGCACGCGGCCTGGGAACTGGACGTGCCCATCTTCTGCCCGGCCTTCTCGGACTGCTCGGCCGGCTTCGGCCTGGTTGCCCACCAGCATGCCCGCCAGGGCCAGCCCATGGTCTCGATCGATTCCGCCAAAGACTTCTACGAGATCACGCAGCTGAAGATCCAGAACCCGACCACCGGCATTCTCATGGTCGGCGGCGGGGTCCCCAAGAACTTTACCCAGGATATCGTCGTCGCCGCGGAGATCCTCGGCATCGACGCCCCTATGCACAAGTACGCTGTGCAGATTACCGTGGCCGACGTCCGCGATGGCGCGCTCTCCTCGAGCACGCTCAAGGAAGCCAGCTCCTGGGGTAAGGTGGACACCACCTGGGAGCAGATGGTGTACAGCGAAGCCACCCTCGCGCTGCCCCTGATCGCCGGATACGCCTTCCACAAGAACGCGCACGCGGCTCGGAAAGGGTTACGTTGGTGTCATCTGCTGGAACCGGTCACCGCCTGATCGTCGCTGCCGACGCCTTAGAATCAAGCCGTTTTCAACGAACGGCTCGCTCCTTTTCATCATCACGAAACGAAAGTGAGTGATTTCTTAGGTACCCCCTAGTCAAGCGTTGAATCGCAAGCTTAAGCTGACTCTCGGTTCGGGGTAGTTCTACCGGGCTAAATCGAATGGGAGCAGTAACGTGTTTATCTTCTTGCAGGTGTACGGCGGTTGTGGTCTGCTTACGCTCCTCGGTTACCTGGCACTCTGCCATATCTCGGCGCAAAAAAGTCGGCACGCTTCAATGTCGCGAAACATGACCACACGTTCCGAATAGCTTCCAGGCTCAGCTTGAGCCTTCCCCGACTCCTGCACCAGCTGTAACCGAACCGCAACGACTCCGACACCGGGGCGTTGCGGCTCTTTGTCTGGGACCGCTTCCGGGGA
>CAZZYH010000199.1:0-5216 GCA_964658225.1 Vulcanimicrobiota bacterium | reverse complement strand
GCTTTGTGTAGGGCTTGGTGGCTTCCGAGCTGACGAAAAGGCTCCAGCGGGGCGCGGCGAAACACGGGCTTACCGGAGAAGGGTTCTGCGAGGCATGGCAAAGAGGCTGGAAGTTACCTACCACGTGTTTGCGGGCGGCGCGGCCCTGGCTGAGGCGGCAGCGAAGCACTTTGCCGAGCGGGTTGCCCAGTCCGTCACCAAGCGGGGCCGGGCCCGGATTGCGATCTCGGGCGGCTCGACCCCGAAGGCGACCTTTGCGCTCCTGGCCGATCCGGCCGGGCCCTACGCGGCGGGGCTTCCCTGGGACAAGATCGCTCTGTTCTGGGTCGACGAGCGCTCGGTCGGGCCGGAGGATGCCGACTCGAATTACCGGATGACCAAAGAAGCGCTGCTCTCGAAGGTGCCTCTGAACCCGGAGCAGGTGCATCGCATGGAGGGCGAGCTTGACCCTGAAGAGGCGGCGTCGAAGTATGAAAGCGTGATCCGCCGCGAGTTCCGGCTCGAAGGCGCGGAGGCGCCGCGCTTTGACGGGATCTGGCTGGGCATGGGCGACGACGGGCACACGGCGTCGCTGTTTCCGCACACCGAGGGCATTCACCAGCTGGGCCGCATCGTGATCGCCAACCATGTGCCGCAAAAGAATACCTGGCGCATCACGCTGACTTCGCCCGTGATCAACGAGGCGAGCGATGTGGTTTTCCTGATCGCCGGCGCGGACAAGGCTGCGCCGCTCGAGCAGATGCTGTTCGGCGACTACGACCCGGAGACGCTGCCTTCGCAGCTGGTCCAGCCGAGGAACGGCTCGCTGACCCTGCTGCTCGACCAGGCAGCGGCCGCGAGGCTGCCCAGGCCGGACGCCGATGGAAAGGGTAAAGTGGAGCTCGCGCGATGATCCTTGCCGGCGATGTGGGTGGCACCAAGGTCGAGCTGGCGCTCTACAACTTCGAAGAGGGCAGGCTGACGCACGTAAGCAGCGAGCGCTTTCCGGCCAAGCAATACCCGGGGCTCGAAGCGGTGGTACGTGTTTTTTTTTCCAAGAACAACCACCCGGATGTGACCGCGGCCTGCTTCGGGGTGCCCGGCCCGGTGCGCAACGGGCGGCTCAAGCTGACCAACCTGCCCTGGATGCTCGATGCCCGCGAGCTGGCGCGCCATCTCGATATCGACAACGTTTTTCTGATCAACGATCTTGAAGCGAACGGCTACGGGATCGCCGAGCTCGACTCCAAGCAGATCTACACGCTCAGCGAAGGCGATCCGGGCATCATCGGCAATCGCGGACTCATCTCGGCAGGCACGGGGCTGGGCGAAGCGATCCTGATGTGGAACGGCAAGATGCATGTGCCGGTCGCCTCCGAGGGCGGCCACTGCGACTACGCTCCGCGCACCGACACCGACATGGCGCTGCTGCGTTACCTGCAGAAGCAGGTGGGCGGACGGGTCAGCTTCGAGCGGGTCGTCTCCGGGCTGGGCCTGCGCAATGTGTACAGCTTTCTCCGGGATGACCAGGGCATGACCGAGTCCGCGGAGTTGCGCGACCGCATGGCGAGCGAGGATCCGAACGCGGTGATCGGCGAGCTGGGCATGGGCAGGGACGAGCTTTGTACCCGCGCGCTCGATATCTTTGTGGCCGCCTACGGGGCCGAGGCCGGCAACCTCGCCCTCAAGGTGCTCTCGATCGGCGGCATGTATGTCGGTGGCGGCATTGCGCCCAAGATTCTCAACAAGATGCTCGATGGCACCTTCATGAAGGCGTTCACCGACAAGGGCCGGCTCAGCGACCTGCTGGTGCAGGCGCCGGTGCGGATCATTCTCGAGACGCGTGCGGCCTTGATCGGCGCCGCCGCCTACGCCGAGGCCCGCGCTGCCGAGATCAGCGGCCAGTCCGTCCGCGCGGCGTCGAACCGCTTTTAGCCGTGTGCCGGCGACGGCCGCAAACCGTGGCTTGTATTGCGTCCCGATCGCTGCGGACGATTCGACGAGGTACTTCCATGTTTTCGAAAATGCACCGCTGCTTCCCGCTCATGCCGCTCGCCCTCTTGGCGCTTCTGCCGCAACTGGCCCGCGCCCACGCGGTGCTCGTCAAGTCAACGCCCAGACCGAACGAGGCGGTGCACGGCTCTACGCTGAAGATCGATCTGAAGTTCAACTCGCGCGTGGACGGGGCGCGATCGACCGTGCAGATCGCCGCCGCGGACCGCGCCATCAAGACGCTCTCGCTCGCCAAGCAGATGGCTCCGGACGAGATCGTTACCCAGGCAGACGGGCTCAGCAAGGGCAGCTATACCCTGCGCTGGCAGGCGCTGGCCAGCGACGGGCATATCACCCGGGGGGAAATTCCCTTCCAGGTTCAGTAGGGTCCCGGTCCAGGTTGAGCACCAGGTCGAGTCGGGTGCCGGCGGCTGGTTGGCTCGCTACAACAGCGATCCCGGTCTGCCGGCTCTGCATGCACGCTGCGCCCCGCGGCGCTGCATACTGAAAGTACCTTGATCTGGCTGCTCAAAGACTTTGACCTCCTCAGCGTTGTCCTGCGTGCGCTGACCCTTGCGCTCGAAGCCCTGACGCTGGGAGGGATCTTGTTTCTCCTCTTCGTTGCGCGAGCGGCTTCGCTCCCAGGCCTGCGACAGGCCGTGAGCTGGGCGGCCCTGGGCTTCGCCGGCGCGCAGGCTGCTGCCAGTTGTCTCAGCGTGGCCATCCTGGTCGCGGGGTCCGGCTTCCCGATCGCGCAGGTCTTCACGGCCGGGTTCTTCCTCGCCGGCATGGCGGCGGCTGCCAGCGCGCTTGCCGTCGCTGTTCTGCTCCGCAGCAGAGAGGCCGGTTTGTTGCTCCCCTGCCTGGCCTTGTCTCTGGGGCTGCTTGGGGCTTCGGTCGCGATGAGCCATGCGGCTTCGCGGATCAACGATCGGCTGCTGCTCTCCGCGCTCACCGCGGCGCATCACCTGGGCACTGCCGGGTGGATCGGTGCGATGCCTTTCCTGCTGCTGGCGCTGCGCCGCGCCGGACCGGAAGAGGGCGTGCGCCTGGCGCGGCGATACTCCACTCTCGCGTTGCTGAGCGTGCCGCTGCTGGTGCTTGCGGGCCTGGGCCTGAGCTACGTCTACATCCACTCCTGGGGCGGGCTTTACGGCACCTCCTACGGATGGATGGTGATGGCCAAGACTTACCTGCTGCTGGCCATGCTGCTGCTCGGTGCGAGCAACCAGCGCCTGTTGCAGGCCGGCCGCGCGTCGAGGGACCCCCTCGCGGGGCCAACCCCAGGCGGGTTGCTGCTGCGGCTGCGGCGTTTTTCCGAGGCCGAGATCGGGCTCGGCTTTACCGCCGTCCTGGCCGCGGCCTCGCTTACCTCGCAGGCGCCGGCGGCGGACCTCGGTCTCGAAGATCGCATTACCGGCCACGAGATCGTCGAGCGGCTGCGCTGGGAGGCGCCGCGCCTGAGCAGCCCGCCGGTGGCCGCGCTCGCCCCACCCAACTCGCTCGAGGCCGCCCTGCCGGCCCAGCAGTTTGGCATGGGCACGACCAACGACGCGAACGATCGGGCCTGGTCCGAGTACAACCATCACTGGGCCGGGCTGATCGTGCTGGCCGCCGCGCTCTTTGCCCTGCTCTACCGCACCACCCCGCGAGCAAAGCTGCGCAGCCTAGCGCAGAACTGGCCGCTGCTCTTTCTTGCGCTCGCCGTCTTCATCCTGCTGCGGGCCGATCCGGAGAACTGGCCGCTCGGCCCGCGTCCCTTCTGGGCCAGTTTCTCGCGGCCCGATGTGCTCGAGCACCGGCTCTACGCCGTGCTCATCGCCGCCTTCGCCTTCTTCGAATGGGCGGTCGAGAAAGGCTATCTTCGTTCCCCCCGCGCCGCCTACTTCTTTCCCCTGGTCTGCGCGGCCGGGGGCGCGGCGCTGCTCACCCATGCGCATGCGCTGGGCAGCATGCATGAGGAGGTGCTGGCCGAGCTGAGCCACACGCCCATCGCCCTGCTGGGGGCGACGGCCGGCTGGGGGCGATGGCTCGAGCTACGCCTGCCCGGGTCGCGCGAGGCGCGGTGGGCTGGTCGCCTCTGGCCTGTGTGCCTGCTGCTGGCAGCCGTGGTATTGATGGATTACCGCGAATCCTGAACAAGTCCGGCCCCGGCAGCCTACATGCGTTCCGCCGATGCATCGAACCGCGTATCCGCAGGATCCGCCCTCCACCGCTTCAAGCTCGATTGAAAGGCTCCTCTCGACCATGCCCTCTCTTCGCACCGCCTGCCTCGCCGCCGCCGCGCTTCTGCTCCCAGTCGCGGCCCTGGGCCAACGCCTGCCCCGCATTGCGACGCCTGAGCGCTACACGCTCGCGCTTACCCCGGACCTCGGGGCCGCCACCTTTGCGGGTACCGAATCCATCGACCTGCTGCTCTCCGAGCCCTCGAGCACGATCACGCTGAACGCCGCCGAGATCACCTTCAAGAGCGTCACCGCCGAGCTCAAGGGCCAGACCCGCGCTGCCACGGTCACCGAAGATCAGGCCCGGGAGCAGGCCACCTTCACCTTCGACAAGCCGCTGGCCGCGGGCCGGGTGTTGCTCAAGATCGAGTACACGGGCATCCTCAACGGGCAGCTGCGCGGCTTCTACCTGTCCAAGACCGAGAAACGCAACTACGCCGTAACGCAGTTTGAACCGACCGACGCCCGCCGCGCCTTTCCCTCCTTCGATGAGCCGGCCTACAAGGCGAGCTACGACGTAAGCCTGACCGTGGACCAGGCCGATACCGCCATCTCGAACACCAACATCGTCTCGGACACGCCCGGGCCGGGGCCGGGCAAGCACACCCTGCACTTTGCCGTGACCCCGAAGATGTCCAGCTACCTGGTCGCCTTCCTGGTGGGCGATTTCGTCTGCACCTCCGGCTCGAGCGACGGGGTGCCGATCCGCGCCTGCTCCACGCCGGATAAGCTCGCGCTGACGCCCTTTGCGGTCAAGGCTGCGGAGTACGTGCTGCACTACTACGACACCTACTTCGGCATCAAGTATCCGATGCCCAAGCTGGATATGATCGCGATCCCGGACTTTGAAGCCGGCGCGATGGAGAACTTCGGCGCCATTACGTACCGGGAGACCGACTTCCTGGTGGACGAGAAGCATGGTTCGGAGGAAGCCAAGCAGCGAGTGGCCCAGGTGGTTGCGCACGAGATGGCCCACCAGTGGTTCGGCGACATGGTCACCATGCAGTGGTGGAACAATCT
>CAZZYH010000198.1:0-5358 GCA_964658225.1 Vulcanimicrobiota bacterium | reverse complement strand
GGCGTCGAACCGCCAACGGCGAGATCTTCGACCAGAACATGCTCTCTGCCGCGCATCGCACCCTGCCCATGGGTTCGCTGCTGCGGGTCACCAATCTCGCCACCGGCCAGGCTTCGGTAATGCGGGTCACCGATCGCGGCCCCTTCGTGCCCGGGCGGGTGCTCGACCTCTCGGTCGCCTCCGCGAAGTCGATCGGCGTCTGGCTGCCAGGTACCGCGACCGTGCGTATCGAGGTCTTCGAGGCGCCGAAGCCGATCGCCGAGGGCGGCCGCTGGTGCGTGCAGATCGGCGCCTTCCAGCATGCAGCGAAAGCAGTCGAGCTCGAGCAGAGGCTGCAGCGCCGCTACCAGACGGCGAACGTGGTCGAGTTCACCGGGCCGACCGGGCACTGGGTGCGCATCCGCCCGGCGAACGATGACAAGACGCGGGCCCTGGCGCTTCAGGCAGAACTGCGCCCGGAAGAAGGCGCTGCCTACCTGGTGCGCCTGGACTGACCCGGCCGCGCCGTTTCGAGTCGCCGCCCTCCCGGTCGAGCGCGCATCAGGGTCGCGCGAAACGATAGATGCGGTAGCCATACGGGAGCGCCGGCCTGCCCCCCCACCGCTGCAGGCTATCCGGCGTGTGCTCCGCCGCCAGCCGGTAGTGCGCCCCGAGGTAGCCCGCCAGCCACGGCCAGCGGTCGAGCTTGCTATAGGGGGCCGCGGTCGCGCCGCATGCATCGCTGCTGACGATCAGCAACTCGGGCGGACTGCGCACCCACGCCGCGCGGAAGGCATCGCGATACCGATCGCGCTCCTCGTCCCCGGCGCTCCCCGTACCCTCGGCCGGATACAGGTAGCAGTCATAGAGAAAGCCGCTGCTCTCGACCAGGCCCATCCGGTAGAGCGTCGCCACGCACCCCCCGGCCATGTCCAGGCACTGGACCTTCTTGTCCAGCTTGTCCAGCTGGCCCGGCCCCTTGCCTCCGAGGCTCGACAGGTCTGCCGTCAACCCTTGCCCGAAGTCATCCCGGCGACCTTCATAGCGCACGATCTCGACCAGCGAACGCGGCACCACCACCAGCGCTCCAAAGACCAGGCCCGCCACGGCGCACCCCTTCGGGAGCCACTGCTTCCAGCCGCCCCACGGCCGCCGCGAGCCCACCTCCGCCAGCGTCTCCGTAAAGCCGGTCGATGCCAGCAGCAAAAGAAAGAGTTCGGACGGGTACCGGTGATACGGATAGCCGCGGCCCTGCACACAAAAGGAGAACACTCCGAACAGAAACCCCAGCAACAAGGCCTGATCGGCAACCAGGCGCCATCGCCGCCCGGCCACAAACACCGGCAGCCACAGGCAGAAGACAGGCAGCAGCACCGAAGAGACAGACCCCGCGAGCAGTGCGCCGAAGGGCCGCCGCCACATCGATGCGTGATAGGGCCCGAGCTGCAGCATGAGCCGGACAAAAGCCGCCAAGGCGTGCTCCCGCAGCAGGAACAGGGCGGACCCGAGCAAGGGCACCGCGACTCCCGCGGCGAGCGCCCCGAGCCGGCGCTGCCACTGGCTGCCCTGCTTTCTCGATTGATATCCGGTCCAGGCCAGCAACGCCGGCGCGAGCAGAACGACATGCGGCTTGACCGTGCACGCGCACCCCAGGCAAAGCCCGGCCAGGGTGCTCACTCCGTACCCCTGGCTGCCGCGCGACCGTACCGCGGACAGTACCAGTGCGAAGCAGGCCGCCAGCAGAACAGCCAGGAGCAGATCGCGCTGCCCGAGCTCGATCAGGCCGTCTCGCCCGTGAATCAGGGCAAAGGTGGCCGCGCTCCACAAGGCCGCAAAGGCGCTTCGCCTGCGCCCCGCCGCTGCACGGCAGACGAACACCATGGCCACGCCCGCGCCGCACAGCAGCAGCAGATCGAAGATCCTCCACGCGAGAGCCCCTCTGCCCAGCACCGTCATCACCGCCCACTCCATCGCCAGAGTGCCCGGCTGGTTCAGGTCGAGCACATCGCGGTAGGGCGCAAGACCGTGCTCCATCAGGAAGACGACATAGTGAATCAGCGGCGCATCGCCCACCAGCGGCCAGTTCCAGGAAGCCAGGACATAGGCCCCGACACAGAAGAGGAGCACCGCGCTCAGCGTTCGCTCAAGACCGATCAGCCAGCGCGCGGGGGGGGGGACGTTTCTCATCACTGTTTCACTCTAGCGGAATCGGAAGGCTCTCGACCCGGGACGCAGGCCGGCAGCAGGCGCCCGGCGACAACCGGCATCGGGTCGGGCTTGGCCGCCGAAGCAAATCCGTCCGCAACCTGCGACAATAGAGCCTGACGCCCATGCCACGTTCAGCCGGAATGCTCAGCTTCCCCGACTTCAAAGGTTTCACGCGCACCCTCGTTGTCTGGAATCTCGGCGCCTTCTTCCTCCTGCTGCTTCTCGGCGCGCTGGCCCCGGCGCTGGCCGCCAACCTGGCCGCTGTCTTCGCGCTCTCGCCCGCGCTCGTGCTGCACGGCTACGTCTGGCAACTGGTCACCTACAGCTTCATCCACTCCGGCGTGCTCGGCACCGCGCTCGAGCTGCTCTCGCTCTGGTTCCTGGGCAGCTTTCTTGAGTCCAACCACGGGCCCCGCTGGGTCGGCGAGCTGTACTTCGTTTCCGTCTTCGGAGCCGGCCTTACCGCCGTCCTGCTGGCCGCCATCACCGAGCGCTCCGCGGGCCTCGGGCTTGAAGCCGGCATCGCCTTTACCGGGGCCTTCGGCGGCATCTTCGGCCTGCTGATCGTCTTCGCGGTCCTCTACGGCGATCTCCAGTTCACGCTCTTCCCGCTGCCCATCGCGATCAAGGCCAAGTACCTAGTCGCGGTCTACATGCTGATCGCGATTGCGAACCTGTTTGGAGCAAGCCGTGCCTACGCGCTCGCGCAGCTGGGCGGCGCGCTTGCCGGCTACCTCTACGTACGCTTCGCCCCCCGCCGCGGCGGCTACTCGGCCCGCAGCAGCGAGTGGCTTGATACCCTGCGCAACAACTACGCCCGCTCCCGGCGGCGCCAGGCTGCGAAAAAATTTGAGGTCTACATGCGCAAGCAGAACCGGGACGTGCACTTTGACGACGAAGGCAAGTATGTCGCGCCTGAAGATGTACGGCCCCGCGACCCGAAAGACCGCGGCTGGATGAATTAGGGAGCATCCGCTCCAGCGCCTCGCAACAGCGCTCCTTGGCGCTTCCATACAGTCCTGATCCTGGGCGCGGCGAAAGCTTCAGGGACACCGGCTTGCTCTTCCCGGCAACGCGGCCAACCAGCCTGCGCGCACCCGCAGGTGCTAGCCTATCCTGTAGAGTGTCCAGGCACTGCGAGCCCGTCCTCGACCCAACAGGCCAGCGACCCAGATACGTTCCAGGAGATTCCAGTTGAAGTGTGTTTCCATCTGTCTGCGCGCGCTGCTCGGCGCCCTGCTCTTTGCCCCCAACCTGCACGCGCAGATCACCGCCACCGCTCCCGCCGCCTCCGGCGAAGAGGGGCTCCAGCGCTTTGACATCTACGGCGGGGCTGCCTACTCGCACTTCAATCCCGGCTACGCCCACCGCGTCAACGCCACCAACCTGCTCGGCTGGGATGGCTCGGCCACGGCCTGGTTTGCCAAGAGCTACGGCCTGGAAGCCACGGTCCGCTCCCTCTACGGCAACTACAACATCCCGGCCAACGCCTATGGCCTCACCGGCACCTCGGACATGGCGGAGTACCTGTTCCTCTTCGGTCCGACCTTCCGCCTGCTCGAGACCCCGAAGTACACCCTGGGCATGCACGCGCAGGTCGGCGGCGGGTATGGCAGCTTTGACAAGGGCTTTGCCAACAGCGGCGTCGAGCCCTTTCTGCTGGGGGTCTACAACAACCAGCTGGCCTTTGCCGGGGTGATCGGCGGCTGGGCCGACTTGAACGTCCGCCCCCGGTTCGCGGTACGCTTCAAGGCCGACTACACGCCCACGCGCTACGGCGCTACCACGCAGAACGAGTTCAACGGCACGGTGGGCATCGTCTACAAACTGGGGTCGCGCGGAAAGTAAAGCGTTGCCGCAGGATTGGGCCGGCCCCGGCCCGATGGATCGAGCGCCTGGTTTGCCGAGCGCCTGGGCCGCCAAACGCCTGGGCGCTCGAGCGGTGCTCAGGTGCGGAGCCTCGCGGGGCGCCCACGCTGCTGCCAGTAGAGGATCCCCGCCACGAGCAGCAGGATGGTGATGATGCCCTGCGAGATCACGCAGTACAGGCACCAGACGTGGAGCACCTGCGCCTCGATCCGGGTGAGCGAAAGCGCATAGAGAAACCCCGCACCCGCGCCAAGCAGACGCACCCGGGAAAAACGGCTCCACGCCAGGGCCGCCAGGCTCCCATAGCCGATCAGCCCCAGCACCGCCACGGGCAGGCCATGCACCACGGCAAAACGGCTGTGATTGACGATCCCGCAGTCCCAGCGCTCGTTGATGTCGCAGGGCTGCGTGTCCGTCGCGTAGTGCGCACGCAGCGCGAGGCCCGAAACGACCATGCCGCAGAGCGCGACCAGTACAAACAGAGTTCGCACCATCCTCCTCCAGGGCCGCAGACGCTTCGGGGGCGTCCGTGCCGCAACTGCTCCTCAGCAACGACTCGGAAGGGCGGCAAGGCCCAACAGCGTGTGGCTGCCCGGCCCGGCAAAAGGCTCCGCGAACCGCATCCCCGGGGCACGCTGAAGATCAACAGCGCACACGCGCGACCCCGCTCTTCCGCAACCTCAATCCCGGGCTCGCGCCGAAGAGCGCGCGCTCGAGCGCTCCGGCCCGCTTGCGGGAGGGGCCTTCGTCGCCCCCGGTCGCGGCTCATGCTCGACCGGCGCCCCGGGCTCGGTCACTACCTGGCCCCTGGTCGCGTCACTGGTACCGGCGTCGGAGGCCCTGGACTCTTTGCCGTTTGTCGTGTCGGCGGGCGCATCGAGCGGCTTGGCGTCGTTCTGCCCGCCGGCGGGCGCCGCGCCGCCCTTCTGGGCCGCATTCTGGTCCGCCGTGTAGGTCTTGCCCGCGTCCCTCTGCTGTTTCTGCTGGCAGCCTGCCCCCAGTCCGAGCAGGGTAGCCAAGGTCAGCATCCCCGCCCGTCGCCATCTTGCTCCACGCCCGTGCATCATGGCCCCATCCTCCGGCAGTGTGATCTCGCTAAACGCAGCAGTCGAGCCCTGGGCGGCGCAATGCGGCGTCCGACGGCCGAAGCCGGTGTCCGACGACGGTAGCCAACGTCCTGCGGCGCGGGCCAAACTCATGGGGCCCCATGCAGCGTATTGCGGAGTCGGTCAGCGCGGGACTCTGTATCTCCGTTTCGTACGGCAAAAGACAGCGTGCGACAAATCGTTCCCGCGAAAGACC
>CAZZYH010000197.1:0-5422 GCA_964658225.1 Vulcanimicrobiota bacterium | reverse complement strand
GCTCTGGATCAGCTCGACTACGGCGCGATCGCGCTTGCCGCGGACGGCACCGTGCTGGCCTACAACCGGGCCGAATCGGTGCTGTCCGGACTGCGGCCCGAACGGGTGCTGGGCCGGCACTTCTTCAGCGCCGTCGCGCCCTGCATCCGCTGCGCGACACCATCATCCTGAGCGAAGCAAGGGAGCTGCGGTCGCCCTCAGCGCTTCCCCGAAAACACCCGGCTTCGTTGCCGGGTGTTTTCCTTTGCAACCTCCCCTCTTCTCCATCACGGCTCCGTCACGGCGAGCGCCGTTTCCTGCGTTTACACTAGAACCCATGCCGCTCGAAGCCGACCCGCTCCCCGCGCCGACCAAGCCGCTCTCGGCCGCCACGCGCAAGATGCAGATGCTGCGCTCGCTGGCCTGCGGCGCCAAGTACGAGAAGGCAGCGCGGGCCCAGGGCGCAACCAGGATCGCCGGCGTCGACGAAGTAGGCCGCGGCGCGCTCTTCGGCCCGGTCGTCGCCGCGGCGGTGGTGCTGCCGGAGGGCTGCCGGATCCGCGGGCTGCGCGACTCCAAACAACTCGCGCCCGAAGAACGCGAGCGCCTCGCGGCCATCGTGCGGGCGCGCGCCCTCGCCATTGCGATTCATGAAATCGATGCCGAGACCATCGACCGCGTCAATATCTACCAGGCCACGCGCCTGGCCATGCTGCGCGCCGTGCAAGCGCTTGCGCCCGAGCCGGACCACCTGCTGATCGACGCCATGCGCCTCGATCACAGCTGCCTGCAGACCAGCATCGTCTACGGCGACTCGCTTTCGGTCTCGATCGCCGCGGCGTCGGTGGTCGCGAAGGTCTATCGCGATCGCCGCATGTGCGAGTACCACCTCCAGTTCCCCGCCTACGGCCTCGACGCGCACAAGGGCTACAGCACCCCCGAGCATCTGGATGCGCTGCGCAGGCACGGTCCCACGCACCTGCACCGGCAGACGTTTCGGCCGGTTGCGCAGAGCAGCCTGCCGTGGGATCTGTGGCGCGAAGAGCGGGATCGCTGTTGTCCCCCGACCGATGCATTCGTTGCCGCCACGCCGTCTCCCGTCTGAGCGAGCCTGCGGCTAGCGGCCCAAGGACGCGCCGCCATCCTGAACCAAGCAAGGGACCCGCGGCCGGACTTCGATCGACTGCGCCTTTGCCTGCCAGCAAAGCCGAGCCGCGGGCAAGGCTGACGACCACTTTTTGGCGAGCGTGCCTGGATCCTCGAACGCGCGTCGTGTAGCGAGCACTTTGGACTGATTGAGGAAACTACTTTGGCTTTTCGACTCATGTGCATCACCGCCCACCCGGACGACGAAGCAGGCGCCTTTGGCGGCGCGCTGCTGATGGCCAAGGCCAGCGGAGTGGTCACCAGCGTGATCTGCCTCACCGATGGCGCGGCCGGCTCCTACCGTGCCGATGGCCAGAGCAACACCGAGCTGGCCGTGGCGCGCCGGGCCGAGTTTACCGCGGCCTGCAGGTTTCTCGGCGTGCGCCATGGCGTCATCCTCAACTACCCGGATGGCGGCCTCCACCTCGAAACGTTCCAGCCCCTGGTAGGCGAGCTGGTCGCGCACATCCGCCGGGAGCGGCCGCACGTGGTGCTTACCTTTGGCGCCGATGGCGGGGCGAACCTGCACCGGGACCACACCATGGTCTCGCTTGCCGCCACCGCCGCCTTCCACTGGGCGGGCCGCAGCGGCTTCTATCCCGAACAGCTGACAGGCAAGACGACCGTCTGGGCGCCGCAGAAGCTCTACTACTCGGCCACCCGCTTCATCTCGACCAAGGATGAAGAAGCGGCCAGCGCCGGGGCGCGCGTTCCCGCCTCGCTTACGCTCGAGCTTGGCGACTGGAAGGAGCGCAAGGTGGAGGCCTTTCTCGAGCACAGCTCGCAGCGCGGCGTGCTGGCGCGGGTGCAGGCAGAGTTCGAAGACTCGATGGACCAGGAGGGCTACCTGTTGGCCGCGGCCCGCACCCCCGTCTCCCCCGACGACGCGCTCTTTGCCGGCGTGATCGCGGAGTAAGACGGAGCGTCGAGGTGCATCGAGCGCTGCCACGCGCCGGCGGAGTGCGAAACTAGACAGATGCAGCAGGCAGCCACCTCGGCGGAGTCGCTCGGCCTCTACATCTCATTCCCTTTCTGCCGCTCCAAGTGCAGCTTCTGTAACTTTGCCTCGGGCGTGTACCCGGCAAGCGACATGGACGGCTACGTCGCGCGCCTGCTCGAGGAACTGGCGGACGCGCGCGCCCAGGCCGATCAAGCCGGGCTCGTGCTGCCCCGCCACGTCGACACGATCTACCTCGGCGGCGGCACGCCCAGCATCCTGTCGGCGGCGCAGTTGCGCTCGCTCTTCGCCGCGATCGGGGAGCAATATGCGGTTGCGCCCGACGCCGAGATCACCCTCGAGGCTGCGCCGGGGATGCTGGCCGATGCGGTGCTCGAAGCCGCGGTCGCATGCGGGGTAGGGCGCATCAGCTTCGGGGTACAGACCTTTGTCGACCAGGAGGCTCGGGCGGTAGGCCGCCTGCACACCGCCGCGCAGACGCTGGACGACCTCCGGCGCAGCCGACGCGCCGGGATTGCGGCCAGCGTGGACCTGATCGCAGGGTTGCCGGGCCAGACCGCCTCGAGCTGGCGACACTCGCTCGCCATGCTGGGCGAGGCCCGGCCCGAGCACGCCAGCGTCTACATGCTGGAGGTCGATGAAGACTCACGCCTGGGCGGCGAGATGCTGCTCGGCGGCACGCGCTACGGCGCCGGTCTCACGCCGTCCGAGGACGCGGTGGCGGACTTCTATGCCGAGGCATGCTCTACGCTGGAGGGCCAGGGCCTGGCGCAATACGAGATTTCGAACTTCGCCCGGCCGGGTCACCAATCGCGGCACAACCTGCGGTACTGGCAGCGCCGGCCCTACCTCGGCGTCGGCCTGGACGCACACTCCATGCTGAGGAGCGAACAAGGCCAGGCCGCGCGTTTCGGCACAGGGGACGCGCTGCGAAGCTATCTTGCAGGACCGAGGGTGTGGGACCTCGGACGCCGTTTGTCGCCTGCCGAAGAACTGGAGGAGGCCTGGTTCCTGGGCCTGCGGGTGAACGCGGGCGTCTCGCTGCCGGCCCTGCGTGCGGAGTTCGGCCACACAGCGGTCGAGGCCTGCGCTCCGGTGCTGGTTCGACTGGCCGAGGACCGGCTGGTCACCCTCACAGGGGACCTCGTCGCGCTCACCCCTCGCGGCCGCATGCTCTCAAACGAAGTCTTCGCCAGCTTTCTTGACCTGGCACAAAGCTACCCGCAGGCGGCAGAAAGCTCGGCCCGGGCCACCGCGGCACGTTAAGGTTAAAGAGCAGAGCTGCTCGGTCAGGCACTTGCCGGCTGACGCAGCCCCGGAGGAAAAGCATGGCAACCAGGAGCCTCTACGTGCCCGAACAGGAGACGCCTAGTCCCACGGCAACCACAACCATCGACCTGCGCAGCGACACCGTCACCAGGCCCACGCCGAAGATGCGCGCCGCCATGGCCGCGGCCGAGGTCGGCGACGATGTGTACGGCGAAGACCCCACGATCAACGCGCTCGAAGAGCGCGCGGCCGCAGTCTTCGGGCGCGAGGCGGCACTCTTTGTCCCGACCGGCACGATGGGCAACCAGATCGCGATCCGCCTGCACACCCATCACGGGCAGGAAGTGATCTGCGAGTCGCGCGCCCACCTGGTCGACTGGGAGATGGCCATGGTCGCGGCCTTTGCCGGCTGCCAGCTGCGCACCGCCTACGCGAGCGACGGGATCCTGACCTGGGACCTGATCCAGGCCATGATGGCGCCAAAGATCTACTACCGCCAGCAGTCCGGGCTGATCTCGCTTGAGAACACGCACAACATGGCGGGGGGCGTCGTAACGCCCCTGCCGGTTTTTGAACAGATCTGGGCCGGAGCGCGCGAGGCTGGTCTGCCGGTGCATCTCGATGGGGCGCGCATCTTCCACGCCGCCGCCTACCTGGGTATACCGGTCGCGAAACTGACGAGCGGCTTCGATTCGGTCATGTTCTGCCTGTCCAAGGGTCTGTGCGCGCCGGTTGGCTCGATGCTGGTGGGGACGGGCGAGTTTATCGACCGCGCGCGCTCGGTCCGCAAGGCGCTGGGCGGCGGCATGCGCCAGGCCGGGTGCCTGGCAGCAGCGGGGCTGATCGCGCTCGACGTGATGCCGGCGCGCCTGCCCGAAGACCACGCGAACGCGCGCATCCTGGCCGAGGCTGTCGCCGGGTTGCCGCAGGTGGAGCTGGACCTGGCTCACGTGCAGACCAATATCGTGATCTTCAAGCTGCGCGACCCCGAGACCGGGGCGCCGGGCGACGCGGCCGATCTGGTCGCCCGGCTCAAACAGCGCGGCGTGCTCTCCGGCACCACGGGTCCCGACCAGGTCCGCTTTGTCACGCACCACGATGTGGATCGCGCGGCCTGCATCGAGGCCGGGCAGATCGCCGCCGAGGTGATCGGGCAGAGCTAGAGCCGTACGCGCAGCGGCCGGCTTCCCTGCATCGAAGCTTGCAGGAAGCCAGCAAAAGGAGAGCAGCGATGATTCAGAACCTCGAGATTCGCAAGGACGGTGAGCGCTACGTTGTCCTCGAGCAAGCCGGCTCCAACTACCATGCAGAGCAGCCCCTCCACCCGGCGGCGGGACGCGACGAGATCGAGCAGTGGCTGCTCGCCCAGGGTGCGGCCCAGGCCGATGTAACCCGCGCCTTCGAAGATATCGTAAGCGCTGGCCGGGTTTTCGTTGAGATCGATCAGGGCTACGCCGAGGCGGAAGGTTTCCCGAAGCAGTGATGGCGTGGATCCGGCACCACATCGCCGCGATGCTGCGCGACAAACCCCTCCCCATGACTTAAATTGTTGCGCATGAGACTTCTACGCTCGAGCCCTGGGCTCCTCGCCCTGATGCTGTTCGTCAATGTCGCCCTCGGTCAAACCCTTACCCTTTCCCAGGCCGACCAGAGTGCCATTCACGCCGTGCTCGACAATCAGACTACGTCCTGGAACCGCCATGACATGAAAGCCTATGTCGCCGACATGACTGCCGATGTGGAATGGATCAACATCGTCGGTATGTGGTGGCGAGGCAAGGACGAAGTTTACCGAGCCCATCAGGCCTACCACGAGACCATCTTCAAGACCCGCACTCTTCAGCCGTGGAAGCAGGTCAGCATCCGCGCTGTCGCTCCTGATGTCGCCGTCGCTACAGCGATCGGCGATGGGGAGGGCTTCACCGGCTCCGACGGCCGTGTCTTTCCGCCTTCCACTAGCGTGCTCACCTATGTATTTGTTCACCGCGATGGGCGCTGGCTCATTACCGAAGGGCACAACACGACCCTCGACCCGCACGCCGCCCACAACAATCCGATCCAGCACTGAGA
>CAZZYH010000196.1:0-5442 GCA_964658225.1 Vulcanimicrobiota bacterium | reverse complement strand
CGCCGGACCCATCTTGGACCCGCGCCGGGAGCTGCCGGGAGCCGCCTGCGCCCGTACCGCGACCCGCGGGCCAACGCATCGCAGCCTGCTCGCTCCACGCGGAGGGCTATGCCCTTGGAAGCGCTGCCCTGCTTGTTTAGAATAGGGGCGACGATGCGCGCCGACCCTGCCTCTCCGCTGCTGAAGCGTTTCCACCACGGTCGCCATGACCGCGGCCGCACACCGATTGCCCGGTAGCTCCTGCGGCGCGCCCACCGCGCGGCTGGTTCCCTGACACATGTTCGGACAGCAGCAGAAGAAAGAGAGAGTTCCGCCGTGAGTACAAGCTCGGTCCCTCCTGAAAGCGCTCTTGACCGTGCCTCTGCGAACAGCTTTGGCAGCCGCGCCACCCTGGAAGTCAACAACCGACACTACCGGATCTACCGCCTGGACGCGCTCGCCGAGACGCTGGCCAAGGACGGCAGGTCGCTCGCGCACCTGCCATACAGCCTGCGCATTCTGCTGGAGAACCTGCTGCGTCGCGAAGACGGCGTCACGGTGACCGCCGGGGACGTGCTCCAGCTCGCTCGCTGGGACGCCAAGGCTGAGCCTTCGCGCGAGATCGCCTTTATGCCCGCCCGGGTGCTCATGCAGGACTTTACCGGGGTGCCGGCCATCGTCGACCTGGCGGCAATGCGCGACGCCATGAAGCTGCTGGGCGGGGACCCTCAGAAGATCAACCCTCTGCAGCCGGCCGAGCTCGTCATCGACCACTCGGTGCAGGTCGACGAATTCGGTACCGCTCAATCGTATGACACCAACTCGCTGCTCGAGATGGATCGTAACCGTGAGCGTTACCAATTTCTGAAGTGGGGCCAGGGTTCGTTTCGCAACTTCAGCGCGGTGCCGCCCGGCATGGGGATCTGTCACCAGGTCAACCTCGAGCACCTGGCCCGCGTCGTTTTCACGGCGGCTGCTGATGGGGTCGAGACGGCGTATCCGGACACTCTGGTCGGCACCGACTCGCACACAACGATGATCAACGGACTGGGGGTGCTGGGCTGGGGCGTAGGCGGGATCGAGGCCGAGGCCGCGATGCTCGGCCAGCCGGTCTCGATGCTGGTGCCGCAGGTGGTCGGCTTCAAGATCCACGGCAGCCTGCGCGAGGGCACCACAGCCACCGACCTGGTGCTGACGGTAACCGAGATGCTGCGCAAGCTGGGCGTGGTGGGCAAGTTTGTCGAGTTCTACGGCGCCGGGCTGAGCGAACTTTCGCTTGCCGATCGTGCGACGATCGCCAACATGGCGCCCGAGTACGGCGCGACCTGCGGCATCTTCCCGGTCGACGAAGAGACGCTGCGCTACCTGCGCCTGACCGGGCGGGGAGAAGAGCAGATCATGCTCGTCGAGGCCTACTACCGGGAACAGGGCCTGTTCCGGACCGCCGACACGCCCGAAGCCGAGTACACGCAGACAATCGCGCTTGACCTGGCCACGGTGGAACCGAGCGTGGCCGGACCCAAGCGCCCGCAGGATCGCGTGCTGCTCAAGGACACGCCGGCCGGTTTTCTGGCGCAACTGCCGTCGCTGATGAGCCCCAAGGCGGGCAAGTTCGGCGAGCGGCAGGCGCAGCGCTGGGAGGGGGAAGGCGGCCACGCCTCGGCGACCGGCGACGTACTGAGCACGCTCGCCGAGAAGGAGCCGGGCGTGCCGGTCGAACATGGGGAAGGCGAGGTCTCGCCGCGGCTCGGCGGTCACTCGCCGGCTTACCTGAACACTGTCCAGGAGCGTTTCGGCGTAGACCCTGACCGCTACCTCGACCACGGCTCAATTGTCATTGCGGCGATTACAAGTTGCACCAACACGTCGAATCCGTCGGTAATGGTGGCGGCCGG
This sequence comes from Vulcanimicrobiota bacterium, assembly GCA_964658225.1. Lineage (GTDB taxonomy): Bacteria > Acidobacteriota > Terriglobia > Terriglobales > Acidobacteriaceae > EB88. The sequence goes on along the minus strand of CAZZYH010000196.1, from coordinate 3,568 downwards.
GCTGGTGGCAAAGAAGGCGGTGGAGAAGGGTCTGCGTGTGCCGCCATGGGTCAAGACCTCGCTCGCACCTGGCTCTCGTGTCGTCACGGACTACTACAAGAAGGCAGGCCTGCTGAAGTACCTCGACGCGCTGCGCTTCAACGTGGTCGGCTATGGGTGTACGACGTGCATCGGCAACTCGGGGGCGCTGCCTGCCGACGTTTCCAAGTCCATTGACGATCATGGACTGGTCGCGGTCTCGGTGCTGAGCGGCAACCGCAACTTCGAAGGCCGGATCAACTCCGATGTGCGGGCGAACTACCTGATGTCGCCGCCGCTGGTAGTGGCCTATGCGCTGGCCGGCTCCATCACCCAGGACATCGTCACCCAGCCGCTCGGGCGCGGCAAGGACGGCCTGCCCGTGTACCTGCGCGACATCTGGCCGACCCAGGCGGAGGTTGCAGCCGTTGTGCAATCTGCGCTGACGAGCGAGAGCTTTACCAAGGAGTACGCAACTGTAACCGCAGGAGATGCAAATTGGCAGCGGCTCACCTTTGCCCAGGGCGACGTGTATCAGTGGGAGCCGGATTCGACCTACATCCGGCGGGCGCCGTACTTTGACGGCATACCGGCCAGGCCTGCCCCGGTGGCTGATATTCAGGGGGCGCGCGTGCTCGCCGTGCTCGGGGACAGCGTGACGACCGACCACATCTCTCCGGCCGGGTCCATCAAGGCCAACGGGCCGGCCGGCCTCTACCTGAGCCAGCATGGCGTCAAGGTCTCCGACTTCAACTCCTACGGGTCGCGCCGCGGCAACCATGAGGTCATGGTGCGCGGCACGTTTGCCAACGTGCGCCTGCGCAACAAGCTCGCGCCCGGCACCGAAGGCGGAGTCACGCGGCTGCTGCCCGAGGGCACGCCGATGAGCATCTACGACGCATCGGTGGCCTATGCCGAGCGGGGCACGCCGCTGGTGATCCTGGCTGGCAAGGAATATGGCTCCGGATCCTCGCGCGACTGGGCGGCGAAGGGCCCCAAGCTGCTGGGGGTCCGGGCGGTCATCGCGGAGAGCTACGAGCGTATCCACCGCTCCAACCTGGTCGGCATGGGCATCCTGCCGCTGCAGTTCGCGCAGGAGGAGTCCGCTGAATCGCTCGGGCTGACGGGCGAAGAGGTCTTTGACTTTCCCGGACTGGCGGACCTGCTGGCAACCAGGTTCGCCAACGGCCGCTCTCTGGATGTCATAGCCACCCTACCGGATGGGACCAGGCACTGCTTTACCGCGCATGTGCGCATCGACACGCCGCAAGAAATTCTCTACTACGAACACGGCGGCATCCTTCAATTCGTCCTGCGGCAACTCGCCGGAAAAGCCTAGGACTGGCCGAGCGCGTCGCGGAGCGCAAAGAAGGCCGGCTTGGGGTGGTAGGCGGCGTCAAAGGGGAGGGCTCGCTCCTGGCGGCCCGGATGCAGGGCCTGGTGGGTCTTGCCGGTATTGAGCCAGGAGTGGTTGTCGCTCACGCCCCAGGTGAGTATGTCGGTGACCGCCGGGTTTGTAAGCATGGCGGTTACGTATCGGCCGTATGTGTCGGCTACGGCCGCGTCGCGTGTCGCCGGGTCATCCGCGGGCACGTTATCGTCGTTCACATCGAGCTCGGTGATGAAAACCTTCAGGCCGAGTGTATGTGCTTCTGTGACAAACTGAAGGATGCCCGGGCCAAGCGCATTCGTCGAGGCCGCGCTGAGGTGCGACTGGATGCCTACGGCGTCGATGGGCGTGCCGGCGGCCCGAAGCGTCCTGAGCAGGCGCAGGAGGGCGGCGCGTTTTTGGGCGTTCTCGGCGTGGTCGTACTCGATGCCGAATTCGTTGTAGGTGAGCAGGGCGTGCGGATCGGCTGCCCGCGCGGTGCGGAAGGCCAGATCCAGGTAGCCGGGCCCGAGCAGGCGCAGCCAGGGTGAGTTGCGCAGACCGTCTTCGCGGCCGTCCTTGGGCAGGACCGCTTCGTTGACCACGTCCCAGGCGCGAAGGCGGCCCTGGTAGCGGCCGGCCACCGTGTGGATGTGGTCGATCAGGATCCGGGCAGCGTTTTGCGCGGTGACGGTGGAGGCAAACCAGTCCGGCAGCGCCTCGTGCCAGACCAGATTGTGGCCGCGGACGGCGAGGCCATGCTGCTCGGCAAAGCGCACCACCGCATCGGCCTGGTCAAAGGTGTAGCGATCGCGCGCCGGGTGCACGGCCGCCCACTTCATCGCGTTTTCCGGCACGACGATGCTGCATTGCTCGATGAGCAGCCGGCGGTAGACCGGGTCCCTCTGGAGCAGGCCGAGGTCGACCGCGGACCCGTAGAGGCGTCCGTGCCGGGCGGCGGCGGCTTTTAGAGTGCCTGCAGGCGCGGGAAGGAAACCGCTCCCGGCGGCGGCGGCCGCGAGGCGGGCTGCTTGGCCGAGGAGTCGGCGGCGCGTGATCATGGCTGCGAGCATGATCGCCGAGTGCCGAAGCGGGATGCAAGATCACCGCCGGGCGGACGTGGTCGCGGGCCGGCGGGCTGCGAGCAAGAAGATGGGCGGGGTGCTTTGCCGCGCGCAGCACAGGCAGGATGCGATCTGTGGAGGATCCCGCGAGAAGCTGCCTGGGACGGCGCCCGTGCCGGCCCCCGCCTCAGAGGCGAGACGGGGGCCGGCGGAATGCGCTGGAGCGAGTTGCCGGGGCGATACGCAAGACCGGGGCCGGACAGCCGACCCGCGCGGCGGCAGCGCCCGGGCTTCGCGGGGAGAGGCTAGACCGCTGCCTTGATCTGCTCGAGGAACGGCTTCAGGTACTCCTCGGAGGACACCTTGCCCTGGGTGACGCCGCTGGTGCCGCCGGCGAGTATGACCTTAACATCGGTGATGCCGATGAAGCCGAGGATCGCCTTCAGATAAGGCGTCTCCTGGTTGTAGCCCTCGGCCGGAGAGCCGGGCGCATAGTCGCCGCCGCTGGCAATCAGCAGAGTAGCTTTCTTGCCGCTGGTCAGTCCGTGGTAGCCGGTCGCGTCGACCTTGAAGGTGACGCCGACGCGCACGATGTGGTCGATCCACGCCTTGACCGAAGCCGGGATGGCGAAGTTGTACATAGGGGTGCCGAGAACGATCTCGTCGGCCTCCAGGACCTCGCCCGTCAGTTCATTGGAGAGAGCGAGCGCCTGCTTTTGCTCCGGGGTGTGGGAAGCCGGGTCCGAGTAGGCCCCGGCGATCCAGGCGAGATCGACAAAGGTCAGGTCGGTCTGGACCAGGTCGCGCTCGATGAGCTTGCCGTCGGGGTGCTTGGCCTTCCAGGCGTCGACAAAGGAGGCGCTCAGCTGACGGGAGATGGAGTAGGCGCCGCGAGGGCTGGCGTCGATGTGGAGCAGGGTGGGCATAGCGGAGTTCTCCTTGAAGTGGTGGATGGGACGGAACGACGGTTGCGTGTGCAAACACGGGAGGTGCCGGCGTGATCGCCGACCTGATCGTCGAACTCAGCGCCGAGCCTACCGTCGACCGCATCGTCGACCTCATAGTCGACCACTTCAAGGATGCGCCTGGGCGGCCATCCGATGCGCTTCTTTTGAAC
>CAZZYH010000195.1:0-5461 GCA_964658225.1 Vulcanimicrobiota bacterium | reverse complement strand
CACGCGACACGCTCGCGCGACTCGACGCGCGCGCGCCTGTCTTCAGGCGACGCTGCGCCTGGCCTCAGCTGCGCCCGCGGCCGACCATGCGCAGGATCACGACCAGCACCAGCCCGACAATCAGCAGCCTCAGCATCGTTGTCCCAGCCGACCCGCTAGCACTTCTTGCACTTGGCCAGGATGGCGGCCTGGAGCCGGTCGCGCAGATCGTTGGGCAGGTCGTAGATCACGTTCGACCGGTACACCTCGATCGTCTTCCGGGTCGTGGACACAGTGATCGTGCAGTGTTCACAGCCGCTCATGTGCGCCTCGAGCGCGCCGCGCAGGGTCGTGTCGACGGTGCCGTCGAGTAGATCATCCAGGTGGACCAGGAACTCAGAGCAGATCACTTCGCCGCATCCCCATTCTTCTTCTTGAAGTACCGGTTCAGTCGCTCGCGCAGCTGCAGGCGAGCCCGCAGGAGCCGGGATTTCACGGCCGGAATACTCAAGCCCAGCGTCTCCGCCGTCTCCTCGGTAGACAAGCCTTCGACATCCCGCAGGACGAACACGACCCGGAATCCGGGCGGCAAGCCATTGACCGTCTTGCGCAGGATCTCGGCCAGCTCGGACTGCCCGTACTGCATCTCCGGGTCCGGGCCCCAGTCCTGCAGCTCGCGCGGCATCGAGCCCTCCTCGGTCTCGATGTCTTCGTCAATGGAGACCATACGCCCTGTGCGCCGTTTGCGCAGTCGCATGAGACTCTCATTGACCGCAATCCGCACCAGCCAGGTGTAGAACTTCGAATTGCCCTGGAATTGGTGAAGCTTTTCGTATGCCTTGAGGAATGCGTCCTGGGTTACGTCCTCGGCATCCTCGCGATTCTGGGTAATGTGCTGCGCGATGCGGAAGACCTGCCGGTCATACTGCTTGACCAGCTTCTCAAACGCATGCACATCTCCCTCTTTGGCGAGGTTGACAAGGGCGACATCAGGGTGAACTTCCTCGGCTCCCCCGGCGGAGTTACTGGATTGGATACTGGGCATGGGTGTTGGCTTCAGAACTTCCCACCTTTTCCGGGGATCGTTGGGGTACGAGGGTGAAGCGGACGGCCGCGGCGAGCTCTCTGTGCAAGCAAGTGCTTCTGCTCGATACTAAACCCGCTCCCGGGCCGGGCCCAAGCGCCCGCTAGATCTGCGTTCAGGCCTTCCCGGGTCCGCCCGCGCCCGGGGGCGCCCGCTGAAGCGGCCGGCGGCCAGGCGGGCTTCGACTGCCTCAAAAGAGCAATCCGCCCGGCGGTGCGACCGGGGTCTCCTCCGCTTGTATCCTCAAGAGAACGATGCTGACTGCAATGAGCGAGCAAGACCTTCTCCAGGCGATTGAACCCCTCCAGGCGCGTCTCGCCGAGCATCCTCTTTACAGCTCGATCCACTCGCTCGAGGCGCTACGCATCTTCATGCGGTCGCATGTCTTTGCCGTATGGGACTTCATGTCCCTGCTCAAGAGCCTGCAGCGAAGCCTGACCTGCGTCGAGGTCCCGTGGCTTCCCGCCAAGGATCCCGGGGCGGCGCGCCTGATCAACGAGATCGTCCTCGGGGAGGAGAGCGACACCTACCAGGGCCGGCCTCTTTCGCACTTCGAGCTCTACCTGCTGGCGATGGAGAGCTGCGGGGCCGACCTGGCTCCGGTGCGTGCCCTCCTCCGCGTACTGGCAGGGGACGGCTCGCTCGACGCAGCCCTGGCTGCTGCGCCCGCAGAGGCGGCCGCATTTGTGCGCTCGACCTTCGCGGTCCTTGAAACAGGGGCCACGCACCGGATCGCCGCCGCATTCACCTTTGGACGAGAAGACCTGATCCCGGACATGTTCGCCGGGTTCGTTCGCAGGCTGGATGCGCAGCTTCCCGACCGCATCGCGCCCTTCCGCTACTACCTCGAGCGGCACATCGAGGTGGATGGGGACCAGCACGGGCCGATGGCGCTGGCCATGGTGCGAGGGCTGTGCCGCTCCGAGCAGCAGTGGGCCGAGGCGCTCGATGCGGCGCGCTCCGCGCTCCAGGCGCGGCTGGCTTTCTGGGATGGGATTCACGCGAGCATCCTGATCCACGAGGACCAGGCCGGGGCGCTTTAGCCGCCGTACGCACGGGCGGATGCGCGCAGGGGGAGCTTTGCACCGGCCCGGCCCGGGCTCAGGGCTGGAAGGCGGGGCTGACCTGCTGAATGCGCCAGATAGGTCCGCCGAAGTAGAGTGCGCCTTCCTCCCGGATAAAGGCGGGACTGGCCCCGGGCAGAATCCAGATGTGGTAATCCGGCGGCTCCTTGCCGATCAAGGGCGCGATCAGGCCGGTAAGTCCGCCCAGTTCCACGTGGAGCGCGTAGTCGATCGCGGTGCGGCGTGTGTCGCCGATCCTAAAGCCAAGCTTGCCGACCGGCTTGACGGTAACGTGCACCAGCCGCGGTTTGGCCAGGGGAGCGATAAAGGAGAGGGTGGTTGCGGCGGTAGAAGGAGCGAGATTCATCAGCAGGTTGGGCGGCAGCCCATTCGCAAGATCCGCGGGGAGATCGAGATGTTCCCGGGTCACCTTGCCGTCCGGATCGCGCGAGGTCACCTGCGAGGCCGCGGTGTCAATCAGCGTATCGATCGGCCTGGGAAAAGAAGGTCCGCGCTGGATGTGGTGATCGCTGAGCAGACGAAAGACGCCATGCTGGGTGAACACGGTCGCCTCGTCGTCAACAGAGCTGTCGCGGAAGCGAAGGGTGAGCCGGGAGAAGATGCGGTCGCCGTGGACGGCCTGCATCATGTCGCCGGTGGCAAGCCGTTTGCCGTCCAGGGTGGTGAGGATGAGGAACCCGTGCGCGGAGCCCTGCGGGTGGCGCACCGGGACAGGGTCGGCGCGCAGGCTTACAGAGAGCCAGAGAAGGCCCAGCAGGCAACTGCTTCTGCAAAGGGCTGTGAGTCCAGGCATCAGCGGAGGCTCCAAAAGGCTTGGACTGGATGCAACGAGCTTGCTGCTGTCGGGTGAGATGCGTGCAAAGGGGACCCAGCGAATGCCCCGCGAGCCGGAGGCGGCAAAACAATCCCGCACCGTTTGCACCGGTTGCGGCTTCTAACCAGCCATGACGACTACAAACAATCCGGAGATCCAGACTGGTGCGGCCCGCATCGAGCAGAGCGAACGCGTGGCTTCGGGGCTCAGCGAACCGAGCGGCCCCGAGGGCGCAAGCGCCGATCCCGCGGTGCCGAAGACACACCTGGCCGAGCTGACCCTGAGCATGTTCACCCAGGGGGCTTCGACCAGGGTGCGGGTCGGTAACCCCCACAATGCCTCAGAGCTCTACGAGTATGCGTACAGCTCGGCTGATGCCGCAAACACCGCCATGCTCGATGCAGGCATCCTGACCCGCGAGCAGGTGGCCGACATGGCGCAGCCTGCCGGCACCGGCATCGCGATCACCGGCATCACGGTGGAACAGTTGGAAGAAGCCGGCCTGAAGCGCAAGGGTGCATCGACCCTGTGAGCGGCGCCCGGACGCGGTTGCGGTCAGCGACTCTGCTTCATCTCGGCCGAGCCGGCGCGCGAAACCTGGACGTCGTCGGCTGATTTGCCGCCGCTGAAGGCGGCAATGAGCCAGCCCTGCCTGCCCGGAACGATCACGCCGCCCTCCCATCCGAACTCGCCTGTCAACGGCGGCCGCGCGTGGCTGCCGCTGTCCTTGAGCGTGTCCGCCATCTCGGCTGCCTTGGCGTAGACGATGGCCAGCAGATTGTTGCCCCTGTCGGTCGCGGTGGGAGCGTCCTTGCGCCTGCCGATCACTTCCATCCTCGAGGCCCAGGACTGGATGTCCTCGCCTTCGAAGTAGGCGACGACGGCGACCCCGGTCACGTGCAGCTCGGCGGCACGTTTGCGCATGGCGGCGAGCCCGGCATCGGCGACGCCGTCAAAACCCGGCGCACGCGCGGCGGCGCCGAAGTTCGGGTCCAGGCTGGCGATCCGGGCGCGATAGCTGACCGAATCGGCTGAGGGAAAATCGACCGGAACCTTCTGGGTGACCCGGCCGGTGGCTGCCCACTCGGTGCCGCGCTCGAAAGTCGTCAGGAAGTCGACGCTGCTGAGCGCCAGGACGTCGTGGCCCATCGTGGTGTGGAAGACACGGCCACGGCCGTAGTCGACCACGAGCAGGCTGGGCTCATCGCGTCCCGTGCCCTTGTTGGCGGGCTCAGAGTGCGCGGTGGCAAGTACGGTCATGTGCTCGCCGGGGCCGCGCAGGGCTGCATACAGCTCGTCCGGGGCATGCATCCAGGTGCTCGGCAGGCCGCGCATGATCGGGTGCCGGGGGTTGCGCGTCGAGACGAGGAAGGGAAGGCGTGATCCGTGTGAGCCGGCGGGGCCCGCAGACGCATCGGAGACGAGCCTGCCGTTGCGCCAGTACCAGAGCGGTCCGGACCCCTCCGAGCGGCCGCGCCAGCCGCCCACGCCGATCATCCGGTTCCACTCCGGCCAGGCAGGGAAGGCATTGTCCGCCGCGTGCACGACGACCAGTCCGCCGCCGGCGCTTACAAACTGATCGAGCTGCTGCTCGAGGGCAGGCGGCCAGTCGGGCGCATCGAGATTGGAGACGACGACCTGGTAGCTTGCGAAATGCGGGGTAAAGCCGCTGAAATCTGCGCCCGACTCGGGCGAGGTCGCCACCGAGACGCGGAAGATTCCCGCCTCTTCGAGCTCCTTGCGGAGCACCGCGGTAGTCAGCTTCCAGTCGTGATAGGGGCCACCGCTTTGTCCATCGAGGATCAGGACGCGGATGGGATGGGCGGGCGAGGGAGCAGGAGCGGCGTGCGCTGGCAGGCTCCCGGGTGTCGCCAGAGTCGCCGCCAGGAGAAACAAGAGACGAGTGGGCACGCCGGCTCCTTGGCCGGCATCGAGGGCCCGGCACGAAAGAGAGTACAGCAACCCAGGCAGGTGCTGCTTGGCGCCCATCCACCAAAGAGGTCCGGAGGGTGCGGAAGTGGACCAGGCGCCGGCGATCCGGTCCCTGGCCCATCGAAAGTAACGCCTTTCCGCATGGGCATCAAGCGGGCTCGACAACGCCCGGGGTGGCGCCTGCATCCCTCTTCCAGGCTCGACCGGGCCCCGAAAGGAATTTCCATGAAACAGCGCAATCGCTTGATGCTTACAGGTTTGGCCGCGCTCCTCTTTAGCGCGCCGGCCGCGCTTGCCGCGCAATACGGCCCACCGCCGGGACCGCCGCCAGGACCGCCGCCGGGCGCCTACCAGGGCCAGGGTGGCTGGGACGGTCCACCGAACGAGTTCAACGATGCGCAGCGGCGCGGCTTCCACGATGGCATCGAGGGCGCGCGCAAGGACTTTGAAAACCATCGTCCGCCAAACGTGAACAACCGCGACGAGTTCCGGCACCCGAGTGTTCCCGGACCGCTGCGTCATGATTACAGGATGGGTTTTCGCCGTGGCTACGCGGTGGGCGTGCAG
>CAZZYH010000194.1:0-5493 GCA_964658225.1 Vulcanimicrobiota bacterium | reverse complement strand
CAGGTCCGGAGGGAAGCCCGGAGGCAGGCCCGGAGGGCTTCTCAAGCCGGCCGGCGTTTGCAGGGTCCAGCTGCCTGCGCAATTGTTCCAGTTGTCTGGTCATGCCATTCAGCAGCTGCGCCGCCTGCTCGGCGTCGGGGCGTTGCATGCGGCGCTGCTGCTCAAGGATGGCTTCCACCGTTGCGGCAAACGGGAGCAGGGGATGCATCTGGTCACGCTGCTGCCGCTCGATGGCCATGCGGTGGAGGTTCGCGACGAGCTCGTGCTTCAGCAGGAGATAGTCCACTTTGTCTTCCTGCGAGAGCGCGGGGAAGTCGATGGTCTGGAGCGCGCCGAGCTCCTCTTTGTAGAAGCGTTCGAACCGGGCTGTGTGCGCGCGGGAAAGGCGCAGCGGATAGGCGCGCTCGAGCGATTGCTCATCGGCCGTGAAGTTCTCGATCAAGGACGGCATGCGGGCGGGCGCGGGCGGTTGGGGGGCGTGCGCGGGGAAAGCGGCCTGGCCAAAGAGGCTGGAGCTAAGCGCGCAGAGAGCGAGCGCGCGATGTGTGAGGATAGGGATGCGCATGGACCGCCTTCGGCATAGGATGAGCGCGCTCGATGCTGCGCACGCAACAATTGAGTTACTGTAAACCAGTCCGGGGGGCAAAGCCGGAGTGGACAAAGTACGGGGAGGCGCGCGTTCAGGGTCAGTGAGCGCGGATCGTGACCGGGTCTCCGGCAGCCTGTGGTCCGCTGAGCTTCCGTTTGTTCCTGACTCTCCAGCCTTGCTTTTTTGACTTAGATCTCGGGACTTAGAGTTACTGACTTAGATCTTTGGAGTTCGATCTCCGGACTTCATTTCGGAGTTGAAGTTCCTGACCTCCCTCTGGTCCATGCTGCGGCCTGCTCGGTCGACTTAGAAACGGTTTGCTGGAGCACGACGAGGGTCTCGCTCGTGCCGAGCGGAATGACGTGCGCCCCGGCGTCCTCGGTGGCGGGCGTGGCGAGCGTCCAGCCCGGGCCTCGAGACTGGGCGGTCTCGGTGAGCTCGAGGCGCGCTGCCGGGACGTAGGCGGTTGCGGGAGCGAGGTGCAGCGTGACGGTGTGCCTGCGCTGGTCGTAGTCGGCGGAGACGATGCGGCCGGCGTCGAGCGTAATGGACAGTCCCAGTGGCGCGAGGAAGAGCCGGTTGCGCGCGCTGTCGAGCACGGTGGTGTGAAGGATACCGCGATGTTGTTCGACATTGCCGCCAAAGGCCAGCCAGCCCATGGCCTCGTCATGGGTGACAAAGGTGGCGGTGTTCAAGGCGTGCCCAAAGAAGTTCGGACCATAGTCGCCGGTATAGGGATCGTATTTCATCAGGTCGGGAAAGGAGTGGAAGGCGACCGAGCCAAAGCCCTTTTCATCGATGTTGGCGAGCGGCCCCAGGACGCCGCCGTAGCCCACGCGCAACAGGTACAGATCCTCCGGATGGATGCGGTACTCGGAGAGCAGGGGAATGGCGTTCAGGCCGGAGCCGTAGTGATGGAGCTGGCGTTCGATGCGCGCGTACTTGGGGTCGCCGCCGTAGATGAAGTCCCAGTAGCGGCGGGCACTGCCGTTGTATCCCCAGCTGGGAATGGCAGGATCGTAGGCGAGAATGGCGTTCAGGGTGACGCGCGCTTTTTCGTCGTCGTGGAAGTAGCGGGTCCAGGCGTACACCTCTTCCTGGCCCGTGGAGTCCCAGGGCATCTCGCTGCCGAAGGGATAGGCCTCGGTCTTCCACACCTCTGCGCGTGCCCGCATGGCCGCTTCCAATGCGGCGGCCTGCCGGTTCCAGCCTTCGGCCTTCAGGTCGCTCAGCAGCCGCACGAAGACGGTGCCTTCCATCAGGCCGAACCTGGTGTAGTAAGGCGCGTCCCTGTCCATGGCGAGCGTGGTCTCGTAGGCCTGGTTCAGATACCAGGGCCAGTCGTGATGGGTGACCAGGCCGCGGGTGTTGCGGGCGATGTGGTAGAGCGACCAGTAGGCGGCGACGACATGGGGATAGTTGTAGGTGCGGCCGAGATCGCCGGCGCCCTGCTGATTCCAACTCGTCCAACTGGTCCACTTCAGATGCGGATCGTAGACAAAGCCGGGGACGAGCGAGGGCTGATAAAAGAAGAGGCTCTTGTGCACGCCGAATTTGTGTTCGCCTTGGCTGTTCTGCAGCTGTCCCCATAGGACGCCGTCGACAAACTGCTCGAGCTTGGCGACTTCGCCGGGGTCAGGCTGGAGATACTCTTTCGTGGAAGCGGCGATCCAGGAACCGGCGCCGGCTTCGTCGCACAGGCCGGCGATCCAGACGCGGGAGTCCTGGGTGACCTGCTTTCCGGCTTCGTCATCGTAGCTGATGATCGAGGGCGCTCGATGAAAGGGATCGTTCGGCGGATCGAACCACTGGGCGCCGAAGAGAAAGTGTCCGAGGTCGGCGACCAGCGCGGCTTCGGGCTTGATGGTGCGATACCCGATGCTCTGCACGGTATGATCCGCGTAGGTGATCAGCAGCCGCGAGCGGCCCCACTGCCGGCCGTGAAGGGTGTAGGCATGAAGCCCGTGCGCGGTGCCGTCATCCTGGATGTCGATGGCGGCCGCCGGTTCGCTCACGATCGATTGGACGCGCTGGGGGTAGCGGAGAAAGAGCCTGGCATTGATATCCTCGGGGAGAATGTAGCCGGGAATGCCGACGGCCACGGGGCGCTTGTAGCGGGCGAGCGTGTCCTCGATGTGACGCAGATCGGGCGCGACCAGGAAGCGCAGACCGTAGCTAACGCTCCGACCCGGGGCAAGCGTGGTGGAGGTTGCAGGGTTCCATGGCTGGGCATCCTTCCAGTCGGCGCTGTACCCCTTGCTGTGCACCATCCAGTCGAAGGAGCCTTCAAAGGTGGTGCCGCGCGGGGTGGGGTCGTTGCCGAGCAGGGCGGCGCCGGTCTGGCGGTTGCGGTGATCGAGGATGGGCTTCCAGGCCTCGAACGGAGTATGGCCGTCGGGCACGACGAGCAGGACGGGACCGGTGCCGCTGAGCTGCGAGACCTGCACATAGCCCGCGTCTTCGCCGATGTAGGGGTCGTAGAAGGAGCAGGTGCGGTAGGCCTGGTCCAGGGTGCGGTCGTTCAGTATGTTGTTGAAGACCATCGGGATGCCCAGCCCACCGATCTCGACGGGGCGGCTGGAGGCATTGGTAAGGGTAAAGCGCAGCGCCAGCGTTCCGTCCTCGGCCGACCAGGTGCGCAGGAGCTGGAGCGGCGTGCCCGCGGGCAGGCTCGCGGTCACGTCGCCGGTGAAGTGGGCCAGGTCCGCAGCGAGGACGGAGACGGGCTTGCGCTGGTAAGCCGTCGACACATCGGTCCAGGCGTCGTCGCCGGCGGCGCGGTAGCGGAGGTCGAGGTCGCCCAGGTGATAGAAGGTGTCGGCCGAGCGCTGCCCGAGCAGGTCTCCGGGCGTGTAATCGAGCGTGGGCTGGCGGGTAGGCGAGAGCGCGGCAACGGTGCCGGAGTACCGCAGCAGGTCGACCTTCAGATCGGAGGTGCTGAGCACGAGGTGGCCGCCGTTGAGCATGGGGCCGGCGGGCAATGCGGCGGGTTGGTGCGGTTGCTGTGCGCCGGCCGCCGAAGGCGCGGAAAAGGGAATCGTGAGCGCGGCTGCAGCCAGCGACAGCGCGCGCGTCCAGCGAAAAGGTGTTGCTACGAGTTGCTTCAGGGCTGGCAGCGCATTGCCGAGGCGGGCAGCCGATCCGGATCTACGGCTCATCGAGAAGACCTCCGACTGTATACGAAATTGGATTATATTCCAGAGTGTTATGCGGCCAATGCCGGGAGGCAAGCTCGTGGTTCAACGACAGAAGCGGCGCTGGGTGGCCGTCTCCATGGCTTTGTGGGCGCTGGCCGCGGTAGGCCAGGGGCCGCAGGCCTTTGAAAGCGCAGGCAATCCGATCCTGTCCGACGGTTCCTACTACTCGGCGGACCCGGCCCTGCTGGTGGTCGGCGACACCCTCTACCTGCTCGCCGGGCGCGATACCGCGCCCGAGGGGGTGAACGACTTTCTGATGCCGGCCTGGGGGCTGTTTCTGACCCGGGATGTGGCGTCCAAGCAGTGGCAGCTGTATCCGGATTTTCTCCGGCCGGAGCAGGTCTTCGCCTGGGCCAAGCCAGGGCGTGCGTATGCCGGCCAGATCGTCCAGGCCGCGGACAAGCGGTTTTATCTCTACGCCCCGGTCGAACAGGCGCATGCGAACGATCAAGATCCTTTCGCGATCGGGGTGGCGGTCGCCGACAGCGTGCTGGGGCCCTGGAAGGATGCGCATCCGCAAGGACCGATCGTCTCGCAAAGCACTCCCGAGCGAAACCGGATCCAGAACATCGATCCGACCGTGCTGGTGGACCGCAACGGACGCGTGTTCCTCTACTGGGGCACGTTCGGTCAGCTGCGGGGCATCGAACTCGCGCCCGATATGGTGACGCCAAAAGGCGGGGAGTTCCGCGTGACCACGCTGACCGGCTTCTTCGAGGCCGCGCGGATCTTCCGGCGGAAGGATACCTACTACCTGCTGTACGCCGACAACCAGGCGGGGCCGCAATCTCCCTGTACCGAGGCCATCTACCATGCGTGCATCGCTTATGGAACGGCGCCTACGCCCGCCGGCCCCTGGACCTACCGCGGGGTGATTCTCGATGTCGTCTCCTCGACCACCTCGCACCCCGGCGTGGCCGAGTTCAAGGGCCAGTGGTATCTGGCCTACCACACCGCGGATGCCAGGGGGGGCGGGCACTTCCGGCGCAGCGTTGCCATCGACCGCATGGTATGGGACGACAGCGTCTCGCCCGCGGCTATTCTCAAGGTGAACCAGACGCATGCGCCAGGTCCGGCCCCCGCGCCTACCCGCAACGTCGCCTCTGCCGCGCGCGCCTCCGCATCGAACCAACCCGTGCCGCTGCAGTATTGGATCAGGGCGCTCAACGACGGCATCGTCCGCTCGCATCCGCTCCCGCCCGACATGTGGGGAAGCTGGTCGCCGCACAACCCGCCCAGCCAGTGGATTGAGTACCGGTGGCCGCAGCCGGTCACGCTCAACGAGTCGCGCATCCGCTTCTGGGCCGACCATCCGGCGGGGGCCAACGAAGGCGTGGCGCCGCCCGCCGCCTGGCACCTCGCATACTGGACCGGGAACGCGTGGCAACTTATTCCCAGCCAGGCAGGGTATCCCACCCCCGCCGACTCCTTTGCCGACATTCACTTCGCCCCCATCACGACCCGCTGCCTGCGCGCGGTATTGAGCGCCTCGGGCGACGGCAAACAGTTTGCGGGGCTCGCGGTAGAGGAATGGGAGGCGCTCACGCCACAGCCCGTCCCCTTCTCCGCCCTGTCGTCGCTGGCCGCGGCAAACGCGTGTCCCGAGGCTTGCCCAGGAGACACGGCGCACGGGGAGCCGTGAAGCGGGTCGTCCAAAAGTAGACACGTTGCCAGGCGAAGTTGCGGAACGGAGCTGCCGCACGAGGT
>CAZZYH010000193.1:0-5533 GCA_964658225.1 Vulcanimicrobiota bacterium | reverse complement strand
GCTTTCGCTACTTGGTCGAAGCGATGGCCTCGTCGAGCAATTCGTACAGCTTGGTGCGATCCACAACCTCGACAAAGGGCACTCCCGAGGTCTTGCTCGTCACCACCCAGATGGTCGGGGTGTGCTGGATGCCGATGCTTTGGCCGAGCGCATAGTCCGCCTTCACCTCTGCGGCCAGCTTGCCCTGCGGGTCCACTACGAAGGGCAGTTCCAGCTTGTGCTCGGTGGCGAACTTCTGCGTGAAGTTGCGCAGATCATCCTGGGTCTGGATGCTCGGTTGCGCGGCAAAGACCGCGTCCCGGTAGTCGTCGCCGATCTTCTTGCCCTTGGTGTCAAACCAGCGCGCGTTCACAGCCGCGTCGAAGCTCCAGGTATGGAAGGGCAGAGGAAAATCATGGCGGGCCCAGGGAATGTGGTACTTGGCCGCAGCCTCCTTGAGCAGAGGATTAGCGCGAGCGCAGTCCGGGCATTCCATGTCCTCAAACTCGTAGATGGCCACCTTGGACCCGGCAGGCGGGCGCAGCGGCTTGGCATTGTGGATGGGCGTGGTCTGCGGGCCGGCAAACTGGGCACGCGCCGGAGCATACGACAACAAGCCCGGGAGCAGGAGCAGGAACAGGGAAGAAGCGGCTATCCGAGGAGCTGGCATCCCCTCGATTGTAAAGGAGATTGGCTGCCCCTCAGCGTTACCGCGTCCCCGCCTGCCGCGCTTTCTTCGGCCGCACACACCTGAGGCGCGCTCAGGCGCTCGCCCGATCCTGAGGCGCGCTCTTGACCTCGGCGCTGCACACCCGGTTGCGTCCACCACGCTTGGCCGCATAGAGGGCCTTGTCGGCCTGGGTGAGCAGCAGCGGCACCTCTCGCTGCCACTGGTCGTGGCCGGCCGTGGCGACCCCGACGCTGATGGTGACCGGCACCGGGGATTTGGCGTCTCCGGCAATGGCTGCTCGCAAGCGCTCGGCCTGGGCGAGGGCAACCGCATGCGATGCGCCTCGCAGCAGGACGACAAACTCTTCACCACCGTAGCGAGCCACGGTATCGTGTTCGCGGGTCGAGGAGCGAAGCACCTCGGCCACCCGCTGCAGCACCAGGTCGCCGGTCTCGTGGCTGTAGGTATCGTTGACCTTCTTGAAGTGGTCCACGTCGATCATGAGCATGGAGAGGGAGCGGCCCGGCGTGGGCACGGCGCGCTGCTCTTCGTCGAGGCCGGACTCGATGACTCTACGGTTGGGCAGCCCGGTCAACGCATCGGTCTGGGCAAGCTGCTGCAGCTGCCGGTTCGCTTCTTCAAGGAGCCCGTGGTTTTCGCGCAGCTGGTACTCGATCATGCGGCGCTCGTCGGCATTCTTGAGCAGCTGCTGCACCTGCCCACGGATGGAAAGGTAGGCGGTGGCCGAGCGGCTCAGCACCAGCAGCGCCGTCTTCTGCTCCTCGGTCAGCTCGCGCGGTTTATCGTCCAGAACGCAGAGGCTGCCGATCTTGTGGCCTTCCATGGTGTTGATCGGCGCGCCGGCATAGAAGCGGAAGACCCCTTGCGCCACCAGCGGCATGTTCGCGAAGCGTTCGTCCTGGGTCGCGTCGGGGACGATAAAGAGGCCGGGCTGCTCGATGGTGTAGGAGCAGACCGACTCGGTTCTCGGGGTTCCGTCCAGGGTAAGCCCTACCTTGGACTTGAACCACTGGCGATCCTTGTCCACCAGCGAGATCAGGGCCATCGGGGTTCCGCAGATAAACGACGCGAGGCTGGTCAGATCGTCATACTGTTGCTCGCTATGGGTGTCGAGAATGGCGAGGTTATGCAGAGCGGCAAGCCGCTCCTGCTCCAGGCTGGCAATTGCATCCTTGGCCGCGAGCGGCGTGATCGGCAGGGCTTTCGCTGCAGGATCCGAGCACCGCGATGCCATCGCCTGGGGAAGCGGGGCCGCCCTCTCGTCGGCCGATCGACCCTGTGCTTGTTGATTCATAAACTCTCTCCATAGCCGGCCAGGGATTCTCCGGCGGTCTCCGCAGACGAATACGCAAAGTCTCTCGCGACCCCTTGTCCGCTCCGTGTCTGACAGTACAAAACGGGGAAAACCCGCGTAAAGGGAAAGCCGCTGGCCCTTTTCCGGGCAGTCTCAAAATGGAGCAACAGTCCCGATTTGCAACCGGAGAGGCGCCGATGGAACGAGGGTGAAGAATGCGGGCGAAACTTGTTGCCCGCGCGGTCGAGCTGTGCGCGCTATCCCGGGTCGGACACGCCGGGGCGCGCCTGCAGGACCGCTGGATTGTTCTGTCTGGGGGCTAGCTGCTTCCGGCGCGAAGGCGCAGGCCCTCGAGCGGGATCGGCAAGTCGGTGTTCTTCTGGCCCCTGGACCCCGATCCGGAAGCAGCAGACTCTACCGCGTGCGGCCCCAGGTTCAGGGGAAGGAAGATGCTGAAGGTGGTGCCGCGGCGGCGAGGTGCTGTCGAAGAGCGCAGCTGGATCTCGCCGTTGTAGCGCTTGACGATGGCCTGCGAGACCCACAGCCCGAGCCCCGTACCGCGCTGGCCCTTGGTCGTAAAGAAGGGCTGGCCCAGTCTGCGGCGAACCTCCTGCGGCATGCCGGCGCCACTGTCTGATACCAGCACACGCACACCCTCGACGGCGCACTGGTTGGCGATGCGTCGGGCGCGATGGATGCGCAGCACGATGCGGCCGCCTCGCTCGGTCGCCTCGATGGCGTTGGCTACCAGGTTGGCGTAAACCTGGCGCATCTCGCCGGGGAAGACCAGCACCGACGCATCCGAGTCGTAGCGACGCGTGACCTCGATCTGCTTTTCGCGGATGCGACGGCCATAGAGGGCCACCACCTCCTCGAGCAGCAGGGAGAGGTCGATGCGCACCGGAGCCTCGGCCTCGCGATAGAAGCTGAGGGTCTGCTTGGTGATCTGCGTCACCCGCTTGAGTTCGTGATCGGCAAGCTGCACGTACCGGCGCAGGTGCTCGGGCAGCTCAGGGTCCATGCTCAACAGGTAGTTCAGATTGGTGATGGACTCGAGCGGATTGTTGATCTCGTGAACGATCGAGCCGGTCAGGCGGCCAATGATGGCCAGCTTCTGGACGTCCCGCATCTGGGCCGCCGCCTGCTGCAGCTGTTCGGTCGCAGCCGCCAGGTTCTCCTCGCGTTCGGCGGCGCTGTGGGCCTCGCGCACGGTGCGCTCGAGCAGCATGGGCAGCCACGGCAAACGGGCGCGACGGCAGGAGGCGGCGAAGCGGCCCGACAGCCCCGCCATGATCTCCCGTTCCTGTTCCGTGTCTCCGCCGACGATCAGCAGAGGCACGCAGGCCTGGCCGGCACGCTCGGCGATCTCCTCCAGGCTCATGTCCTCGATGCCCTCGATCATGCAAACCATCGCGTGGGGGCGGTGGGCGAGCATGCGCAGAAAGACATCAGGCGTTGCCGCACACTCATAAAGGAACGGGACGCCCGAGCGCCTGCTGGCCATGCGCAAGGCATGCACGTCCAGTTCCTGGTTGTGGAGGAGCAGAATGCGTGTCATCGTTCTACTCTCGTAATGCTTACGGCGCTGGCCCATTCCCGGAGCTCCCATCAAGATCCTGCGTGGTAGAGGCGGGTGTTCTAAGAGACAACGTTCTGGCAAAGCTCTTTTCTTTGTCGTAAAGAGGATGGGATGGGATCGGTGGGCCGGCTGTTGCTCGCGCCGGTGCGCTGGAGTGAGTCCGAGAGGGCGGATACGGGCGAGGGCCGGTCGACCCGGGCAGCGAGCAGCCTGAAAATGCGCCCGTCCCGGTGCAAGATTTGGCAACCGGCGGCAGCTGCTGCACTCTAATGAGAGACCACGAGCGCCGGCCGCCCGCAGGCGGGACCTTCGCCAGCAGCGGTGGGCGGCGCTAGGCAGCGGCGATTCGCGGTAGGGCGGCGATAGAAGGATGGGCGGATGAGAGCAGCGCTGGGGCAGGGCGGATGGAAGCAGGCGTGGGGCGGGGCCGGAGCCGGGGCGTCCCGGATCCTGTCACGGCTGCCGGTCCTGCTTGTCTTTGGTGTCCTGCTGCCGGGCGCGACCCTATGCGGGGCGCAACAGCAGGCCGCTCCCGGGGCGGCCGCCGATCCAGTGCTCCAGGTGCCCACCACCAGCTCGCTCTTCAACCCCTATTACGGCAGCGTGCAGCAGGCGCCGGCGCGGCCGGAGGTGCTCAGGCTTTCGCTCGAGGATGCTCTGCGCATGGGCCTGGACACCAACCTGGGGCTGGTATACGCCCGGCAGCGCGAGCAGCAGCAGCGTTCCGAGGAGCTGCAGTTGCTCAACGTGCTGCTGCCGAACCTCGATGTGCAGGGCTCCGAGGCGATCCACCAGTTCAACCTGCAGGCGGAGGGGTTCCGGCCCGGGCTGCTGACCCAGCTGGGCGCACTTCTCGGCGCAGGCAGCTCGTCGGCAACCAGTTTTTCTTTCATCGCCAAGGTGACCGTGACCCAGGGGCAGGCGAACCTGTCCCAGTACCTGTTCAACCTGGCGGGCTACGACGTGGTGCGCGCCTATCGTCATGGCGAGAAGGCCGCCCGGGACACTTCGAGCTCCGCGCGTGGCACGGTCGTGTTGAACGTGGGGACAGCGTATCTGCGGGCGGTGGCGGCGCAGTCGGAGGTGGAGAACGCGCGGGCGTTGCTCAAGACCGACGAGGCGATCCTCTACCAGAGCGCCGAGATGCATCAGGCCGGCGTGACCGCGAACCTCGACGAGCTGCGGGCGCGCGTGCAGTACCAGACCCAGCAGCAGACCTTGATCAACGAAGAGAACAACCTGGCCAAGGCGAAGATCGCGCTGAATCGGCAGATCGGCCTCGCCCCGGAGCAGCAGATCGAGCTCTCCGAGGCCGCGCCCTACGCGAGCCTGGAGGCGATGACGATCGAAGAAGCCCGGCGCCAGGCGATCGGCCAGCGTCAGGACTACCAGTCGCTGGTCGAGCAGCTGCACACCGCCGAGTACGAGCGCAAGGCGGCCACGCACGAGCGTCTGCCCACGCTGATCTTCAACGGCAATTACGGGGTGACCGGGGTGCCGGGGCTGCTCTATCACGACACCTGGATGGCGACCGGCACGCTCAATATTCCCATCTTTCAGGAAGCCAAGTTTCGCAGCGATCGCGATACGGCCGACTACCAGCTGGCCGGCATCCGCGCCCAGATCGGCAATCTCGAGGGGCAGATCGACCAGCAGCTGCGCAACAGCCTGATCGACCTGCGCACTGCGGCCGAACTCGTGCGGGTGGCCAGGAGCAACGTGGAGCTGGCAACGACCGAGCTCGCGCAGTCCACGGATCGCTTCCAGGCAGGCGTTGAAGATAATCTGCCCGTGACCCAGGCCGAGTCGACGCTGGCGCAGGCCCAAACCCAGTATGTGACCGCGGAGTTCCAGTTGAACCAGGCCAGGCTGGGGCTGGCGCGGAACCTGGGGATGATCGACACGGGCTATCACCCGGAGATCGCGGGAGGGCATGCGGGCGGCGTGCTCAGCCTGCACGAGGGCGGACGCTGAAGTACGTTGTCCTGCG
>CAZZYH010000192.1:0-5574 GCA_964658225.1 Vulcanimicrobiota bacterium | reverse complement strand
CCGATCGCCATTATGTCCTCGAAAGCGGTCGCGTCGTCGACATGATCGCGCGCGTGCGCCAGGGCTTTCGCGCCTGCCTCCGCCGTCAGCGCCTCTTCGTCGGCGATGGACCAGTCGATGGCCCCGCTCTGGTTCGCGCCAGCGGCCACGGCCGCGGCCAGCACCCGGGCGACCTGCTCGGGGGTCGTCTTGACCGCCCAGCTTTGCTGCGCCTCAAACCTGCGCCGGGCGCGCTCGTCCGGCGTCAGGTCGTTATTGCGAAGCTCCTGGGACTCGCCGGTGCTCTGGCTCTCGCTTGCAATCGCTTCGCTCGCCACGCCGAGGCGCCCGAGCGCCGCCGCTATGGCCTGCGAAGCCTGGGCCGCCTCGGCATAGACATGCGCGGAGTCGGCAGCGTACACGTGGTACCCGATGTGGAGCGTGGCCACCTCCGCGCGCCGCTCCGCGTTCTCGGTCGCAGTGATCGAGATGGTCCGGTTGGCCTGGCTCACCTGCACCTGCTGCGCCCCTGCGCCTGTCGACCCACCCGCGCTCAGCGCCCATCCGAGCGCCAGAATCCCGGCCATGCGTCGCTGCATGCGCGCCTCCTCAGTCCTCTTCAGTCCTCTTCTCTTCATCTTGGTCACTCGATCCCCGGGTGTTGGACTCCCATGGGTTCCCGGGGCGTTGCTTTCGCTGCCGTGCGGCGTCGCGATCATCAGCATCAGGTCTGGCCCCGGACGGTCTGCTCTGCGCGGTCGAGTTTTCGGACGCGGATGGCTATCCGACCCCCGGCAGCCGGTGAGGTGGTCCGGCTGCATCGAAGCGGCGTCGTCGAGGATGTGGTCCCCGGGCTCCCCGTGCCGACCGTCATGGCCTTTGGGCCGGACAGCCCTCGATAATCTCCGGTGCGGGGGCCGCGGCCGCCGGAGCCGGCCAGGTTCTCCCGGTGGCATCTTCCTGACCATCCGGACGGTCCGAGGCAGGCCCTGCGCTTCAGCCCTGCCGGGCGAAGGCTCGCAGCTCGGCCAGCAGACGCAGCACTGCGCCCGAGTCGATCGCCTCGCCCGCCCGCGCCAGGCCCTCGCTCCAGTCCGCCGCCAGACCGCCGGCAAGCAGCGCCGCTGCCGCGTTCAGCAGCACGATGTCGCGGCGCGCCCCGCGCTCGTCTCCGCGAAAGATGGCCAGCAGCACCGCCGCGCTCTCCGCAGCCGAGCCGCCGCCGCCGAGCGCGGCCGGACCGGATCGCGCCAGACCTAGGTCTTCCGGCTGCAGGGTGAACCGGCGCACAGCCGCCGGGCCGGGTGCCGGGCCGGGTTGCGCGAGGGCTGCCGCCCGCGGGCCTGCCTGCCCGACTTCCGCCACCTGGTTTGCGCCGGTCACCGTAAGCTCGTCGAGACCGCTTGCGCACGGCCGGCCCGCGACGGGGCTCGACTCCCCATGCACCACAAACGCGTGCCGTACCCCGAGCAGCCCCATCGCCCCGGCGACCAGGTCGATCTTCGACGCGGCCCAGACCCCCATTACCTGCGCCCGCGCGCCCGCCGGGTTGGTCAGCGGCCCCGCCAGGTTGAAGATCGTGCGAAAGCCCAGCGCCCGGCGCACCGGCGCCACCCTCCGCATCGAGGGGTGCAGGGCGGTTGCGAGCAGAAACATGAAGCCCGTCGCCCGCAGGCACTCCACGGCTTTCCCGGCCCCAAGCCCCACGGGCGCGCCGAGCGCCTCCAGCACATCGGCCGAGCCGGACTTCGAGGTCACCGCCCGGTTGCCGTGCTTGGCCACCCTAGCGCCGGCGGAGGCTGCAACCAGTGCCGCGCCGGTCGAGATGTTGAAGGTCCCGGCGCCGTCCCCGCCGGTCCCGCAGGTGTCGACCAGCTGCGCCCGCTCGTCCTCGCCCAGTGGCAGAGGGGTGGCGGCGGCGCGCATGGCTTCGGCAAAGCCGGCCAGTTCTGCCGCGGTTTCGCCGCGCACCGCGATCGCGCCCAGCAGCGCGGCGATCTGGACGTCCTCGGTCGAGCGGTCCTGCTCCTCTGCCAGGATCGCCCCCAGCAGGCCGCGCGCCTGCTCGCGGGTGAGCGTGCAGCCCTCTTCCACAATGGAGCGCAACAGGCTGGGGAGGATGGACATAGAGTCTAAAGTCATCGTAGCTGAGACATGGCAGCCCGGCCTGGCCCGCGCCTGACAAGCCGAACGACGCGACTGTACTATGGGAGAGTCTGGCAGGGCATGCTTTCAAGCCCGCGCCCGGCAAGCAGGCCTATGAAAATACACGAGTACCAGGCAAAAGACATTCTCGCGAAGCACGGTGTTCCCGTACCCCAGGGTGAGGTCGCGAACACCTTTGACGAGGCGATGGATGTCGCGCGCAAGCTCTTTGTGGGCGGCGCCGCGGGCGTCGTGGTCAAGGCGCAGATCCACGCCGGTGGCCGCGGCAAGGGCGGCGGCGTCAAAGTGGCGCGCACCCTTGCCGAAGCGGAAGAGGCTATCAAGAAGATCCTCGGCATGCAGTTGGTCACCCACCAGACCGGCCCGGAGGGCCAGCGCGTGGGCCGCCTGCTGGTGGAGGAGACAGCCTCGATCGACCGCGAGCTGTACCTCGGCATCGTGCTCGACCGGGCGGCGGCCAGGCTGGTCTTCATGGCTTCGCAGGCGGGGGGCATGGAGATCGAAGAGGTCGCGGCCAAGGATCCCGACGCGATCAAGAAGGTCTACATCGACCCCTCGGTCGGCATGCAGGCCTACCAGGCGCGCGAGCTGGCCTTTGCGCTCGGCCTCAAGCCGACCCTGCTGCAGCCCGCGGTCAAGTTCATGCTCGCGCTCTACGAGGTCTTTATCGCGACCGACGCGTCGCTGCTCGAGATCAATCCCTTCATTACGACCAAACCGAGCTCGCCCCAGGCGCTCGACGAGAAGCTCTACGCGCTCGACTGCAAGCTGACCTTTGACGACAACGCGATGTTCCGCCAGAAGCAACTGAAGGAGCTGCGCGACATCGCCGAGGAAGACCCGCTCGAGGTCGAAGCGTCCAAGTTCGCGCTCAACTACATCAAGCTGGACGGCAACATCGCCTGCATGGTGAACGGGGCGGGCCTGGCCATGGCGACGATGGACATCATCCAGTACGCGGGCGGCGCGCCGGCGAACTTCCTCGACGTCGGCGGGGGAGCCAACCAGCAGCAGATCGAGAACGCGTTCTCGATCCTGCTCTCGGACAAGAACGTCAAGGCCGTGTTCATCAATATCTTCGGCGGCATCCTCCGGGTCGACACCCTGGCGCAGGGGGTCGTGCAGGCGGCGAAGAACCTCAACGTCACCGTGCCGATCGTGCTGCGGCTGGAAGGAACCAATGTCGAGGAGGGGCGGCAGATCCTGGCTGACTCCGGGCTTGCCTTTCTCGTCGGCGAGACGATGCAGGATGCAGCCGAGAAGGTCGTGGCCGCGGCAGCAGCGCTGCAGGCCTGAGGTGAAACCGCACACACAGACCCAGCGACACAGCATGCTCGTCATGAGCGTGCTTGTCTTTCCGGCTGCAGCATGCTGCGCGCAGGCCTCGCACCCCGCTGCACCCGTTCTGATCGAGGAGCCCAACTGGCAGCCCATCTGCAAAGCCGCGCTGGCGGAGCCGCTCCCAGCCGAAGCTGCCGCACTCGCGGAGCAGGCCGAAGCTGCCGCGTCGAAGCCCTGCGATGAGACGCGTGCCTACTATGGCTTCGGCAAGCCGCCGGATTACCCGGAAGCGCTCCGCTGCGCCTACCGGCATCGAGCCAAGCCAAAGCCCGGGGATTTTATCGGTGGAGCGGGAACGCTGACAATGCTGTACGCGAACGGGTACGGCGTTCCCCAAAACTATCCGCTCGCGATCCGCTTTGCGTGCGAAGGTGCCGGCGATGCAGCGTCCGCGGAATCGGAGTTGCGCATCGGACGCCTCGAGGCATTGCGGGATGGCAAGCTCCCCCACGCGCCATCCTTCGACCTATGCCAGGACGCTACCTCGGGTGCCATGGGCAGCTACTGCCAGGAGATTACAGAGCGAGTTGCCGATGTGGGCCGCGCACGGAAGCTTGCGGTGCTGCGCGCGAAGCTGCCTACACGCGCGCAGATGCTGCTGCCTGAGCTCGAAGCGGCGGAGACTGCCTTTGAGAAGGCCCGCGGGCAGGGCGAATACACAAGCGGACGTGGCACCGGCTCGTTCGGATTTGAGCTCAGCGATCAGGGAGAGCTCCGCGACCAGTTTCTGATCAACCTACGGCGGTTCGCCGCGGGCGATCTGGCCAAGGCGACCGCAGCCGATCGAGTGCGCGCCAAGCAGCAGATGAAGGCAGCAGCAGCGGCGGCGGCGCACTTTACCCCAGACGCGAATGCGGGTCCGATGGAGCCTACGCCCGCGAGCCTAGCGGCGACGCAACACGCGTGGGAGTCGCTCTATGCAACCTGGATGCGCTTTGTACCGGTTGCCTATCCCCAGCTTTCCCCGGATGCGGCGGCGACCGAGCTGCTGCGTCTGCGTATCCATCAACTCAAGAGAGCAGCTCAAGAGAGCGGCGCGCCGTAGGGGCTGCTCGACCGTATTCCCAGACGGCGGCCAGCGTTGGTGGGCGGCATTCGACAAGAGATACAGGAAGCGCGAGAGCATCTGGCGCTGGTGGACGAGGAGAACGAACGATGGCTGTACTGGTAGACAAGAACACGCGCCTGATCGTCCAAGGCATTACCGGCCGCGAAGGCACCTTCCACGCCAAGGGCTGCGCCGAGTACGGCACCCAGGTGGTCGGCGGGGTCACCCCGGGCAAGGGCGGCTCGACCCACGAGGGCTGGCCCGTCTTCAACACCGTCGCCGAGGCCGTCGAGACGACCGGCGCCAACGCCACCGTCATCTTCGTCCCCCCGCCGTTTGCCGCCGACGCCATCCTCGAGGCCAACGATGCCGGGCTGCCCTTGATCGTCTGCATCACCGAGGGCATCCCCATCAACGACATGGTCCGGGTGTGGTCGGTCCTCAAGCACTCCGAATCCACCCTCATCGGCCCCAACTGCCCAGGGGTGATCTCGCCCGGCAAGGCCAAGATCGGCATCATGCCCGGCCGCATCCACAAGCAGGGCTCGGTAGGCATCGTCTCCCGCTCCGGCACGCTCACCTACGAGGCTGTCTACCAGCTCACCCAGCGCGGTATCGGGCAATCGACGGCGATCGGCATCGGCGGCGACCCGATCATCGGCACCACCCACACCGACGCCCTCAAGCTGCTCAACGAAGACCCCGAGACCGAGGCCATTATCCTGATCGGGGAGATCGGGGGCACGGCCGAGGAGACCGCGGCCGCCTACGTCAAGGCGCATGTCAAGAAGCCGGTCGTCGGCTTCATCGCCGGACAAACCGCGCCTCCGGGCCGCCGTATGGGCCACGCCGGGGCCATCATTTCCGGTGGGCAAGGCACGGCAGCGGAAAAGATGCAGGCGCTGACCGCCGCCGGCATCCACGTCGTCGCCTCACCGGCGGCGATCGGCGAAAAGGTAGCGCAGGTGCTGGGGAGAGGCTGAGTTCAAGGTGGCCGCGACGGGACCGGGGCTTGCACCGAACGTGCCGCGACGGGTTCC
>CAZZYH010000191.1:0-5670 GCA_964658225.1 Vulcanimicrobiota bacterium | reverse complement strand
TCGATGCATAGGAGAGCCCATGAAAGCCGTAGCGGCGCACACCCTGCTGGGCCCACCGCTGCGGCAGCGGCAGGCGCCAGGCGCGCTCGGGCAGCGTCTGGTGGAAGGCCGTATCGAAGCAGGCGAACTGCGGGGTGCCAGGGTAGAGCTGCGCGGCTTTGCGGATCAGCTCGAGCGACCCGGGGATGTGCAGCGGCGCGAAGTGTACTGCCTGCTCTAACTGCTTGAGGACGGCAGGGGTGATCTCCTGATGGCGGGTCAGGTGCATGCCGCCGTGCACGATGCGATGGCCGACGGCTACCGGAAGCTTGTCTCCATGCTGATGCAGGCTCTCTGCGATCTTTGCGAGCGCCTCAGCCTGGGACTTGTAATCGTGCTTGTCTTCGCCGAGCGACCTACCATCGGCATCCTTGACGGCGAGCCTGCCTTCGGTCTGGCCGATGCCGGTCGCGTTCGCCTCCAGCAGCAGGCGCTCTTCGCCTTCTGCATTGCCGGTTTCAAAGAGTGCAGCCTTCAACGATGACGACCCGCTGTTGATCACGAGGATGGCTCGGGACGCGTGCTTGCGCTCGGACATGGTAGTGTCTCTCCGTGAGTTACAAAGCGTAGGATGCTGCGCGCCGAGCGTCGTCCCAAACTCGCTGCGTGCGGCACCGGGCCCAGAGGAACCACAGGAATTGAATCGCGGCATGGCACGGGTCGAGCGCCGGCCAATCTCGAAAAGGGGGCGGGTGGTCGAGACGATCGCCGGTGCAACCCTTCAGGCCTTCGTACAAAGGTCGGTCCTCGACCCACTGCGGAGGAAGCGAAGCTCGTGTGTCTGCGGGCCGATTGCGACGGCAAGGGTGCGGGCCGCGCGGCAACAAGAGGTACGCGGGGCAGTTGCCGACCTCGCGCCCTTGTACGCTTTCTGCGACTCTTGAGGATTCCGCGAAGTTACCTGCTGCCTGATTGCTGCCGCAGTTCGGTATCCTTTTGGCGATCGAGAGGATGCAGCAGTGAGGGGGTCGACCTTCGCCTCAAGCCCGGCTGGCTGCCGGGGCTCGACGTCGCAAAACCAGCCGCGCAAAGCCTATTTTCATCAGGGAGCCGAGCCCGGCTCCCTACCGATTTTGAGGATCCAGCCGGCATCCGCAAAAGAAGTCTTGTTTTTCACCGGGAGCGCTCCCGGACTCACAAGGACCGCTCGCCCGGGAGCAGGGGGAAGTCACCTCGTCCCCCGGCTCCCCATGCTGCGCCCCAAGCACTGATCCTTGGCTCCTATGCGTTGTCGCCACCCGTATCTTCTGCCGAACCCGCCTCGCCTTCGTTCGGATGGCCCCAGCGCCAGTCGCGGACCTCGGGGATATCTTCGCCGTGTTCCGAGACGTAGAGCTTGTGACGCTGCATCCTCTCTGAGTGCCACTGTTCGGCGCGGCCCACGTGCGCGGCCATCTTCGGGGTGCGGCGGACGGCGTCGAGCGCGATCGTGTAGCGGTCGATATGGTTGAGCACGCACATGTCGAAGGGCGTGGTGGTTGTGCCCTCCTCCTGGTAGCCATGGACGTGAAAGTTGCGCTCGTTAGTCCGCCCGTTGGTGAGCGAGTGGATCAGCGCCGGGTAGGAGTGATAGTTGAAGATGACCGGCTTGTCTTTCGTGAAGATGCGGTCGAAGTCTTCTTCGTGGATGCCGTGCGGGTGCTCGCTCGGCCGCTGCAGGGTCATGATGTCGACCACGTTGACGACGCGGACTTTCAGCTCAGGGTAATACGCGTGCAACAGCGATACCGCCGCCATGGTCTCAAGCGTGGGGATGTCGCCTGCGCAGGCAAGCACGACGTCCGGATCGCCGCCTTTGCCATCGGCGCTGCCGTCGTTCGAGGCCCACTCCCAGATGCCCAGGCCGGCGGTGCAGTGGCGGATCGCCTCGTCGATGCCCAGCCAGACGGGCGCGGGCTGCTTGCCGGCGATGATCAGGTTGACATAGTTTGTCGTGCGCAGGCAGTGTGCGCCCACCGAGAGCAGGCAGTTCGCGTCGGGCGGCAGGTAAATGCGCACCAACTCTGCTTTCTTTGAAGCCACGTGGTCGATAAAGCCCGGGTCCTGGTGCGAGAAGCCATTGTGGTCCTGGCGCCAGACATGCGAGGTGAGCAGGTAGTTGAGCGAGGCGATCGGCCTGCGCCAGGGCAGCTCGCGGGTGACCTTCAACCACTTGGCGTGCTGGTTGAACATCGAGTCGATGATGTGGATGAAGGCCTCGTAGCACGAGAAGAGGCCGTGGCGGCCGGTCAGCAGATAGCCCTCCAGCCAGCCCTCGCACATGTGCTCAGAGAGCACTTCCATCACGCGGCCTTCCAGGCCGAGGTTCTCGTCCACCTGCTGGTACTCGGCCTCCCAGCGTTTGGGCGTGACCTCGTAGAGAGCCTGGAGGCGGTTGGACGCGGTTTCATCCGGGCCAAAGACGCGGAAGTTCTTAGTCGCGAGATTGGCGCGCATCACGTCGCGCAGATACGTGCCGAGCACAGCGGTCGCCTCGGCGTCGGTGCTTCCGGGGCTGTCGATCCGGATGGCGTAATCCTCAAAGGGCGGCAGCTCGAGCGGCTCGAGCAGCAGGCCGCCGTTGGCATGCTTATTCATGCCCATGCGCAGGTTGCCCTTGGGGGCGAGATCGGCGTACTCCTGCCGCAAGGCGCCCTGCTCGTCGAAGAGCTCTTCGGGCTTGTAGCTGCGCATCCACTCTTCGAGCAGGCGCAGGTGCTCGGGGTCGGTGCGCATGTTCTCAAGCGGGACCTGGTGGGCACGCCAGGTTCCTTCGACCGGCTTGCCATCGACGACCTTCGGCCCGGTCCAGCCCTTGGGGGTGCGCAGGATGATCATCGGCCAGACCGGGCGCGTCGTCTCGTTCTGTTCGCGCGCCATCTTCTGGATGGAGCGGATCTCGGCGTACACATGCTCGAGCAGCATGGCCATGCGCTCGTGCATGTCCATGGGCTCGTCGCCGGCCAGGATGTAGGGGTGGTACCCGTACCCCTGGAACAGCGCGATCAGCTCGTCCTCCGGGATGCGTGCGAGCACGGTCGGGTTGGCGATCTTGAAGCCGTTCAGGTGCAGGATGGGCAGCACCGCGCCGTCTGTCTTTGCGTTGAGAAACTTGTTCGAGTGCCAGCTCGTGGCGGCCGGACCGGTCTCTGCTTCGCCATCGCCCACTACGCAGGCGACGACCAGGTCG
This sequence comes from Vulcanimicrobiota bacterium, assembly GCA_964658225.1. GTDB lineage: Bacteria > Acidobacteriota > Terriglobia > Terriglobales > Acidobacteriaceae > EB88. The sequence continues at coordinate 2,462 of CAZZYH010000191.1, read as the reverse complement.
GGGTTGTCAAAGGCCGCGCCGTAGGCATGCAGCAGCGAGTAGCCGAGCTCGCCGCCTTCGTGGATCGAGCCCGGGGTTTCGGGCGAAACGTGGCTGGGGATGCCGTAGGGCCAGGAGAACTGTCGGAAGAGCCGCTTGAGCCCGTCCTTGTTGCGCTCGATATTGGGGTAGATCTCGGTGTAGGAGCCCTCGAGGTAGGTGTGGGCCACGACCCCGGGACCGCCGTGGCCCGGGCCCATGACGTACATCATGTTGATCGAATGCTGGCAGATCAGGCGGTTGAGGTGGGTGTAGAGGAAGTTGAGCCCGGTCGTGGTGCCCCAGTGGCCCAGCAGCCGCGGCTTGATATCGTCGACGACAAGCCGCCGCTCGAGCAGGGGATTGTCCTTGAGATAGATCTGCCCGACGGTGAGGTAATTGGCCGCGCACCAGTAGGCGTGCATTCTGCGCAGCAGGGAGGGGTCGAGGAACTTGGTAGCCGGCGGAGTCTTGGTCAGGGTGGCCATGGGGAAGCCCTTCTGTAATGGGCTCGCCTCGGCGCGCCGGTGGATTCCAAGCCAGTAGGAGAGGGCCGAGTCGGGCACTGCCGCAAGCGGCTGACTCTAGAATGGGATGCACAAACGGGGGCGGAGACAGCCGAGCAGGCGGGGAAGAGACCAGGATGTGCTAAATTTTATAGGTGCTCAGCCGGGCCCCGCGAGCACGCCTTGACTTGCCGGAGAGATGGCAGAGTGGTTGAATGTACCGCCTTGGAAAGGCGGCGTACTCGCAAGGGTACCCAGGGTTCGAATCCCTGTCTCTCCGCCACACCCTGTTATTTGCCGTTTCCTCACCCTGGACACCGGGACCGCAGAGAACAAAACCTGTGCGCGAGCGTGCCGGCTGTCGCGCGCTCTGTGTCTATCTGCCTGGCTTACGGCTGCCCACACGGAAAAGGCTCGTGAACCACCAGGTTGCGGGCGCACCGCGTGAGCGGCGAACACGGGATGCGCTGCTGCAGGCCCCAGGGCGTGATCTTCTCGCACGCATCGCCGCTTACTCGGCCATCCGGGACACCGAGAACGCCCCGGCGCGACGCGCAGACGAGTCGGCATCGGGAAGCCGCGGGTCGCGTCTGCGTGCAGCGGGAACAAGCGCGCTGCACCCGTGAGCGGCGCGCAAGCGCCTCGGAACGCTCATGCGGGGCACGCGCAGCCCTGTTCGATCAGTTCAGAAACAGGGTCGTGTAGAGCGTATCGCGCTGGGCCGGCCTGAATCCCGCGTCGCGAATGATGCGCCGCAACTCTTCCTCGGTCGTGCAGTTGGACGTGCCGGCCGCCTTGACCACATTCTCTTCGAGCATCACCGAACCCACATCGTTGCCGCCAAAGCGCAGGCCCATCTGCAAAACTTTCAGGCCCTGGGTAACCCAGCTCGATTGCACGTTCTCGATGTTCGACAAGTAGAGCCGTGAGATGGCCAGCACCTTCAGATACTCAACCGCGGTCGCCTCGTCCCAGCCGCGGCCGCCGAGCGCGGTGTTGTTGGGCTGGAAGCTCCAGGGGATGAACGCGGTAAAGCCTCCGGTCTCCTCCTGGAGCCGCCGGACCTGCTCGAAGTGGTTTACCCGGTGCTCGACCGTCTCGCCCACGCCGAACATCATGGTCGCGGTGGTCCGCATGCCGAGCTGGTGGGCGGTGCGGTGCACAGCGAGCCAGTCCTCGGTCCGGCACTTGAGCCGGGCGATCTTGAAGCGGACCTCGTCGTCGAGAATCTCCGCCCCGCCGCCGGGGATCGACTGCAGACCGGCATCGCGCAGGCGCATGATCGTGTCGCGCAGCGAGAGCTCGGAGTACTCGGCGATGGCCAGGATCTCCGATGCCGACAGGCAGTGCAGCCAGATCGACGGGAACCGCTCGCGAATGCCGCGGAGCAGCTTCTCAAACCACTCTATTTTGAGGTCGGGGTGCAGGCCGCCCTGCATCAGCACGCCGGTGCCGCCCATCTCGAGCGTCTCGGCGATCTTGGCGTAGATCGTCTCGAAGTCGAGGATGTAGCCTTCGCTCGCGAGCTTGCCCTTGAGGGGCCGGTAGAAGGCACAGAACGTACAGTACTCGGTGCAGAAGTTGGTGTAGTTGATGTTGCGGTCGATGATGTAGGTCACCACGCCCTCGGGGTGCAGCTTGCGCCGCATCGCGTCGGCTTCCATGCCGAGCCCGATCAGGTCGTCGGAGCGAAAGTAATCGAGAGCCTCTGCGCGGGTGATTGCCATACCGATAGTTTACGACGCCGCGGGTGCTCCCCGGTCTGGGATCCCGAGAACCTGTTCCAGCCGGCCAAGCGCTGGCGGCTGCCGGCGGCAAAAGCGAGGCGCGCTGCAGCTTTCCCGGCCTCCTGTTGCAGCGGGGACAAGGCCAGCCGTTACAATCTGGGCAGCTTTGCTGAGGAGCCTTTGTTGATGCAGAACCGCGTTTTTGCAAGTC
>CAZZYH010000190.1:0-5824 GCA_964658225.1 Vulcanimicrobiota bacterium | reverse complement strand
CGGTGGCGCAAGCCGCCGAAGCAGCCCCGGTGGCGCGAGCCGCCGAAGCAACCATGGACCTGCCCTTGCCGGCAGCGCCCGGCGCAGGCACCTCACCCGCAGCCGGTACCGCGCCCCCCACCGCGACCCCTGCGCCTCCGCACGAGCCCGCCGCCTGGGTGCTCTCCGCGGCCGAGGTCCCGGCCCGCACCGGGCGACCCCCCCTGCCGCCCGACCCCTATCCGCTCGACGCCAAGCGCACCGCAGCGCTGGTCGCCGAGCGCATCCCCGGCCTCGGCCCCGACCGCTGGTACTTCGCCTTCCAGAGCCAGGGCATGGCCGGCGGCCCCTGGATCGGCCCGACCGTCGAAGACACGCTGACCGCCCTGCACGCCCAGGGTGTGCGCGCGGTCGTGCTGCATACCATCGGCTTTCTCTGCGACCACGTCGAGATTCTCTATGACATCGATATCGCGTTCCGCGAGTTTGCCGAGAACCTGGGCATACGGCTCGAGCGGCCGGCTTCTCTGAACGACTCGCCGTTGCTGACCGAGGCGCTCGTCGACCTGGCACAAGGCGGGCTGGCTCGGCTGGCCGCTGCGCCGGTGCTGGCAGAGGCGCATTGACCTTCGCGCGCGCGTCCCTCGCCGGGCCTCTGCCGGCCGATGACAAGGCTGAGGGTTAGCGTGCGATGACGAAGATTGCGGTGATCGGCGCAGGGATGGCCGGCATGGCTGCCGCCTACGAACTGACTCGCACACCCGGCGTCACGGTCACCCTGTTGGAAGCCTCGCAGCGGCTGGGTGGCACGGTGGAGACCGTCACGATCCACTCCGCTGCGGGTGAGCCGTTCGTCATCGAGTGTGGCCCCGACTCCTGGGTCTCGGACAAGGCCGCGGCACGCGAGCTCGCGATCGAGCTCGGCCTCGGGGACCAGCTGATCTACTCAAACGATGCCCGGCGGCGGAACTATCTGGCCCGCTTCGGCGCCGGGCACCGCGGCGAGCTCGTTCCCATGCCCGACGGCATGCGCATGATGGTCCCCACCCGCTGGGCCCCGGTGCTCGAGTCCCCGCTCTTCAGCTGGCAGGCGCGGCTGGCTTACCTGCGCGAGCCCAGGCGTGCCGAGGAGCTGAAGCAGTTTGCCGCCCAGCAGGATGAAGACGAGTCGGTCAGCAGTTTTGTGCGACGCCACTTCGGCGACGAGGCGACCGAGAGCATCGCCGGGCCGCTGCTGGCCGGGGTCTTCGGCGGCGACATCGAGAAGCTGAGCGCGCAGGCAGTGCTCGCCCCGTTCGTACGCATGGAGCGGGACCACGGCTCGCTGGTCACAGCGGTGATGCAGCGCGCGGCCGCGCGCCAGTCTGCGCAGGGCGGCCCGGAGCCGATCTTCACCAGCCTTCGCGCCGGGCTCGGCACCCTGGTCGAGCGCATGGCGGCCACGCTTGCGCCGGGAAGCATTCGTCTGGGTGCGCGCCTGACCGGACTGCGTCCGCAGGCCACGGATGGCGCGCGCCCCGGCTGGCTGCTGCGGGTGGCCGAGGCCGGGCGCGCCGCGGCTGGTTCCGGCGAGCAGGAGCTGGCCTTCGACGCGATCATCCTGGCCACCCCGGCCCACGTCACGCGCGCGCTGCTGGCCCCGCTCGACGCAGAAGCCGCCGCGCTGCTGGCCATGGAGGCCACGTCGGCGATCGTGGTCGCGCTCGCCTACGAGCCGGCCGCCGCCGCGAAGCTCCGCATCCCGCGCGGTTTTGGCTTCCTGGTGCCGCCATCGGAGGCGCTCGCCTCCGCGCCGAGCCTGCTCGCCGGGACGTTTATGGACCAGAAATTTTCGGCGCGCGCGCCCCAGGGAGCCGTGTTCCTGCGCGGGTTTTTCGGCGGCCTGGCTGCCCCGCGGATGCTCGCATGGCCCGACGCCCAGATCGCCGAAGCCGCCCGGGTGCAGTTTTCCCGCCTGCTCGGCCCGCTGCCCGCTGCCAGCTACACGGTCGTTCGCCGCTGGCCAAGCTCTCTGCCGCAGTACGCTGTCGGGCATCCGGGCCGTATGCAGAGCTTGGAGCGTCGTATGGACCAGATGCCCGGACTGAGGCTGGTCGGCAACGCTTACCAGGGCGTGGGTCTGCCGAACCTGGTCGAGCACGGGCGCTCGGCCGCGCGTGCGATGGCCCGCATGCTCGGGAGCAACCAAAGGGTGTCGATCTGACGCGCTGACACCGGGGGGGGCAATCTCGGGCCTGCGCTCCATGGCGAAGCGCGCCGACCTCTCGGGCAAGGCGCAGAGCGACCTAAGCAAGGCCGACCCTGCGCAAAAGCCCGCTGCGTAAAGCGATCTGCGGCCTGCGCGAAATGCTCTGCGCAAAGCGCCCTGCGCAAAACGGACCTGCGCCGAGTGCCCTGCGCAAAGCGGACCGGCTTTTCCCGTTGTGTTCCTTTTTTGGTCACCGCGCCGGTGACAGAAGGGCGGCGCGAGCAACGAATCTCCCCCGCGGCTCGGCTCCTTCGACAGGCGTAGAACAGGCGCAAGACCGCCCCCGCGCCAGAACTGCTTTCGTCATAACAAAAGCATCGCTCGGCTCGGTGCTCACACATCTATCAAAGCGCCATCTGATCTGTTTAGATGGAGTGACTCAAGGAAGCCGCCTGCCCGGCCGAGCCGAAACGCTGCGGCAGGGAGAGCCTGCCCCCTGCAGGAGACAGAACCACACGATGAAGCAAATGGAGAAGGTTGTTATTGTCGGCGCGGGACCCGGCGGTCTTGCGTCTGCGATCCTGCTCGCTCGCTCCGGCGTCGAGGTCACGGTGGTCGAGAAGCGCGGCGTCGTCGGTGGGCGCACCTCCACGATCGAACAGGATGGGTTTCGCTTCGACACCGGACCCACGTTCTTTCTCTACCCGCGCGTGCTGCGCGAGATCTTTGCAGCGGCGGGCTTCGATCTCGAAGCAGAGATCCCCATGGAGCGGCTCGATCCCCAGTATCGCCTGGTCTTCGGCGAAGGCGGTGAACTGCTGGCCACGCCGAATGTCGAGCGGATGGCCGAGGCGATCGGCAAACTCTCTCCCCCCGACGCGGCCGGTTTTCGCCGCTTCATCCTCGACAACCGCGAGAAGCTCGAAAAGTTCATCCCTTTTCTCGAAACCCCGTTCGAATCCTGGCGCGACCTGATGCACCCGGATATGCTGCGTTTGCTGCCGCTGCTGCGGCCGTGGCGTTCGCTCGACCAGGACCTGCGCTCGCACTTTCAGGACGATCGCATTCGCCTGGGCTTCAGCTTCCAATCGAAGTATCTCGGCATGTCGCCTTTCTCCTGCCCCAGCCTGTTCTCGATCCTTTCCTTTCTCGAGTACGAGCATGGCGTCTTTCATCCCATCGGCGGCTGTGGCGCTGTGACCAAGGCGATGGCGCGCGTGGCCGAGAGCCAGGGCGTGCGCATCCTGCTCAACGAGCCGGTCGAAGAGGTGCTCTTTGAGGGCCGCCGCGCGGTCGGTCTGCGCACCCACGCCCGTACCCTCGGTGCCGATGCCATCGTCATGAATGCCGACTTTGCCGATGCCATGCGCAAGATGGTGCCGGATCGCCTGCGCCGCAAATGGACGGACAAGAAGATTGCTTCCAAGCGCTTCTCGTGCTCGACCTTCATGCTCTATCTCGGCATCGAGGGCCAGTACGATGACGTCTCCCACCACACCATTTACCTGGCCAAGGACTATCGCCGGAACCTGCGCGACATCGAGGACGATCACAAGCTCTCCGATGACCCGTCCTTCTATGTGCAGAATGCCTGTGTAACCGACCAGACCCTCGCGCCGCACGGCATGAGCACGCTCTATGTGCTGTTGCCCGTTACCCATGACACCGGGTCGGTGGACTGGGAAGCGGCGCAGCCGGCCTTTCGCCGTCTGGCCATCGAGCAACTGAAAAAGATAGGCATTACGGATCTGGAGCGGCGCATCCGCGTCGAAAAATGCCTGACGCCCAAGAGCTGGAACGAGGACTTCGGGCTCTACCGCGGGGCCACCTTCAGCATGGCCCACAGCCTGCGCCAGATGCTGCACATGCGCCCCCACAACCGCTTTGAGGATGTAGACGGGATGTACCTGGTGGGTGGCGGCACGCACCCGGGCAGCGGCCTGCCGGTCATCTTCGAGTCGGCCCGGATCACCTCCCGTCTGCTGCTCGAGGATCTGCATCTTGAGCCGATGTGGAACACCGAGCCGGTTGCCCCCGGCGTGCCGCCTCCCGGATCGATCTACGAGACGGTAAGCTAGCCGGTGTTCGCCGAGGACAGGCAGATCAAGGCCGACTTCGCCATGCAGAGCCTGGTGGCTGCCGCGCGTGAGGCGCAACGGCGCTGGGCTGTGCTCCCGCCGGCCAAGCGTTTGCGGGTGCTCCGCAAGCTGCGCCATGAGGTCGCCTCGGGCGCGGAGGCGCTCGCGGCCACGGTGCCCGTCGAGATGCCCGGCAGCTTGTTCCGCAGCGGCGCCGACACGCTCGTCTCCGAGGTATTGCCGCTGGTCGAAGCCTGCCGTTTCTTGGAGCGCGAGGCGGCGTTCCTGCTTGCGCCGCGCATCGAGAGCGCGGCATCGCGGCCGGCCTGGCTGGGCGGCGTAACGGTGGAGACGCGGCGCGATCCGCTGGGCGTGGTGCTCGTGATCGGGCCGGGCAACTACCCGCTGTTTTTGCCGGGCGTGCAGGCGCTGCAGGCCCTTGCTGCCGGCAATGCGGTCCTGTGGAAGCCTGCGCCCGGAGGCGAGGGGGTGGCCGTCGCGCTGCGCCGCATGCTGGTTGCCTCGGGACTCGATCGCGCTTTGCTGACGGTGCTCGGCAACGATGTGGAGAGCGCGACAGCAGCCATCCATGCGGGTGTCGACAGGGTGGTGCTGACCGGTTCCGCGGAGACGGGCCGCGCGGTGCTGCGTGAGCTGGCCGAGACGGCCACGCCGGCGATCGTCGAGCTGTCTGGTTGTGATGCGGTCTTCGTTCTCGAAGGCGCCGACCTCGCGCGCGTGGTCGACGCGCTGGTCTTCGCCCTGCGTTTGAACGGGTCGGCCACCTGCATGGCGCCGCGCCGGCTGTTTGTAACCAAGCGCGTTGCAGAACAGCTCCTGGTTCCCTTGGCGACCGCGCTCGCCGGGTTGGCTCCCGTTCCGGTGCCCGAGCGCACCCGCGCCCTGCTGCACGATCTGGTAGCCGAGGCGACGCTCTACGGCGCCAAGGTTCTGGTGAACGGCACCGACGCCGCGGCCGAAAATACAGCGGGCGCTACCCTGATTGCCGAGGTGAGCCCGGAGATGCGGATCGCGCAGGTGGATATCTTCGCGCCCCTGCTCTCCGTTCTGCAGGTGGAAAGCCTGGACGCGGCTGTGGCCGCAAATCGCGCCTGCCCCTACGCGCTGACGGCGGCGATCTTCGGTCCGGAAAAGGAAGCAGAGCTGCTGGCATCGCGCCTCACCGCCGGCACCGTGTTGATCAACGACATGATCGTCCCGACGGCCGATCCACGGGCGAGCTTCGGGGGCCGCAAGCAGAGCGGCTACGGGGCCACACGCGGGCCGGACGGGCTGCTGGCGATGACGGCGCCCAAGGTGATTTTGCGGCAGCGCAGTCGAAGCCGTCGCGCTTTTCAGCCCACCGGCGCGGCGCATGTCCCGTTTTTTGCCGGACTCATCGAGGCTCTGCACGCGGGCAGCCTGCGGGCGCGGCTCGCGGGAGCGAGAAAGTTGATGCGTGCAGCGAGGCTCGTCAAGGGCCCGAGCTGAGCGACCAATCCGGGCCCCGGAGGGGGGACGGGCATCTCGGTGGAGCAGCGGATTTCCTGTTTCGGCATCCGGAGTCGGCATCCGGGAT
>CAZZYH010000189.1:0-5843 GCA_964658225.1 Vulcanimicrobiota bacterium | reverse complement strand
GGGCGCGCCTGCCGAAGATGCAGGTCGGTTGCCGGGTCGTGTATTCTTCTCTGCTGTCAGGGGTTCTCACCGAATGAAACGTTTTCTCGCCGCCGCCCTCGCCCTCTCCGCTCCGACCGCCTTTGCGCAGGCAACTCTACCCGCCTACCAGAACGCCTCGCTCCCCGCCGCCGAACGCGCCCACGATCTGGTCTCGCGCATGACGCTCGACGAAAAGGCCCAGCAGCTGGAGGACTACGCCACCGCGATCCCCCGGCTCGGCATCCCCGACTATCAAACCTGGAGCGAGGCCCTGCACGGTGTGGCCAACGCGGGCTACGCGACGGTCTTTCCCCAGGCCATCGGCATGGCCGCCACCTGGGACCCCTCCCTGGTCCGGCAGATGGGCGACATCATCTCGACCGAGGCGCGCGCCAAGTACAACCAGGCCCAGCGCGAAGGCAACCACCGCATCTTCTACGGGCTCACCTTCTGGTCGCCCAACATCAACATCTTTCGCGACCCGCGCTGGGGCCGCGGCCAGGAGACCTACGGCGAAGACCCCTTGCTGACCGGCCGCATGGGCTCGGCTTTTATCGAGGGGATGCAGGGCCCGGACCCCGACCACCCGAAGGTGATCGCTACCAGCAAGCACTTTGCCGTGCACAGCGGTCCCGAGTCGCAGCGCCACACCTTTAACGTGGACGTGAGCCCCCGGGACCTCGAAGAGACCTACCTGCCCGCCTTTCGCCAGACCGTCACCGAGGGCCACGTGAAATCCGTCATGTGCGCCTACAACGCGATCAACGGGCACGCAGCCTGCGAAAACACGATGCTGCTCGGCGACCATTTGCGCGGCGCCTGGGGGTTCAAGGGCTCGGTCGTTTCCGACTGCGGAGCGATCGTCGATGTGACCAACGGGCATCACAATGCGCCCGATATTCTGCACGCGGCGGCGCTCTCGATCGAGGCCGGCACCGATCTGTCCTGCAGCATCTGGTCGCCGGGTTTCAACACGCTCGCCGACGCGGTGCGCCAGGGCGTGGTGGGGGAGACGCTGGTCACCCGCTCGGCCGAGCGGCTCTACACGGGGCGCTTCGAGCTGGGCATGTTTGATCCGCAAAACCCCCTCAACCGGATTCCCTTCTCGGAGAACGCGTCGGAGGCGCACCGCGCGGTGGCCCTCAAGGCGGCCAACGAGTCGATCGTGCTGCTGAAGAACAACGGCATCCTCCCCCTCCTGCATACGCCGCGCAGCCTTGCCGTGGTCGGGGCGACCGCCGATCTGCTCGGCTCCCTCGAAGGCAACTACAACGGCACCGCGGTGCGCCCCGTCTACCCGCTGGACGGATTGCGCAGCCAGTTCGCCGGCGCGACGATCCACTACGCGCAGGGCTCGACGCTGGCCGAAGGAACGCCCGTGCCGGTGCCGCGTACCGCCTTCGGCGCAGGCTTGAAGACCGAGTTCTTCGCCACGCCGGACTGGGCCGGGCGGCCGGTGGCCACCCGCACCGATCCCGAAATCCAGTACAACTGGCGCGACTCGTTCCCCGTGCCCGAGATCAAGACGCACGACTACTCCGTTCGCTGGACCGGTACCCTGGCCGCGCCCGCCGCGGGCAAGTACACGCTCATCGTGCAGGACCTCAATGAAGGCTTTCCCTACTCGCCGAGCGAGCAGTACCGCTTTGTGCTCGATGGCAAGGTGCTGTCGGAGGGCGAGTTGAACAAGGGCGACCTGCAGATGGGCGCTTTCAAGGTCGCGCCCGGCGCCTCGCCCACCGCGCCGCCGGTCATGAAGTCGCCGGTCGCGGCGCGCTTTGCAGTGGACTTCGCGGATACGAAGCCGCACGCTTTGACGGTCGAGTTTGCGCACTCGGGCGACCGCGCCGGCGGCGGCCTGGTGCTGCAGTGGGAGGCGCCTGCGCAGGCGCAGCTGGACGAGGCGGTTGCCGCAGCCAGGGCTTCTGACCTGGTGCTGGCCTTTGTGGGGCTCTCGCCCCGGCTCGAGGGCGAGGAGATGGCGATCCAGGTCGAAGGCTTCGCCGGCGGGGACCGCACCAGCGTCGATCTGCCTCGCTCGCAGCAGAAGCTGCTCGAAGCGGTGGCTGCCACGGGTAAGCCGGTGGTGGTGATTTCGATGAGCGGCAGCGCCCTTGCCCTTACCTGGGCCAAGGAGCACGCGGCGGCGATCCTCTCGGCCTGGTACCCGGGCGTGGAAGGGGGAACGGCCATTGCCCAGACGCTGGCTGGATTGAACAACCCCGCCGGCCGGCTCCCGATCACCTTCTACGCCAGCACCGACGAGCTGCCGGCGTTTACAGATTACTCGATGAAGAACCGGACCTACCGGTACTTTACCGGCACCCCTCTATGGGGCTTCGGGTATGGCTTGAGCTATTCGACGTTCCAGTACAGCCCCGTCCGGCTGTCTGCTGCCTCGGTGGCCGCGGGGCAGCCGCTTACTGCTACCGTCACGGTGACAAATACCAGCAAGCGAGCCGGCGACGAAGTCGTCGAGGCTTACCTCAAGACGCCGCAGGGTGACGGGCCGGTGCACGCGCTGGTCGCGTTCTCGCGCGTGCATCTTGGTGCGGGAGAAAGCCGCCAGGTGCCTCTCGAGATCAGTGCGCGCTCGCTCTCGAGCGTGGATGCGGCGGGCGAGCGGTCTGTGCTGCCGGGCAACTATTTGCTCTCGATCGGCGGGGCGCAGCCGGGAGAGACCGCGGCCGGGTCGGAGACGAAGTTTGCAGTAACCGGGTCGGCGAAGCTGCCTAAGTAGCGGATGCCTTGTGGAGTTCTCCGATGCGTCGATGAGTGTGCCGGTTTCAGCACTCACCGTTCCCCGGCCTGACAAAGCCACGCCCCGGCAAGGGTGCCCCGCGGCGTGGCTTTGAGACCGGGGGACCCCGCCCTCGCTTGCGTGCGAAGCGGGCCTACTGTTGCTTCCCCGCCCCGATCAACCGCTCGTACAACGCGATCGTCTGCTCGGCGATCGCGGTCCAGGCAAACATCTGCTCCACACGCCTGCGCCCCGCCTCTCCAAACTGTCTGGCCCGGGCAGGATCCGCGAGCAGCACCGAGATCTTCTCCGCCAGGTCACGCGCAAATGTCTCCGGGGCGAGCGGAAAGCTGGTGACCGGATCCTGCTCGAACGGCACCAGGTAGCCGGTCTCTCCATCCACGACCACTTCCAGAATGCCGCCCGTGGCGCTGGCCACCACCGGCGCACGGCACGCCATCGCCTCGAGATTGATAATGCCGAAGGGCTCGTAGACCGAGGGGCAACAGAACACCGCTGCATTCGAATAAAGCTCGATCGCCTCGGCCTTGGTCACCATCTTCTCGATCCAGACCACGCGAGGACTGATCGCCGTCGCCGCCGCGACCTTGTCCCGCATCTCGGCCGCGATCTCGGGCGTATCGGGCGCACCCGCGCACAGCACGACCTGGGTCCCGGCAGGCAGATACCGGATGGCTTCGACCAGGTGCGTGACCCCCTTCTGACGCGTAATGCGGCCGACGAACAAAACATAGGGTCGCGCAGGATCGACGCCATACTTGACCAGCGCCGACGTGGAGGCAGTTTTCTGATACTCGGCCAGATCGATCCCGTTGTAGATCACATGCACCCGCGCCGGATCGACTTCAGGGTAGGCGCGCAGGATATCTGCCTTGGTTCCCTGGGAGACGGCAATGACCGCATCCGCATCGAGGATCGCCGTGCGCTCCATCCAGGAACTCATCGCATAGCCTGAGCCCAGCTGCTCCGCCTTCCAGGCACGCAGCGGCTCGAGCGAGTGCGTGGTCAGCACGAAGGGGATACCGTAGAGTTTCTTGGCGAGAAACCCGGCCATCGACACGTACCAGGTGTGCGTGTGCACAATGTCGATCTTGGCGATCGCGGTCATCTGCGCGATATTCAAGGTCAGCGTTTCCAGAGCGGCCTTGAACTTCTCCTGCGTACTTTGGCCGATCAGCGCCCAGGGCTCGGCGCCCCGCACATGCAGGTTGCCTTCATCGACCGACTGCGTGCCCCAGCAGTGCACCTCCACTTCGATCTTCTTCGCCAGCTCGCGACTCAGATACTCCACATGCACACCGGCGCCGCCATACACGTGGGGCGGGTACTCGCGCGTCATCAGGCCTACTCGCAAAGGAAATCCTCCAGAACGCGTCGAACGCGATTCTCAATTGTCGATCCCAGCGCATTCTAGAGGAGCGGCCCTGGGCTCGGCCATCGCCTGCCCGACTTGCCCCCCGCGCGCCCGGCGCATCGGGCGCCGGCTGCGCCGGTCCAGCAACGGGTTTCTCTCGGCGGCGGGAAACGCGGTCGGGATGATCCCAAACCCTGATCCCCGACCCTGATCCCCTGACCGGCCCCGCCGGCAAGGGCCCGGACCGCGCGGCCTGAAGAACTCCGACGCGCCCGAACCAGACCCGGCAACCAGGGTCGCTGCGCGCGCCGGGACGCAGCGGCCCGGCCCTGCGCCCCGCTGCCCGGGTACACTGGTGCCCATGCCGCTGACTCCGATCGATGCGACCCTCGCGGGTGCCGGTGCGCTGGGCCTGGCGGCTGGCGCCTATGCCTACTTCGGGCGCTGGCCTACCTCGCAGCTCTTTGGTCCCACCCTGGTCGCCGGCAGAGACTGGCACGAGCTCGCGCTGACCTTCGACGATGGGCCGAACGAGCGCTACACCCAGGAGCTGCTCGAGTACCTGGCGCTTTACAAGGTGCGCGCCACCTTCTTCATGGTCGGCGACTATGTGCGCCAGCTGCCGTGGCTGGCGCGCCAGGTGCATGCTGCCGGCCACCTGGTCGGCAACCACACGATGCGTCACCCCAACCTGATGTACCAGTCGCTCGGCCGCGCCCGTGCCGAGCTCTCCGACTGCAACTGCCTGCTCGAGGATACGCTGGGCGCGCCGGTACGCTACTTTCGGCCGCCGTATGCGGGCCGCCGGCCAGACATTCTGCGCGCGGCGCGGGCCCTGGGGCTGGTGCCGGTCCTGTGGAATGCGACCGGCTATGACTGGCGGCCGGGCGACCTGCCGGACGCGATCTTTGCGAACCTGAACCGCAGCATTGCAAGCAACAAGCGCGCCGGCCGCGGATCAAACCTGCTGCTCCACGACGGGGGACCGGGCGGCGTCGGTGCGCCGCGCGCCGCGACCGTGACCGTGGTCCCCATGCTGATCCATCGTCTGCGCTTGCGGGAGTTCCGTTTCGTCACCGTCGATGCCTGGGGCTAGCCGCTTACAATGAGAGCAGGAGAGAGCACACCGCATGGCACACAAGGTATTTTGCGCGCGTTACAAGCAGGAGATGGACGGCCTCGATGAACCGCCGTTCGACTCGGACTTCGGCCACAAGATCTACAACAACGTCTCGCGCAAGGCATGGTCGGAGTGGGTCGAACATCAGAAGATGCTCCTCAACGAGTACCGTCTGCAGCCCTGGACCCCGCAGGCCCAGGAGTTCCTGGTGGAGCAGATGCAGGGGTACTTCTTTGGAGAAGGCGCGAGCCTGCCGCAGGACTACGTGCCACCGGCTCACTAGTGGCGCCCCGGGTCTCCGCCAGGCCTCGAAGTCGTGTAAACTTCTCACTGGAGAAGCCCCTGTCGGGACGTGGCTCAGCCTGGTAGAGCACTCGCTTGGGGTGCGAGGGGTCGGCAGTTCAAATCTGCCCGTCCCGACCATTCGGACAGCCGGGCTTCTGCAAATTCTTCGCTGCTGCTTCTGCCGTCCACAGCCTCGGTGGCGGCGTGCCCCCCCCGGGGCAGCGTAACTCAGCCCCCGGCGGGCCGAGCCCCAGACCAAGCTCGGGGACAAGCTCCAGACCGAACCCCAGACCAAGAGATCG
>CAZZYH010000188.1:0-5879 GCA_964658225.1 Vulcanimicrobiota bacterium | reverse complement strand
ATCCGGTCCTCCGCTCGCCGTCTGTGCACCGCACACCATCTCAGCCTTACCCGCAAGGAGCTTTTCCCTATGGCGATGCCCGCCACCCAGATGCGTCCCGGCATGATCATCAAGTTCAACAACGAGCTGCACACGGTCTTCGCCGTCGAACACCGCACGCCCGGCAACCTGCGCGCCTTTATCCAGGCCAAGCTGCGCAACCTGCGCACCGGCTCCATGTTCGAGCACCGCTTTCGCTCCCCGGACCCGATCGAGCGCGTCATCGTCGATGAAGTTTCCATGGAGTTTCTCTACAGCGATGGCGACGATTACTACTTCATGGACACCCGTACCTATGAGCAGACCAACCTCAAGCGGGAGACCATCGGCGACGCGGTCGAGTACCTGACCTCCAATCTCCAGATTACGGTTTCGATCATCGATGGCGTGCCCGTGGGTATTGACCTGCCGCAGACCGTCGAGCTGACGGTGATCGAGACCGAGCCGGGGCTCAAGTCCGCCACCGCTTCCTCGGTCACCAAACCTGCGCGCCTGGAGACGGGCCTGGTCGTCAACGTCCCGGCGTTTATCAATGAAGGGGAGAAGATTCGGGTCGATACGGCGGAGGGCGTGTACCTGTCCCGCGCCTAAGGTGCCGGCTCGCCGTGGGCCCCCGATGCGCGGCGGGGCCTGATGACAGCGGCCAGACCCTGCTGCGGCCACGATACGCACAGCAACCAGACCCACAATGACCCCGACCCTGCCGCGCCCGGCTCGAAACTCGGCGGTCTCCCTCGCCCCTAGCAGACCGGCGGTGAATCAGACGCCAGGGCAGCCCGGTCTCCCCCGTCACCTTGCCCGGGCCCAGGCCCCCGGCTACTATCAATGGCAATGAGCTGGCATCGAGGGTTACGACGGCTTCGCTTGGTAGGGACAGTGGCGCTGGCCATCGGCGTGATCTGCTTGGCCTCCGTGTACACGACACATGCCCTGGGCTATGCGCCGGATGTTTCCGTGCAGCCGCTCTTCGCATTGATGGGTCGCCTGGGCCTGCTGCTGACTTTGCTCGGGGTTCTGGTCAGCGTTACAGCCTGGGTGCTGCAGGGGTTTGCCCCGACGACGCCGGCCGGCGCGCATGAGCCGGAGTCGCTCCCCCGTCGTGCGCGCTCGGACGAATAGCCATCCTGCTCCAAGCTTACCTACAGGGATCGCACTTTATGCTCTTGGCACGCGCGCTGCCGCTCTTCGAGACCATGCCCGCTCTGCTGTTCGGGCCGGGCGTGCTCACCGGCGTGGCGGCGATCCTGGGCGCGATCGCCTGGCCGGTCCTGGTGGGCGTGGTGCTCTACTGCTTCCGCGAGCCGGCCCGCGAGCTGTTCACCGCCATCGTCGCCATCGCCGCCTCTTCCGGCAAGGTGCGCATCTGGCAGATCGAGTTTGATCGCAGCGTGCAAGCCCAGCTCGATGAGTCCGAATCGAGCGCCCGCGAGCAGCAAACCAGCTACACCATACCCGAACAGCAGCTCGGGGCGACGATCCCGGCGCGCGAGGTGCAGGCGGCCAACCGGGTCCGCAGCCTGCTCGATAAAGCGCCTGCGGACAGCATCCGGGCCGAAGTCCTAGACTCGATCCACAACCGGATGCTCGGCTTTGCCCAGGAGTACGAGAGCACGCGTGCGTCCATGCCCTCCAGCCCCGAGCGCACCAAGGCCATGAATGCGGTCGCGGCCAAGATGCGCACCCTGGCGCTGGCGGCCGACCCGTTCCTCCCTGAGTTCCATGCCGATCCCTCTTCGCCCGGCAAACGCCTCGCCGCGGTATGTATCCTGCAGCTGGCGCCGGAGATGCAGTACGTGCCGTGGCTGGTCGAGCGCATGGGCGTCGAGCATCCCTTTATCTTCTTCCATGCGAGCGTGGCCCTGCTGCGGACGGTGCGCGGCTTCGGCGCCCAGCACCAGCAGGAGCTGCGCGAGGCGATCGAAAAGGCTCTGGCGACCGTGAACGGCTTCGGCGAGCAGCGCGACGCGAACACCGTGCGCACCTTGACGCTGGCGCTCTCCGAACTCGAATCGGCCTAAGACGCGAGGCCTCTGCGCTCCCGGCAAAGGGGCTCCTCTGCGCGTCGCCCCCGGTGCGCCGCCCGCAGGCGAGCGGGCTTTCTCGCCGCTCGCCTGCCCCAGACCATCGATTTCCTTGGCTGCGCATTGCTAAAATTTGGAGAACAGGCGGTGATTTTTCTCGTCTCGCTCGGAATTGGAAGGGGTTTCCATGCCGGCATGCGCCCGTTGTATCCGATACTGTCTAGGGCCATTGTTTGATGGAATCAACCCCAATGAACCCGTACCCGGTTCGTGTTTTCGCTTCGCGCCTGCTTAGCCGGAGGCGCAGCAACCATACCGACGATGCTGCCCGGTGGCCGCGTGAGGGGTCCTGGCCACACCGGCCGGCTTTGTTCCATGGAGCAAGGCAGCCCCGGGGTCTTGCGGAAGGCTGGGAGAGCCAGGAGTTTCCACAATCGCCATGTCGACTCTATCCATTTGCGTCTGCACCCGAGATCGTCCGGTCCAGCTGCGGCGTCTGCTCGAATCGATTGCGGGCGGGCGCGTTCTGCCGGGCGTCGTTTTTGTCTCCGATGATAGTGAGGATCCGGCGGCCGCTTCCGCGGTCTGCCGCGATTTCAGCTTCGTACGGTACTCGCAGGGACCCAAACGCGGGCTCTGCGCCAACCGCAACGCGGTCATCGCCCGGGTGGATACCGAATACGTCTCTCTGATCGATGACGACGCGGTGGTATCGGCGGACTTTCTCGAGCAACTGCACGATCTGCTTCCGCAACTGGACGGCCGCACCCTGGTCAGCGGCGATGTGATCGAGTACGCGGGCAGAAGCGCGCCCAAGAACCCCTCCTTCTGGGGGCATTTCGTCAGGATTCCGAAAGACGGCGTCCTGCGCACCATCAATCTCAACTGCAACTGCATTCCCAGGCGTGCCTTTTCGGTCGCTGCCTTTGACGAGTCTCTGGTCTACGGCTACGAAGACATGGATCTGTGTTCGCAACTCCTGCGCAAGGGCTTCCGGATCCAGTACGTCCCCTCGCTCGTCAACAAGCACTGCCCTCCCATCCGCACGGGAGAGGTGGAGGATTTCCGCTATCGCTACACGCAGCAGGCACGCTTCCGGACCAGCATGATGCGCTACCTGGTGTGGGAGCGCAAGGCGCATCTGGCCATGCTTTACTTCGGGCTGGCTCCCCTGCACCGCGCGCTCTATGACCTCAAGACGCATCGTCTGAGCGATCTGAAGCGGATCCCGTCAGACATCCTGTCGGCAAGCGCGCATGCTTTCAAGGGCCTGCGCCGGGAACGGCTCGACCTGCTCTAAGGCCGCGCTTTCTCTCTCTGCGGGCGACGGCTCCGGTCTTCTCCCTGTTGGTCCCTGTTGGCTCGGGCAGCCTGGGGGGCGCCGCTCCCCCGCCCCGGCGTTTGGTCTTTGCGCGCGCATCTGCAACACTTGAGGGATCTCTATGGTTTGCCACTATCTCGTGCAGGGCCGGGTGCAGGGTGTGGGCTTTCGCTGGTTCGTGCATCGCGAAGCAGCCGGGCTCGGGCTGCGGGGCTGGGTGCGCAATACCGAAGAAGGCGCGGTCGAAGTGGTGGCTGCCGGGTCGGCTGAAGAGCTGGCCGAGCTGCGCTCGGCGCTTGATCGCGGCTCCCGCGGCAGCCGCGTCGACCACATTGTGGAGCACCTGCTGGACGAGCAGGAAGCCTCGAACCTCAAGTCGTTCACCATTGAAGGAGCCTGGTAACACCTGATGCCCTATACCCCTGCCACCACCACGATCGACTGCGAACCGCTCAAGGAACTGGTTCGCACCGTGCCCGACTTCCCCAAACCGGGCATCCTCTTTTATGACATCACCACGCTGCTCAAAGACAAGGTCGGCTTCGCAGCGCTGATCGATGCGCTTGCGGCGCACTACATCGGCAAGGAGATCGACCTGGTGCTGGGCATCGAGGCGCGGGGCTTCATCTTCGGACCGGCGCTGGCCTACCGTTTGAATGCGGGCTTTGTGCCGGTGCGCAAGCCGAAGAAGCTGCCGGCGAGGACCATCAGCGTGACCTACGAACTCGAGTATGGCGCCGACAAACTCGAACTGCATGCGGATGCGATCGAGCCCGGGCAGAAGGTCGTGCTGGTCGACGACCTGCTCGCCACCGGCGGCACCATGGAGGCGACCATCCAGCTGGTGAAGGAGCTGGGCGGCGAGATCGCCGGGCTTGGCTTCGCCATCGAGCTCGATTTCCTGAAGGGCCGCTCCAAGTTCCCGCAGTACGACGTGTTCAGCCTGCTGCACTACCAGGAGTAAGCGGCCGCTCTGCTCCCGGAGCAAAGCTCGCAGCCACTTCGGCTGCACCTTCCCACGGCAAACCCGGGAGCAGGGCGAGCGAAGCCGGCACCGGGCGTGCCTGGCTTCGCTTGTCTTTTCTTTTTCCTTACAGGGTTTTCTGGCTGGCTAGGCCGTGCGCGAGCCGCGCAGGAAGTGGAAGATAACCGAGACCACGGCCAGGATCAGCAGAAGGTGAATCAGAAATCCCGCCGTGTGGAAGACAACGAAGCCGCCCAGCCAGGCCAGAACCAGAACGATGCCGATGATCAGAAACATGCGCTTTCTCCTTGCGTGCTGGGTCTTCGGATGTGTCTGCAGCGCAAAGCGTTAGCCGGTGTGCAGAAATAGAGCGCGGCCCTCGGCCCCGACGCCGATCCCTGAATGACAACCCGCGCGCCATCCGGCCCCGGGCGCGGCAGAAAGGCGGGCGCGGCACAGAGCGGGCGCGGCCGGCTCGAGCGCATCGCAGTGACTCTGCGCCTCCGGTGCCGCCCGGGCGTCGGCCCGACAGTACACTCCAGAGATATGGGGACACTCGCACTTCTCGGCGCTACCGGTTCCCTCGGCCGGGCCATCGGCCACGAGCTGAGCGCGGCCGGCCGCCCTTACCGCGCAGCCAGCCGGTCGCACCTGGCGCTGCAGGTACGCTTTGCCGATCCGCTCGCGCAGCCGGTTCTCTGGGATCCGGAGCAGCCCGCCTCGATCGCCAAGGCGCTCGCGGGCGTCCAGACGGCCATCTACCTGGTCGGCGTGCCGCTGTGGGAGTTTGCAAAACACCTGCCGCTTACCGGCGCCGTGCTGCAGGCCTGTCGCGACACCGGGGTGGGCCACCTGCTGCTGGTCTCGTCGAGCTGGGCCTACGGCCCGCCCCAGGCCGAGCGCGTGACCGAGGACCATCCGCTGGCCGCTCCCACGGCGAAGGGCCGCATCCGGCGGGAGCAGGAGCAGATGGTCCTCGAGGCCTCCGGCAAGGGCGGTCTCGAGACCTCTGTGCTGCGGGTCGGCGACTTCTATGGGCCCTATGTTGAGGCGAGTTACCTGTGGAGCGCCTTCCAGGCGGCCAAGCGTCGGGCCCACGCCCAGCTGATGAGCCCGGCCGATGCGCCGCACGAGTTCGTCTACGTCCCGGACGCGGCCCGCACGATCCTGCGCATGCTCGATCGCGGAGACCTCAGGGGCCGGGCCTGGAATCTTGGAGGCGCCGGGCTGACCACCCTGGTCGCGATGACCGAGGCGATCTTCAAAGAGGCCGGGACGCCGCCCAACTACGAGATCACCCCGGCGTGGAAGCTGCGCATTGTGGCGATGATGAATCCCTACGTGCGGGCCATGCGGGAGATGCAGTACCTCCTGGAGACCCCGGTGCTGCTCGAGGACTCCGCGCTGAGGCTTGCCCTCGGCGGCCTGGAGAAGACCGCCTATACGCAGGGCATACGAGAAACGCTGGCCACGGTGCGGATCGGCCGGTGAACCGCGGCCAGGCGGCGCAGGCCGTGGCCGGGCCGTAGACAGG
>CAZZYH010000187.1:0-5889 GCA_964658225.1 Vulcanimicrobiota bacterium | reverse complement strand
CGGCGAGCTAACTATTGAGGATATCAGCCGCGAGAACCTCGCCCGCATGGAAGCCGACCTCGTGGTCATGCCCGGGAAGGAGCGAGAGCGCGTCTACGCGCGCATGGACGAACTCATCCGCATGCACGCCACGGTCGCAGGCTGGCTGAAAGAGGACTACCATCCCGCACGCTTCGCCCTTGACCTCATGCAGCACGGCCACACCGTCGGCATCAACAAGGCGCTCGCGCTGGCAGGTTCGGCGCAGCGTCGGCCGGAGCCGCCGTGGACGCAGCCGCGGTCCCGAAGAAGAACTCCTGCTCCACGCCTCCAAAGCCGCTCGCCGGGCCCGCCGCCTGCCCAGCGGATGCGCCAAAGCCATCGCCATCCTCTTCGAACTCGCTCGCAAAGCGCGGGAGCGGCTTGTCCTCCGCAGCGCCCGCGGCGGGCTGCGCAGCAAGGGAACCAGCCTGCCGTACCGGGACCTGCGCCGTCACCAGATGCTTGTTGGCCCGCGAAGATTCCTGGCGAAAGCCGGTCGCGATCACCGTGATCTTGACATCGTCGCCCATCATCTCGTCGAGCACCGCGCCGAAGATAATGTTGGCGTCCTCGTGGGCGGCGCTCTGGATCAGCGTCGATGCGGCGTTGACTTCGCTGAGCTTGAGCGAACTGGAGCCCGAGATGTTGATCAGGATGCCGCGCGCGCCGTCGATTGCGCCGTCTTCGAGCAGCGGCGAGGCCATCGCCGCCTGGGCCGCGGCGATGGCCCGGTTCTCGCCCGAGCGCTGGGCCGTGCCCATGACCGCGTAGCCCATCCCGGCCATGGTCGTCTTCACATCGGCGAAGTCGCGGTTGATGATGCCGGGAATGGTGATGATGTCGGAGATTCCCTGCACACCCTGGCGGAGCACATCGTCGGCAATGCGGAAGCTCTCGAAGAAGCCCGCATCCTGGGCGACGGCCAGCAGTTTCTCATTGGGGATCACGATCATGGTGTCGACGGACTCGAGCAGCTCCTCCATGCCCCGCTGCGCCTGGGCCATGCGGCGCTTGCCTTCAAAGCCGAAAGGCCGGGTGACGACGGCGACGGTGAGCGCGCCCATCTCGCTTGCGAGCGAGGCGATCACGGGAGCCGCGCCCGTGCCTGTGCCACCGCCCATGCCTGCGGTCACAAAGACCATGTCCGCGCCCTCGAGCGCCTCGATGATCTTCTCCGAGTCTTCGAGCGCGGCGCGGCGGCCCACGTCCGGGTTCGCGCCCGCGCCCAGACCGCTGGTCAGCTTGACGCCGAGCTGCAGCTTGACCGGCGCCGAGGAGAGCTGCAGCGCCTGGACATCGGTGTTGGCCACGATAAACTCCACTCCCTCGACCCTGGCGGCGATCATCCGGTTCACCGCGTTGCCGCCCCCGCCGCCTACGCCGATCACCTTGATCTTCGCGCCGTGCTGGACTTCGTCGTGGTACTGGATCCGCATCTCTTCTGGCTGGCTCATCCGTTCTCTCCGGGTAGGTGGTGGTGTCTGCTGTGGTGCGAGCGGCAGCAGGGCCGCAGGTTCCAGGCTGCGCTCGGGCTGGCGACCCGGGTGGGGAGGCGCGGGAGGGCAGCTTCGGCGCGGCGCGTTGGGCTCATCCTAAATGCTCCCCGCAAAGATGGTGCGCAACCGGGCGCGCAGGCTTCCCTGCTGCTCGGCGCGCACCAGGCTGGTGCGATGCCCGTAGAGCAGCAGGCCCACCAGGGTTGCGTACTCCGGAGCTACCAGGGCCTGCGGCATGCGCGAGAGCGGCACCGGCGTCCCCACGCGCGCCGGCACCCGGAGCACGCTTTCCGCCACATCGAGCAGCCCGGAGAGCCGGGCCCCGCCGCCCACCAGCACGCAGCCCGCACCGAGGGCCTCGAGCACGCCCCCTGCACGCAGGCTGTCGCGGATCAGGTGAAAGAGCTCCCGGGCGCGCGGCTCGATGATCTCGGCCACAAACCGCTGCTTGACCGTCCGCGGCTGGTGGCCCTGCATGCCGACCAGGCCCACCTCGCTCGCCTGTGCAACCGAGGTGACCACCGCATTGCCAAACTCGTGCTTGATCCACTCGGCTTCGGGGATCGAGACGTGCAGCCCGCAGGCCAGGTCGTTGGTGAAGTGGTCCCCGCCGACCGGAATCACCGCCGTGTAGGCGACCGCGCCTTCGAAGAAGACGATCAGCTCGGTCGAACCCGCACCGATGTCGATCAGGCAGCTGCCGAGCTCGCGCTCATCGACCGGCACCGAAGCCTCGGCTGCCGCGAGCGCCTCGTAGACGGTCTCCGCAACGGAGAGGCCGGCGCGGTTTGCGCAGGTCACCAGGCTCTGGTGCGCGCTGGCCGAGCAGGTGGAGAGGTGCAGGCTGACCTCGAGCTGGTGGCCGACCATGCCCACAGGATCGTGGATGCCCGGCTCCCCGTCCAGGATGAAGTGGCGCGGGAGCAGGTGCAGCACCTCGCGATCCGAGGCAAGGGAAACCGCCCGGGCGCGGTCCGCCGCGGCGCGTACGTCTTCTCGCGCGATCTCGCGCATGCGGCTGCCGAGCGAGATGCCGCCCTCCGAGTTGAGGCCGCGAAGGTGCGGCCCGCCGATCCCGGCGATGCACTCCTCAACGACGGTCTGCGCGACCGCCTCGGCGGCGAGCGAGGCCTGGTTGATGGACTCGGCGGCCGGCTTGAGGTCGGCGATGACGCCGCGCCGGATCCCGGCGGCGGGGGCCTCGCCATGGCCGCGGTAGCGCAGGGCGCCATCGTGCAGTTCGGCAATCAGCACGCGGGTGCGGGCGCTGCCGGCGTCCAGTACGGTAATCAGCCGTTCGCTCTTCTGGCTCATCGCGGGCTCCAGCCGTGGGCGGCGCCATGGCCTGCCGGGTGGTGCGGGCCGTGGAATGGCGCGGCATGCCCGGCCGGATGCGCTGCCGGGTGCGCGGCCGGGTGCGGCGGCGCCGGGGTGAGGCTGTTGACCCTGCTCCGATCCGTGTCCACGCTGCTGGCCTCGCTCTCGGCTCCGTCCGCCATCTTCAACACTACCTGCCGATCGTAGCGGAGATCGATCGCACTCAGGTGGGG
Organism: Vulcanimicrobiota bacterium; assembly: GCA_964658225.1. Taxonomy (GTDB): domain Bacteria; phylum Acidobacteriota; class Terriglobia; order Terriglobales; family Acidobacteriaceae; genus EB88. Next base: position 2,822 of record CAZZYH010000187.1, on the reverse strand, counting down.
GTACTGCTGGCGCCACTCCCCCAGATGCTGCTGGTAGCTGCGATACCGGGCAAGAAAATCGCTGTCTCCGAAATGGAGCAAAATGTCGGTGCCCTGGGCGGGGACGATGGCGCGAACATCCTCGAGATCCGCCAGGTCCACCTCGCTGAGCTGCGCGCTGATGGGGGCGCTCGCAGGCGCGCCGCCGCTGTCGAGCTCCGCAACGAAGCGCGTGTAGAGGTGCATCCGCGCGGCGCGCGCCTCGGGCGGGTCGGAGGGCGAAACCCCGGTGACGACCGGAAACGAGTAGTGACGCGCGGCGAGCACGGCCGGCGGCAGGGTCAGCAACACGCCTTCGGCATCCGCCAGCCCAACCCTGCTGCCGAGGCGCACAAAGGCCACCGGCACCCGCTCGACCACAGTGACGCTGAGCCGGTCGGGCAGCAGCCGCATGACCGTTGCGTGCGCGACCCAGGGGAGCTGTTCCAGTTGGGTCTGCCGCGCGCGCAGGGGTACGAAGAAGATGTTGCGCCCGATGTCGGCGCCAAAGATGCCAAGCAGCTCGGGCCGGCCCACTCCCCCCTGGTTCGGGTCCGCACCGAGGATCTGGATCGAGGACGAAGACGCGATGCGGAAGTGGGGATCCTGCTCGAGGAAGCGGCGCGCCGCGCGGTCGGCAAGCACCAGCAGCACGGCCGCGGTCGACAGCCCGACCGCGAGAACCACCAGGCCCAGGCGCGTGCGCAACAGAAATCCGGTCCAGCGAAAGCGGGCCCAGCGGCTCTGCTCGACAGGCGCTCGTCGGCGGGGCCGCGGGTAGAGCGCTTCCTCGGGGCCGGCGTCCTCGCGGAAGCGTTCGCGCGGGAAGACCTCCTCGCGCCGTGCGGAGCGGGAGCCGTCGCCGGCCGGCTCGTCCTCAAAGGCGAGCGTGGCCGAGTGCCGCTGGTTGTATGGGTTCGTCTTCGCCACGCCCGAGCAAGGTCGTGAGAAATCGCCAGACCTGACTATAACGCGTCCAGGGGGGCGGGATTGTGGATCATCGAGGCCTTTTCACGGAGCCGGCACCGCGGAGGTAACCGCCTGGCAGGGTCAGGGGCGTTCGCACTGGCAGGCCGGGCGCGCTCTGCAAGGCGCACGCCCATAGAAGCGGGGGAGCCCGAGCCCTCCGCCCCACTCCGTTGCAGGCCGGCCCCGGTCAAGCCGTGCCGAAGCAACGGTGTAGAGCCTCTCCCCAGCCGCACTACCGGGTCAGGCCGGACCGCAGCCGCTCCAGCAAAAGCGGCGCCACCTGGGCCACGTTCCCGGCGCCGAGGGTGAGCACCACATCGCCCTCGCGGGTAAGTTCGGCCACCCGCGCCACCGCCGCTTCAAAGCCGGGCGCGTACTCGACCCCGGGCTGGCCGGTGGCCGCGACCAGGGCCTGTGCGCTCACCCCTGGCAGCGGCTCCTCGCTGGCCGCGTAGATGTCCAGCACCTGGACGGTATCCGCGTCGGCAAACGCCTGGGCGAACTCGGGGAGCAGATCGCGGGTACGGGTGTAGCGATGCGGCTGGAAGATCACGTGCACGCGGGCATAGTGGCATTCGCGGGCGGCTCGCAGCGTGGCCTCGATCTCGGTCGGATGGTGGCCGTAGTCATCGACGACCGCGATCCCGCCCACGCAGCCCTTGAACTGGAAGCGCCGGTCCACGCCCCGGAAGGCCCGCAGCCCGGCCACGATCTGCTCCGGGGGGATCTCCAGCTGATGCGCGATGGCCACCGCCGCCGTCGCATTCAGCACGTTATGCCGCCCGGGTACGTGGAGCTCAAAAGGTCCCATGACCACGCCATCGGCCACGACTTCAAAACGCGACCGCACCGGCAGGCCTTGCCCGTCGGCGCTGCTCGCGCGCAGCGTCACCGCCGCCTCCGAGGCGGGCAGCAGCCATGCAGCCTCAAGAGGCAGCGGCCGGGCGATATAGTCTGCGCGCGGGGAGGTCCCATAGGTGAACACGCGCCGCGCCACCCTTGGCAGCAGCGCCGCCAGACGCTGGTCATCCCCGCAGGCCACCGTTGCGCCGTAGAAGGGGACCTTATCCATGAAGGTGACAAAGGCGTCTTCGACATCGGCCATGTCGCGGTAGCAGTCCATGTGTTCGCGATCGAGGTTGGTCACCACGGCCAGGATCGGGGAGAGCTTGAGGAAACTCCGGTCGCTCTCGTCTGCCTCGGCGACCAGGTAGTGCGAGGTGCCGAGCCGGGCGTTCGAACCCATGGCATCGACGCGGCCGCCGACCACCACCGTCGGATCCAGCCCCCCGGCCGCGAGCACGCTTGCAATCATCGAGGTCGTGGTCGTCTTGCCATGCATGCCGGCGATCGCGATGCCGTACTTGAGGCGCATCAGCTCGGCCAGCATCTCGGCCCGCTGGATGACCGGGATCTTGCGACGGCGCGCTTCGGCGACCTCGGGATTGGTCTCCCGCACGGCCGAGCTGGCCACGACCACGCCCGCACCCGCCACATTCGCCGCGGCATGCCCCTCATAGAGGATCGCCCCGAGCGAGGCCAGCCGCTCGGTGAGCGGGCTGCGCCGCAGGTCCGAGCCGGAGACCGTATAGCCGACCGTCAGCAGGATCTCGGCGATGCCGCTCATGCCGATCCCGCCAATCCCGATGAAGTGTACGCGCTGCGCTTTGGCAAACATGGTCGCGTGCTCAGCTTATCGCAGACCGGGCCCCATCCCCCGCGCGGGAGGCGGGTCAGTCCGCGATGGCCTTTCGGACGGGTGGTTCCGCCGGGGCGCGCGCAGCGGGCTGCCTCGCTGGCGCTCCACGGCGCGCAGGCGGGTCGCGCGCAGGGCG
>CAZZYH010000186.1:0-5891 GCA_964658225.1 Vulcanimicrobiota bacterium | reverse complement strand
GCGATCGAGGCTCTCGATCGCGCCACGCGCCGGCTGGCGGAACTGATGATGGACAGTGCGGTCACGAGCGCGCTCGGGGGGCAGACGATGGCAGAAGCCAGCGACTCGCTCGGTGCGGGACCCACGGCGCCGCACCCGTTTGCGCCCGCCGAGATCAAATAGGAAGGGACCAGAGGGCCCATGGCCCCCGGTGAGACGAGAGTGACCAAGAGAGTTGAGACGAAACGACGATGAGCGAGATAGCAGAGAAGCAGGATCCACAGATCGACCTGAGCCAGCCGCCCGCGGACAACATGGTGCGGGTGACCTTTGAGCCCGAGGGCCGGACGGTTGAGTTCGCCTTCGGCACCCTGCCCTACGATCACCATGGCAAGCCGATGGCGTTCCTGGACGTGGCCGAGAACTACCAGATCTTCCTGGACCACGCCTGCGGCGGCGCCTGCGCCTGCACGACCTGTCACGTCTATGTGAAAGAAGGCGCGGACGGGCTGAGCGAGGCCGATGAGCAGGAACTCGATCGACTGGACCTCGCGCCCGGGCTGCAGCTCAACTCGCGCCTGGGCTGCCAGGCCATCATCACGCGGCCCGGCTCCTATACGGTGGAGATTCCCAACTGGAATCGCAACTACGTCTCCGAAGGCAAGCCGCTCACGCTTGCCGAGAACAAGTAACCGCTCGCGAAACGAGGCCCGGCATGGCGCAAGAGCTGACCTGGCTGGATGCCGAAGAGATCGGCATCCAGCTCCAGGAGAAATATCCCGAGATCGATCCCCTGACCGTGCGCTTTACCGAGCTGCACAAGTACGTGGTCGCGCTCGAAGGCTTCACCGACGATCCCGCCAAGTCGAACGAGTCCAGGCTGGAAGCGATCCAGATGGCCTGGCACGAAGAGCATACCGACGCAAGCAGCGCCTGAGCCTGGGCGCCGCGGGAACTCGGCCACTCGCGGCTGGCGCGGGCTATGAAGCCTCCGACCAGTCGAAGGCCGCGGCGAAGAAATCGATCGCCGGGGCGCGCTCTCTTCGCGTGCCCGGCGCGCCCGCGTAGTAGATCGACAGGACGTCGAAGCGCGACGGCGTATCCTCGGGAAGCTGCCGCAGGTAGTGTTCCGCCAGCCGGCGCAGCGTCCGGCGCTTGTGGCTGTCCACCGCGGCCTCTGCCGTCGAGACATCGCGCGTGGTGCGCGTCTTCACCTCCACAAAGCACACCGTATCTCCGTCCCAGGCAATCAGGTCGATGTCCCCGGGCACGCGCGCCGACTTCCAGTCGCGGGCGACCACCGTGTAGCCGCGCCGCCGCAGATAGAACAGAGCTGCCAGCTCTCCCTGGCGCCCGGTGGCCAGGTGCTCGGGCACAGAGGGCTGCGGGGGAGCGTGGCGGCGCAATCCATAGATGAGGCTTTCGAGCAGATGCGTGCGCAGCGTGGCCAGGCCCATGGATCGAAAGTGTAGCGCTGCCAGCGGGTTCCGGAGCGCTCGACAAGCGGCGCGCCCGGTACCTTTGTACCTTTCTCTCCCACCGCGCGGCTTCCCCGCCCGGCTGCGCGCTCAGGACGCCGTCTTCTGCTCCACATAGTGCTGGATGTGTTCGTACACGTGGTCGGGAAAGTTCAGGTCTTTGTAGACGTTGCAGGCGTCCGGGTCCTCTGCGTTCGGGCAGATGGGAAACTCCTGCTCCTTTTGCCAGGCCAGAATGCGATCCCGCTTGGGCGGGTTGTAGTCCTTGCCTTCCACCTGCTTGAGCAACAGCTGCGCCTGCTCGGCGGAGAAGTCACAGTCCTAGGTGAGCAGGGCGCACACCTGTTCGGATGAGAGAAAATGACGTGCCACCATGGCGAAGACCAGCCGGCCATAGTGGCCGATGTCTTTACCCTGTTCCAGCGAGTCGATCAGGTGCGCCATCATGGCACTTTTCTTGAGCTCTTCCACGTGCGAGTCCTCCAGGCTTATTTCGCCTTATCTTCTCCCTGGATAGATGCGCCGCGGAGGCCGGGCGGTTGGTCGTTGCGCCAAAAAGAGAGGGCCCGCGGCGCGGGCCCTTTGGGTTGCTCATGCGCGGTGGATCAAGTGGTCGCGCGCGGCTTGACGACCAGGAACTGGGCCGGCACCGGGGCGTTGTTCGCATCGCGCAGCAAGGGGTTGAGCGTCTGCGTATCGGTCAGCGTGCCGGTCGAGAGCTGGTGGATCAGGTTGTCCCCGGAAGTGCTCACGAAGAAGCTCGCGATGTCCGGGCTGAAGACCCCGGCGAGCGGAGCCTGCGCGCCGCCTGCGAGCTGCACGTAGCTGAGCGCCCCCACCGCCCCGGCTGTCTGCGAAGGAACGTAGAGCGGCAGCAGCCCGGTCGCCGGGGTCGTGGCCGAGGCGGTATAGGTGAAGAAGACCTGCGCCGAGTTGGCTGCGGCGATCACCTGGTTGATCTGCGCCGGTGTGATGTTGGCCAGCGCCAGCTGGTTGACATTGGTCGAGAGCTGCAGCGGGTTGGCGCTGTTCACGGCCGGGCAGGTACCGCTCGGGACCAGGTCCTGGTTCGCGTCCGAGGCCGTGCCGTGCACGATGTCGACCACGCTGGTAGTGGTGGCTCCAATCAAGTGCGCTCCGTCGTTGGTAGCGGCCAGGTGGTCGGTCGCGGCGGCAATGGTCGCGGCGAGCGGATAGTAGGGCGGCGTGAAGGACGTATTGGGGCAGAAGCTGCGCGCTGTCGTCGCCGTTCCACTGATAAAGGGCGAAACTGCAGGCACCGAGATGGCAACATCCGGCGAGCAGAAGGGGTCTTGGTTCAGGTTGTTGAGGGTGCAGGTCTGGGCCGGCTCGGCGGTGAGCGGATAGGTGCTCCACCCGGTGGTCGAGTTATGCACGTAGAGTGTGGTCGGCCCGACGATGTAGACGTTTTTGCCGTCCGGCGAAAATACCGCGCGGGTGGCGAGGCCGCCGAAGCTGATGTTGGCGCCGGTGCTGGTGGTGTAGAGGTAGATGGTGGGCAGGGGATTGCCGTTGGAATCCTGGCGCAACTGGTCGTTGATGACCACGGTGGTCGAATCAGGCGAGACGGCCAGCACCACCCCGGGCACGCTCGTGTCTTCCTTGGACAGCGAGTTGGTCAGCGCGCTGTAGGTCATCAGCTCGCGATAGCTGCCGAAGTAGAGGTTGTTGCCGGCCTGGTCGAGCACCATGGAGTTCGGCGTGTAGGGCAGGCGGATCGGCGAGCCCGACGTGCCCAGGCTCAGATCAAACGGGGTAAAGAACTGCGACTGCGGCGAGGCTGCCCAGAGCAGCGTGCTGCCGGTTCCTGGCGAGGTCACGCTCAGGCGATTGCTCACAATCGGCAGGCCCGTGCCGAAGGTGCCGATCTTGTTGATCGGCGACGGGTTGCAGGTGCCCGGCTGGCAGATGCCGGTGACCGCGGCGGCGCCGGGAAAGCTCGAGCTGACGCTGCCCGCGCTCGACACGGCGATCTCCTGCGGCTGGGTCGAGGTGTAGTCCAGGCTCAGGCCGGTGATCAGGGCGCCCGTCGTGTCGGGAACGGTCGCAGAGATGTTCTGCGGGCTGCCCGCGGTGATCGTCGCGCTGGTGCCGCCATTGAGCGTGAGCGCGATATTCGAGGGCGGGCAGGTGTAGAAGTAGCCCGCTGAAGAAGTCACCTTCGAGGTCGTCACCGCTGCCGTGATCACCGTGCCGCCGGGCAGGTTGGCGGTCGCCGTGCCGTTGGGGGCCGCGGTCGAGGTGGTGGCGGTCGTATTGTTGATGGTCACGATCGAGGGCGTCACGGCAGCGTAGGTGATCGTGCCGACGTACTGCGAGTCGATCGGGTTGCCGGAGGTGTCGAAGACCTGCGTACCGGCGGTCAGCGGCTGCGCAGCCACTTGGTTCTGCGAGACACAGCTTCCCGGGTCGGGGATGGTGATCGAGGAGATGGCCGGGTGCACATACACGGTGACCGGGTTGCTCGACACGCCGCCGAGCGTAGCCGTAATCTGCGCCGTGCCGGGGGCCGCCGGGGGCGTGCAGATGGTGAAGTCAGGAACGCCGCCCGCGCTCAGCCGGTTCCACGTACCCGCGCACAGCGAGCCCGTGGTGGGGTTGATGTCGGCCAGGTTCAGATTGGAGCTGCCGTAGGTCGGGCTGCCCGCGCTGATCGAGGTGCCGCGGCAGTTGGTGGCAGAGGCTGTACCCGCTGTGGAGATCTGCCCGTACGCGAGCGAGATGCCCGTGGTACCGCCGGTGAGACTGACCGAGTTGATGTCCGTCAGCTTGGGTCCGTACCCTGCATTGTTGCAGTAGGCATCCACCTTGGTGACGCAGCCTGTGATCGAAAGGCCAACCGGAAACGAAAACAAAAGCAGAACAATCCAGGTGAAATACCGCTGCATGAAACCTCCCCGCCTGCCTGGTATGGTGCACAGACGGTCGCCGGCGCCCAACAGTGAGCCGCAAGCTGATTTTACACGCAAGTGCACGGGCGAAACCCGGCGCGGGCGGCGAGGATACGCGTCACGAAGGGACCGTACCCCGCCGCGCAGGGGGTCTGGCTCTATTGCATGTGCGTGTCGAACCAGCCGACCGCCCGCTCCATCACGTCGCGGCGGTGGGCGGGGTCGACAAAGCCGTGGCCTTCGTTGGGGTAGACGACCAGCTGCGTCTCCACGCCCTGGGCCTTCAGCGCGTGCCAGAACTCGTAGGATTGCGGGGCGGGGCACTCGCCATCCCGGTCCCCCACCACCACCAGGGTCGGCGTCTTGACCTGTTTGATGAATGTAATGGCCGAGCTCTTGGCATAGACAGCGGGGTCGTCGTACACCGAGGCGCCGAAGAACGGGGTCATCCACTGGTCGATCGAGTTCTCCCCGTAGTAGCTCTGCCAGTTGGCGATGCCCGCCCCGGCCACGGCGGCCTTGAACCGGTGGGTCTGCGAGACGGCGAACATGGTCATAAACCCGCCGTAACTCCACCCCGTCAGCCCCACGCGCTTGTCGTCGATGGGCAGCTTCTTTTCGACCGCATCGACCCCGGCGAGGATGTCGCGAAGGTCGCCGTAGCCGAAGTCGCGCCGGTTGGCCTGGGTAAAGGCTTCGCCCTCGCCGTAGGAGCCGCGCGGGTTCGGCTCGAGGACAAAGTAGCCCATCGCCGAGAAGGGCGCGGCGCCGAAGCCGGACCCCGGCCAGCCCGGCGTTACCGAAGAGGATGGACCGCCATGCACCATCACGACCAGGGGATAGGTCTTCGAGGGATCGTAGTGGGCCGGGTAGAAGAGCCAGCCCTGGACCTGGAAGGCGTCATTGTTCCAGGTGACCGATTCGGTCTTGCCCCAGGAGGGCTTCAGCGCGTCATTGATATGGGTGATCTGCCGCAACTGATAGCAACCGTCCCGGCATTCCCCCTGCTTGTCCACGGCCATCCAGACCTCGGGAGGAGCGTCGTAGGAGCTCTGGACGAAGGCGAAGTTGCCGGACTGTTCGGCCAGGCTCATCTCCAGCCGGCCGTCCCCGATCGAGGCGGGCAGCTCGAAGTCCCGGCTGCTGCTCGGAGGCCGGCTCGACCCCGGCTCGGGCAGCGTGATGCTGCGCACCTGGCTGATCCCCTTGGCGACGGCTGTGTAGGTCAACTGGCCTGGAATCCAGTCCCCGATCCAGACTGCCGAAGCGCGCTGGTCCGGGGTGAGATTGGCAGGCTGGCCGCCTGAAGAGGGAACCAGGTAGAGATCGCCACCCGTCGCGCCTTGATCGGACATCAGCCCACCGATGAAGGCGATCCGGGAGCTGTCCGGAGACCAGCGAGGTACCGCGATCTGCAAGCCGTGCAGCGGTCCGGCCACGGTCACCGGGTCGAGAATCTGCCGGGGCTTGCCCCCCGACAGCGCCTGGGTGTAGAGCTTGGCGATCCACCAGTTGTTCTCAC
>CAZZYH010000185.1:1818-5935 GCA_964658225.1 Vulcanimicrobiota bacterium | reverse complement strand
TGGGAGAGCGCCTCGTTCGCAACGAGGAGGTCAGCGGTTCGATCCCGCTCAGCTCCACCAGTATCGTCCCTCTCCTGCTTTGCCCATGGCCAGCCAACTCCAGCAGGAACTCAAGCAGCGCAAGCCCTTCACGAGCCTCCGACAGGAAGTCATCCTGAGCGTTGCGCGCACCTCTGCGGTGCTGATGCACGCATTTGAACAGGCGTTCAAGGCGCACGGCATCACCCTCACCCAATACAACGTGCTGCGGATTCTGCGGGGCGCGGGCAGCGACGGACTTTGCCGCTACGAGATTGGCGAGCGCCTGATTACGCCCGTGCCGGATGTCTCGCGACTGCTCGACCGGATGGGCGCCGCAGGCCTGCTGACCCGGGAGCGCGTCCTCACCGACCGGCGCCTGGTGGTGGCCTGCATCACGGCCAAGGGGCTCGCCGCGCTGGCCGCCCTGGACGCTCCGTCGCAACAGATCGTCGATGCCCAGATGCAGCACATGACAGACGATCAGTTGAGGGCGCTCCTCGACCTGCTTGCCCTGGCGCGCCGGGACCCGACTCCTGGGGACGCAGACGGCGACGGCTTGGCGCACCCCGGATAGCGCGCAGCCAGGCCTCTGCGAACAACAGTACTGGACCCGGGCGATCGCAACAGGTACGCTGACTGCGCTGACAAACAAAGTGCGGCACCCGGACGCCCGGCTGTGTCCCGAACGAGCATCCCGGGGTGGCTGCCCGGCGCACCCGGCGTCCGGGGGGGGCGGCGGCTCGCACCAACCTTTGCCCTGCGAACACCAGAGGAGAAACGCCATGCTCATGCTCTCGACCCGCACCACCCTGCTCGCCGCTCTCGCCCTCACCTCCGCCCTGGCCCAGGCGCAGAGCGCTACCTACAAGATCGATAAAGCGCACTCCGAGGCCGACTTCACCATCCGCCACATGGCTATCTCGAACGTGCACGGGCGCTTCGGCAACATCGCCGGCACGATCGTCTATGACGACAAGGATGTGGCCAAGTCCATGGTGGACGCCACCATTGATGTGAGCACGGTCGATACCGGGGTGGCTGCGCGCGATGGTCATCTGAAGAGCCCGGACTTCTTCGACGTGGCCAAGTTTCCGACCATGACCTTCAAGAGCGCAAGCGTGGCCAAGTCTTCGGACGGCTTTGACGTGACCGGCAACCTGACTCTGCACGGCGTGACCAAGCCGGTCACCCTGCACGTGGTGGCCAGCAAGGAGCAGGTCGGCATGGACGGCAAATCGGTGGCACGGGGCTTTGAGGCGACCGCGACGCTGCACCGGCAGGACTTTGGCCTGGTGTGGAATGGCACGCTCAAGTCGGGCGACAATGCGCTGGGGGACGATGTCAAGATTGATATCAGCATCGAGGCGGGCAAACCGGCGGTCTAGGGCCGACGCTCCCGGCTGCGCCCCGACCCTTGTGTCTCGGGTGTGAGCGATGGGGGCTGCGCCCCGAAGCGGGGCGCGGACAGCAGGGGAAACTCCGGGGCTCCCGGCTGCGCCCCGTGCGCCCGGCGCAGCCGGCCGCCTACCAAGCCAGCGCGAGACCTGGCCGGCCCCGGCGCAGGCAGTGCACGGTACGCAGCCCGATCGGTGCGGCGTCTCCGCGCGAGCAACGGCCAGCCCAGGTCGTGACCGGCGCCGCGCGCCCCGACTGCATGCTTGCAGCGGCAGGGTAGCGGCGGGGCGGCAATGAGGCCCGGCTTCCCCGGTTCTCGGCCCCCGGCGCAGGACCCGAGTCGAGCAGGCCCGAAGCCGGCCCGGCGGGAGCGAAGCAGGCTGCCTGTCCACTGCCTGCCGGCGCAGTCGATCGTCCACGAGGCACCCTGAGCCCGTAAGGCGCTCGAAGCCTAGGAGGCACTATGAAATGGTACGGAGTCATGCCGGCGATGACCACAGCGTTTACGCCGGACATGGAAGTTGATCACGACTTTATGGCGCGGCATGCCCGCTGGCTGCTCGAAAACGACTGCACGGCGCTGATCTCGCTCGGCTCGCTCGGCGAGGGCTCAACCCTGCGGCCGGACGAGAAACAGGCCATCCTGGCCAACATGGTTGCCACCGCCGCCGGGCGCGCCCCGGTCGTTGCGACCATCGCCGCGCTCTCCACCGAAGAAGCTGTGCGGCTGGCGAAAGAGGCAGAGAGAGCGGGGTGCGCCGGCCTGATGATCCTGCCGCCCTACGTCTATGTGGGCGACTGGCGCGAGACCCGGGCGCACATTGCGGCCGTGCTCGAGGCGACGCCTTTGCCGAGCATGCTCTACAACAATCCGGTCGCCTACCGGACCGATTTTCTACCCTGGCAGATCGAGGAGCTGGCCGAGAGCCACGAGAACCTGACCGCGGTCAAGGAGTCGAGTACCGATGTGCGCCGCGCCTCGGCGATCCGGGCGATTCTTGGCGACCGGCTCAAGATCTGCGTGGGCGTCGATGACGCGATCGTCGAAGGAATGGCCGCCGGCGCCACGGGCTGGGTGGCGGGGCTGGTGAACGCGTTTCCGGCCGAGTCGGTGGCCTTGTTCAACCTGGCGCGCGGTGGGCGCCACGAAGAAGCATTCGCGCTCTACCGCTGGTTCCTGCCCCTTTTGCGTCTCGATACGGTGCCCAAGTTTATCCAGCTGATCAAATACGTGCAGGCGGAGATGGGTGTCGGGTACGCGCGGGTACGGATGCCGCGCATGGAGGTGTGCGGCGTGGAGCTGGAGTCCACGCGGGCGATTCTGCAGACAGCGCTGCGCAGCCGGCCGGCGATCGAGCAAGTCGCTTTCACGGGGTGAGAGCGAGGGCCCCGACACCTGCCGCGCGCGGCGTTGGCGGCCATGCTTTTCGGGTATGCTTTGGTCGAGATGTTGTGCGCTCCCGCGTCACGAGATGCGCTCGTCCATCACCCCGGCTGCGCCGGGCAAAAAGGGAGTTTGGCTATGAAGGTTTCAGGGACACGGGCAAGTGCGCTGGGTTGTGTTTTGCTGCTGGCCGCCACGCCGCTGCTGGCGCAGGAGATGAAGGCGCCGAAGAAGGTCACCGTTATGCTCAAGACCGCCGATGGCAAGGATGCCGGCACGGCCGAGCTGATGCAGAAGAAGGACGGCGTGGAGTTCAAGGTGCACCTGATGAATCTGCCCCCCGGCGATCACGCGATCCACATTCACCAGACCGCCAAGTGCGATGCGCCGGACTTCAAATCGGCCGGCGGGCACTTCAACCCGGCGATGAAAAAGCACGGCATCAACAATCCCGACGGCCATCATAACGGCGACCTGCCGCTCAACCTGACCGCGGGCGCCGATGGGACAGTGTCGAAGAGCTTTTTCTCAAAGGATGTGACCCTCAAGCCGGACGCACCGAACTCGGTGTTCGCCAACGGCGGGACGGCGCTGATGGTGCATGAGAAGGCGGACGATATGCTGACCGACCCGACCGGCAGCGCGGGCGGCCGGATCGCCTGCGGCGTCATCCAGATGGACTCGATGGGCGGCATGAAGATGTAGATCAACCGGCCAGGCGAGGCGCGTTTCCGGGCGACATCGGGGGAGAGCCGGCTCAGGTTTCTGGAGCCCAACCTCGTGCCCAGCGCTACTCGCTGTGGCCCAGTTCCTTTTCCATGGTGATGAAGGAGCAGGGCCGGCTGACTGGCATCTGGTCGGCGGGAAAGGGCTCCGAGCCGACGATGCGGTAGCCGAACTTTTCATAGAGCGGGGGCAGTTCGGTGCGCAGGTCGACGATGCTGAGGTCCATGAAGCGGCAGCCCTGTTCCCGGCAGAACTCCTCGGCCGCGGCGATCAGGCGGCGGCCGATGCCGGCGCGTTGGCGGCCGGGATCGACGGAAAGCATGCCGAAGTAGCCTCGTTTGCTCTCACCCGTACTCCGCACTTCGAGATAGACTGCGCCCGCGATGCCGGCCTGGTCTGCAAGCAAGAGAAAGCGCCCGGAGCGCAGGTGCGCCCGCACATCTCGAGCGTCGGTGCGCTCGCCGATCTTGAAAAACTTTTCGACGGCGAAGGCCTTGTTGATCAGCGCGACGAGCGCATCGGTATCGGCGTCGGTGGCAAAGCGAAGATCCATGTGCATCCTCTGGCGGGCGCCCGGGCGGCGGGGGGGGG
>CAZZYH010000185.1:0-1808 GCA_964658225.1 Vulcanimicrobiota bacterium | reverse complement strand
CGGAGAAAAGGCCGGATGCGCCCGGCACCCGGCCTTTTCTCCGCTCGCCGGTGCGTCTACATGGTGGAAGGCAGGTTCGAGCGGGCGGCCTGCTTCTGCGCCTGCACCTTCTCGGCGGTCTCCTCGAGCGTGGCCGCTTGCGGCAGCAGGCTCAGCGCTTTGACGATCATGGGATCGTAGTTGGCCCGGACTTTCAATCCCTCCTGCTGGCCGAACTGCGAGGTAAACAGCTCGCTCTTGATGTTGGTCTTCAGCCAGTCGGAGACCGAGGCCAGGTCGGCATCGGTGTAGGCGATCTGCTTGGAGGTCAGGAACTGCTTGAAGTCACCCAGCACCGCGTCGTCCACTTGGAAGTCTTTGGTGACCGTGTGCGTGGCCAGGTAGCGCTTGGAGAAATCGAAGAAGGCATAGTGTGCGAGCAGCACGTCCTGGATGTGGGTGGACTTGGGGGTGTCGAACAGAACGTCAGGCGTGATGCCGCCCCCGCCGTAAACGGTGCGGCCTGAGTCGGTCAGCTTGACCTCGCGGTCTTTGGTGTCCTTGGGCTTGTCGTGGTTGTAGTAGTAGTCGTAGAGCGAAACGCCGTCGTAGTTGCGCTGGATCAGCCGTCCGCTGGGCGTGTAGTAGTGGTAGGTGGTCAGCGCGAGGCCGGTGTTGTCGGAGAGCTGGAAGACGGTCTGGACCAGGCCCTTGCCGAAGGTGACCTCGCCGACGATCAGGGCGCGATCATGATCCTGCAGTGCGCCGGAGACGATCTCGGCCGCCGAAGCGGTGCCGTGGTTGGTGAGCACGACGACGGGGAAGGTATGGCCGCCATTGCCATGGGTCGCGCGGTAGACCTGCTCAGGATAGGCGCGGCCACGCTGCGAGACGATCATCTGGCCTTTTTCGAGGAACTTGTCGCAGACCGCGACGGCCTCGGACAGCAGTCCGCCGGGATTGCTGCGCAGGTCCAGGACCAGCCCCTTCAGGTCGCCGAAACCTTCAAGCGCATCCGAGACCTCGCGGCCTGTCGTCTCCTGGAACTGCTTGACGTGCAGGTAGCCGATGCCGGGACGAATCTCGTACTTGATATCGACCGAGTTGTTGGGGATCTCGTCACGGACCAGGTCAAAGCTCAGGGGCGCGGGCGAGCCTTCGCGCGCGATGGTGATCTTGACGTGTGTGCCCTTGGGCCCCTTGAGCATACCGGCCACGTCCTCGGAGCTGACATTATCGGTCAGCTTGCCGTCGACCGCGACGATGGTATCGCCCGGGCGTACGCCGGCCTTGTAGGAGGGCGTGCCTTCAAACGGGGTCACGACGACGATCCGCTGCACGCCGCCGGCCGTCTGCGGCTGGATCATCATGCCCACGCCGTAGTACTTGCCGTGCTGGTCCTCGCGCATCTTGGCATAGGACTTCGGATCGTAGAAGTTGGAGTGCGGGTCGAGGGTGCGCAGCATGCCCGGGATGGCGCCGTCGTAGATGGCCTTGTCGGGCTTGTCGCCGGTAAGCGGCTCGGCATAGTTCTGTGCCACGACGTCATAGACGCTGGCGAAGGTTTTGAGCGAGTCGCGAAAGTCCGTGTCGCTCGAGGCGGACTGCGCGCCGACACGCTCGGAGAGCACCATACCGCCCAGTCCACAGGCGGCGAAGAAGACGACAAGCGAGAAGGCGGTGCGGCGGGTGCGGGGCGACATGTGTGAGGGGAACCTCGGGCGCTGGCGCCAAGTGTCTACTCCGCAGTATAGCAACTCAACCCAGGGCCGCTGCCGGGCCGGCGCCGGGAGCGGGTGCGAGGCTGCGGCGAATCGGACGCGCCTGTG
>CAZZYH010000184.1:0-5971 GCA_964658225.1 Vulcanimicrobiota bacterium | reverse complement strand
CGCGAAACGCTGGGCGAGTGGTGCGGCGTGGTGGAGCTGGCTCGGCCGGACGAGGCGGATGCGGTCCGCTGGTTGCTCGCAGAAGCGACCCGCCAGGGCGCGCGCCTGGAAGAGCCCGCGGCCCGCGAACTGGCCGACGCACTCGGGGCGGACATGATGCTGATCGCGAGCGAGCTGGAGAAGCTGCTGCTCTACGTCGCTGCCCCGGGGCCAGCGGCGGGCAGCGGCGCAGGCAGGCCGGTCATCACCCTGGGCGCTGTGGAAACGATGGTTCTGGGCGCCAAACAGCGCTCGCTCTATGAGCTGACCGACGCCATCTCGCAGCGCGACAAGGCCCGCGCTCTGCTGCTGCTCGATGGGCTGCTCAACGCCTCCGATGGCGGAGAAGACGCAGGCATCGGCCACCTCTACATGCTGGCCCGGACCTTCCGCCAGATGCTGGTGATCCTGGAAAAGAACGTGCGCGACTCGCGCGCCATCTGGCAGGCGCTGTGGCAGGGCTTTCGCATGCCGCCCTTCGCCGCCGACGACCTGATCCGCCAGGCGCGGAGGTATCCCTCGCGGCGGGAGCTGACGCGCGCGCTGCGGCTGATCGCCCGCGCTGATCTCGAGCTGCGCTCCTCGCCGCCCGACAAGAAACTGGTTCTGGAGCGCCTGGTGATGGAGCTGGCCACCGCGCCGCGCCGGGAGCTCGCCGGGTTCGAGACCCAGCCCGCGCTCAAGCTGCGCTAAGCCGGAGCCGGTTTACTCGGGAACCACTTCTGCCTCAGCCTGACCGGTGGCGGTGAGCGTGATGGCCGCGGCCAGGATGAGTGCGCCCCCGACCCAGGTCAGCGGACCCAGCCTGTCCCCCAGCAGCCAGACGCCGAGTGCGGAGCCGAGCGCGGGCTCGATGTTCAGGAACACTGCCGCGCGCGAGGCCGGGACGTGGCGCATGCCCCAGTTCCACAGCAGGCTTGTGACCGCGGTGCAGAGCACGCCGCTGGCGGCGAGCGACCACCAGACCGGCGCGTGGATGCCACCCAGGGGTGGCAGACCGTGACGCGGAAGCACCCATGCCGCGAGCATGGCTGTGCCCGCCAGCATGCCCCAGGCGCTGACGGAAAGCGCGGAGTGGGTGCGCACGAGCGCTTTGTTGAGCAACAGGTAGCCGAGCGCGATCAGCATGGAGAGCACGACGAGCAGGTCGCCAGCCAGAGTAGGCGAGCCGCCCAGGGTGGTCGATCCGGTGACCGTGTGCCTGCCGCTTGAGAGCACGATCAGTGCGACGCCGGCGGTGGAGCAGCCGAGCGCCGCCCAGCCCAGGCGTGACAGGCGTTCATGAGCAAAGAGCGTTGCGCCGAGGGCGAGGATGACCGGCATGGTGCCCACCATCAACGCAGCGTGGCTGACGGTGGTTAGCGAGAGTCCGTAGAACTGGGTGAGGAATTGGACGGGCACGCCGAGAAACGAGGCCAGCAGCAGCAGGCGCCACTCCCGCGCCGAAAAGCTTGGCCTGCGCAGCAGGGGCAGAAAGGCCACGGCGCCGAAGAGAAATCGATAGAGAACCATGTGGGCGACGGAGAGTTCGCCGAGCGCGACCTTGCCGAAGAAAAAGCCTGTGCTCCAGAGGCAGCCGGCGGTGGCGCAGGCCAGGTAGCCCAGCGCCGGTCGCCGACATCGCGTGTCGCTTTGCGTCGGGCTCAGGGCAGGCGGCGCGGTCACGCTTTTTGAGGCGGCAGACATAGCCTTGAGTCTCGCACAGGCGCCTTGCGATCCCAGTCACGAGCCTTGGGCTTAGCTGGCTTCGTTGAAGAGGCGGAGCCGGATCGATGGCGAAGCGGGAAGAAGTCCTCGAGAAGGTGCTCGAAGCCAAACGGCCGAGCGGGCTGGGTTGGGTGCGGTCGACTTTCATATGACGCTTGAGCGGGAGGCTGATCCTGAGGGGGATCGGGTGAAGATTACGATGCCGGGGAGGTTCTTGCCTAATGAGCGCTATTGAGGCGGCCCCGGCATCCGCGGGGGTCTCGAATGCAAGCCATGAACCCCTTGGCACCTGTATACCGGACTGCCACGAAAGCGTTCCGTAAAGCTTTGTAGGTGACTGCTGTTCTTTGAGGCCATGGCTGTCCCTCAATTCCAGAAGACTTTGCTTCCCATCCTCCGCTTCGTGAGTGAGGGCTTGCATCATCGACCGGCCGACACCCTTGCTTAAATAAAACGCAATTCACGCTAAACGAAGATGATTTGAGCGCGCAGCCCTGACGACCTACCAGACCGAGCAGCGCTTGACCGGGGCCATGGGCGCGCCGGTCTTGCAGCGGAAGGCTTTCTGGAACTCGGGCAGGTTTTGGACAACGCCGTTCACGCGAAAGACTTCCGGGGAGTGCGGATCGGTCTCGACCTGGGTGCGCAGCATCTCCGGGCGGCGACTCTCGCACCAGCCCTGACCGTAGGCGGCGAAGAACTGCTGGGCCGGGGTGAGCGAGCCGTAGTCCGGCGTTCCCGGCTTCTCGACAATGGTCCCGGCTTTCGCGGCATGGTCCAGGTAGGCCAGATACGCCAGGCGCAGGCCGCCGATGTCGGCCAGGTTCTCACCCAGCGTGAGGCGGCCGTTGACATGGAGATCGTCGACCGCGATGAAGCCCGAGTACTCATCTGCCACGCAATCGGCACGCTCGGTAAACTGCTTCGCATCCGACTTCTTCCACCAGTCGCGAAAGTTGCCGTGCTCGTCGAACTGGCGGCCTTCATCGTCAAAGCCGTGGGTCAGTTCGTGGCCGATGACGCCGCCGGCATCGCCGTAGTTCACTGCGTCGTCCTGGGTGCGGTCGAAGTAGGGCGGCTGCAGAATGCCGGCCGGAAAGTTCACATCGTTCATCTGTGGGTTGTAGTAGGCGTTCACGGTCGGCGGGCTCATCATCCACTCGCCGCGGTCCACCGGCTTGCCGATCTTTGCAATCTCGTGGCGGCCGCGAAAAGCAGACGCGCGCAGGGCATTGCCGAGCGCATCGCCGGGGTCGATCGAGAGCGAAGAGTAATCGCGCCACGTATCCGGGTAGCCGATCTTGTTGGCCACCGCGTGCAGCTTTTCCTTGGCCTGGACCTTGGTGGCCGGGCTCATCCAGGCGAGCGTGTCGATATCCCGGCCCATGGCTTCCTCGACATCGCGCGCGAGCGTGAGGGTGCGCTGCTTGTCGGCTGCTGAGAAGCGCTGTTCGACGAATACCTGGCCGAGCGCCTCGCCGAGGTCGCCATCCACGCGCGCCACGCAGCGCTTCCAGCGGGGCTGCTGCTCGGGCTGGCCGTTGAGCGTCTTGCCGTAGAAGGAGAAATCTTCCGCATCGAAGGCCGCCGGCACCGCGGTCGAAGGCGCGCGTCGCAGGGTCGTCCAGCGCAGATAGGTTTTCAGATCGTCAAGCGAGGTGGCCGCCAGCAGCTCGCTCATGGAGAGAAAGTAGGTGGGCTCTTCAACGTTGAGCGTGCTGATCTCGGGGGCGTGCAGAGACCTGAGAAAGAGGGGAAAGTCGATCTCCGGCGTGTTCGCGGCGAACTGGATAAGCGGGGTTTTGTGATAGAGCTTGGCGGGATCGCGCATCTCGACGCGCGAGAGCGAGGCGGCGGCGAGCGCGGTCTCGATGTGCATGACGGTGACCGCGTCGTGGGCGGCCTGCGCCTCCGGCTCGCCGGCCAGGGCCAGCGTGCGGGCTATGTGCCGCTGGTACTGGCTGCGCAGCTCGGTCGACTTGGTGTCGGTGCGTTCGTAGAAGCCCTTCTCCGGCAACCCGAGTTGCGCCTGCTGGACGACGGCGATCTGCTGGGTGGCGTCGTGAAAATCCTGCTGCGCGTCAAAGCTGAAGAAGGGTTCATTGCCACCGAGTGCGAGATCGGCGAAAAGGGGCGTGAGCGCCTGCTTGGAAGGCACGGCGTCGATCCGGGACAGCATGGCCTGGATCGGAGCCAGTCCGGCGGACTCAATCTGGTCTGTGTTCATGCAGGAGGCGTACTCGTCGCCGATCTTCTGCTCGTTGGGCGAGCGTGCCGGACCTGGGGCGGCGGCCTTTTCCAGGATGGATTTGAGCAGGAGGTCATTCTGGTCGCTGAGCTCGGTGTCTCGCCCGTAGGAGGCTCGGTCGGCGGGGATGGGGTTGGCCTTGACCCAGCCTCCGCAGCTGTACTGGTAGAAGTCCTGGCAGGGGTCCACGGTCGAGTCGAGCAGCGACGGGTCAAAGGCGTGCAAGGCCTTGGCCGCGTGGGTGCCTGCGGCGGCGTTGGCCGGGCCGGCGGCCGGGGTCTGGGCGAATCCGGAGAGCGTGATCGAGAGCAGAGCGACAGTGGCCGGGCGCAGCCGGCCTGCTCGAAGCGCTCGAAGCAAAGGAGCGCGGCGCGATGCGTCCGACCGGGCGCGCATCGGGTGGTGGTCTTCTGTGAGGGACTCCAGTGTCATGCCATTCCTTTGCATCGAGCGTTTTGCTGGATCGGGGGCGCGTGCCGCGTCGGTGCCCGGCGCAGGTTGCGAGCCGTACCCTGGCTGCCGGCCGCCCAATCCAGGCGTGCCTGGCGGTCACTCGTTTGTAACAATCCCGTCCCATCACACGGCAGAGCGGCGAGCCTGTCAATCTGTATCCCGGCTGTAAGACAATGATGGGCATGGCAGGGGCCGGGAGCAAGCGGGGGAGAGCGCGACGGAATGTGCGGGCTGCCGGCGCATGCGCGGCCGTGCTCGGGGTGCTGGCCTGGTGCGGTGGATGCCCGGCGGCCGGGGCCTCGGGGCTCGCCGGAGCATCGGGAACCTCCGGAACATCGGCGCACCGCCTGCAGGCCCCGCCCCCGGTACCGCCATCGGCGCACATCCCGGTCGAGCCGCTGGGTTTTCTGCCGCCAAGCCGCTTGTATCTCTCCTATCGCGTACCTTCGGCCACGCTCGATTTTGTCGATGACACGCATCTGCTGTTTACCTTTCACCAGTCGACGCTGATGCATCGCGCGGAGAAGGATCCGGAAGAGGACGAGGATCAGACCATCGCCGCGGTGCTGCTCGAGGTGCCGAGCGGCAAGGTCGTCGAGCGCACCAGCTGGCGGCTGCATGACAAGGGACGCTACCTGTGGGCGCTGGGCAACGGGCGATTCCTGCAGCGGGAGAGGAACACGCTCTTTCTGCTGGAGAGAGCCGAGGGAGCGGATTTTCTGGCCTCGCGCAAGCCCTACCTCAAGCCGGAGGGGGACCTGGTCTCCCTGCAGTTTTCACCCGACCGGCAGCGGATGGTGGTCGAGTATCGGGAGGGCGGCGGCGAAAATGATGCCGAGGCCGATACGCATGCGCCGACGCTTGGCGATGTGCCGCGGCACCGCGCCCACAAGGTGCGCCTGCTGGTGGTCGATACGGGGGCCGGCAAGATCGAGAAACAGGCCAAGTTGCCGCAGGCGGTGGCCCTGCCGCTGGTGGGCCCGGGCTACCTGGACCTGCAGCAAGGCAAAGGGCGGCAGTGGAAGGTATCGCTGATGCCGTTTTCGGGCGAAGAGCACGTTGTGACGGAGGTGACTTCGCTCTGCCAGCCGGCGCTGCAGGCGCTCTCCCAGGGCGCCTTTATGGCGCAGCTGTGCGTGCCCAATACGACCGACCACCTGATGCAGGCCTATGACCTCGAAGGTCACAAGCTGTGGGAGCAGCAGTGGGAGGCGCGCTACGTGTGGGGCAGCTTTGAGTATGCGCAGAACGGCTCGCGCTTCGCCTACGAGTCCGTGCAGCTGGACCACGCGATCGCCACTCTCGACCCGGTCGATGAGAACTCGATCACGGGCCAGCCGATCGGCGTGTTCGACGTGGCCGACGGCGCGCTGCGCCTGGTGAGCGGCGCGGAGCCGATCCTGACGGCGGGGCAGAACTTCGCCCTTTCGGCCGACGGCGAGCGCTTCGCGGTGCTGCGGAATGGAGCGATCGAGGTGTACAAACTGCCGCCCGCCGCGGTGCGGTAGCGGCATCGAACGGGAT
>CAZZYH010000183.1:0-5976 GCA_964658225.1 Vulcanimicrobiota bacterium | reverse complement strand
AAGGCCGGCCTCGAGGCGCCGCGGCCGCCCAAGCCCCCGGCGCTGATCGACCCGGCCGGCCCGGCGGTCTCGCTTGAGTCGAGCGAAGCGCTGTTCGACGTGGCCGTCGCGCTGAACGCCTGCGGCTACGACAATGGGCTCGAAAGCTCGGACCCGCTCCGGGTGCACATCCGCGCACAGGTCGAGCAGGAGGTGCAGCAGTCGGCCCCCGCACACGAGGCCCGCGACAAGCTCTGCGCCTTCATCAGCCAGCATCGGCTCTCCGAGGCGCGGCGCGACCTGGCCCAGTATGTCTCGCTCGCGCTCTACCTCAACCCGCCGCCCGACTTGACCGCCAGCGTCGATCAGCAGGACATGCCGCCCGATTCCACCCAGGTGCTCGACATGCTGCCGCTGCTCAGGACCTTTGTCTCGGCCGCCCGGCTGCACCTGGTCTGGATCGCCAACCGCCCGGCCTACGACGAGGAGATCGCCAAGCTGCACGACCCGCTGACGCGCATGATCCTCGACACGAACATCTACCTCAAGATGCCGGCCTCGACCTACAGCGGGTCGCGCTTCCTGGTGGTGCTCGAGCCGCTGCTCTCGCCGGCCGAAACCAACGCCCGGGTCTACGGGACCGACTACGTCGTCGTCGCCTCGCCCGTCAACGGCTCCATCCACATGCAGGATGTGCGGCATACCTACCTGCACTATGTCATCGAGCCGCTGCTCTACGCGCGGGCGAGCGCGATGGACCGGCTGCTGCCGGTGCTCAAGACGGTCCGCGACGCGCCGCTCGACTACGTGTATCGGTCCGACATCGTATCGCTGGTCATCGAGTGCATGATCCGCGCGATCGAGGCGGATACGATGCAAACCGGGGTGGTCGAGTTCAAGATCCCGGCCGACACTCGCCGCGAGAACCTGCCCCGGGTGCAGCATGAGCATGACCTGACCGTGCAGCAGGCGGCGGCGGTGCGCGCCCGCTCGGTCGCAGCGTCCATGCAGCAGGGCTACGTGCTCACGCAGTACTTCTTCGACCAGATACGCGCCTTTGCGAGCAGCCCGGAGAGCCTGAAGGAAGCCATCGGCCCGATGGTCTACGGCATGGACGTCGACCAGCAGACCCATCGCGCCAAGGAAGTCCACTTTGCCGAGCAGGGTGAGGGAGACGTGATCCGACGCCCGGCCACGCGCTCGCTCGACCTGGCCGAGGCCAAGCTCAAGCAGGGAGACGCGGACGGAGCCCGCACCCTCGCCCAGCAGGCGCTCAAGGACCATACCGCCGACACCGCCCGTGCCGACTACCTGCTGGCGCTCACCTGGCTGATGAAAGGCGATATGGAGTCGGCCGCAAACGATTTTGCCGAGACCGTCCGGCTGGCCAAGGACCCGCGCCTGCTGGCCTGGTCGCATATCTACCTGGGCCGGATCCACGATGTGCAGGAAGAGCGCCCGGCGGCGCTGGCCGAGTACCAGACCGCGCTCGCGGTGCGCGACGGCCAGCAGGACACGCGCAGTGCGGCGGAGAAAGGGCTGGCGAGCCCCTTCGCCCTGCCACATCGCGCCCCGGCCGAGGAAACCCCCCAGGAGCCGGCCGGCGAACCGGCAGAGAGCCGCGCCGGCGCAACACCGGCGGCGAACACGCCGCATCCATAATGGCGCAAATGGCGCATCCATAATCCGGGCCGCCCACGTCCAACGCAGCGGAGCCTTCGGCTGCCGGGGTCGTCTTCGCGGGGCCGGGCAAGTATCCTCGGTGGAGAAGGGGTGGGGAAGGCGAGAGTGCCGGGGAGACGGCTCGGCCAGGCTTCGCCCCCCGGTGCCATGAGCCGCGGACCCACCCACCAGGCGAAAGTGAGACACGCGATGAAGGAGTTGGGCGAGCTCGAAGCAACGCTCGGACATCGCTTCGCCCACGGCGGCCTGCTCGAGCAGGCGCTCACCCACAGCTCGGTGCGCCACGAGCAGCAGACCGGCGCGGACACGGGCCGGCCGGTCGAGGATAACGAGCGGCTGGAGTTCCTCGGCGATGCGATCGTCGGCATGGTGGTCGGCGAACTGCTCTACCGGCGCTACCCGGAGCTCGACGAGGGCGAGCTGACCCGCCTGCGCGCGGCGCTGGTCAGCCGCAAACACCTGGGACTGGTAGGCACAGGGCTGCACCTGAGCAGGTATCTGCGCCTGGGGCGGGCCGAGGATCGCAACGGCGGCCGCAAGAAGGCGGTGCTGCTGGCGAACTGCATGGAGGCGCTGATCGGGGCGCTCTACCTCGAAGCCGGTCTGGAGATCGCGGCAGCCTTTGTCCGCCGCACGGTCGTCGATCCCTATCTCGCAGGCCTGCGCGATGAGCTGCGGGAGAACCGCTCCATCGGGGACTACAA
Source organism: Vulcanimicrobiota bacterium (assembly GCA_964658225.1). Lineage (GTDB taxonomy): Bacteria > Acidobacteriota > Terriglobia > Terriglobales > Acidobacteriaceae > EB88. The sequence goes on along the minus strand of CAZZYH010000183.1, from coordinate 3,610 downwards.
GACGGCCCTGCAGGAGCTGCTCCAGTCCCGTCGGGCCCCGCAGCCCGAGTACCTGATCCAGGCCGAGAGCGGCCCCGACCACCACAAGCACTTCCTGGTGGAAGTGCGGATCGGCTCGGGAGATGCGGAGGCCGAAGAGGGCGCACACAAGGCCTGGGGCGAAGGCAGCACCAAGAAAAAGGCTGCGCAGGAGGCGGCCCGCAAGCTGTACGAGCGGCTGGTGGGGCGATCCACAGGGCAGCCCGAAGCCGCAGCCGGGTCTCAGCAGCCGGGGGCGCCAACCCGTCCACGGGCCGCGGCCTCAGCCGGCAAAGACCCTTCGCGCGGCGCCCGCCCACGGGCCTTCGCGCGGGCCGGCCGGCGGCATCCAAGCCTGGCAGGAACCTTGAACACCGGCGCGAGCGCGGGTGCGGGCGCCGCCGGTGCGGACACGGGTGTGGACGCGGGCGCGCGGTCGGCGACGATCAAGCCGGAGAGGGTACCATGAAGCAGATGGCAGCGCCCACGAAGCCCTCCCGGCACCCAGGATCGGCGGTCTGCCGGCCGACCTGGACAGGACCCGGGCCCGCGGGCCCGCGCGCGGCTGCGCGGTCCGCGCAAGCCGGCCTGGCGAGAGAAGCGCAGCCATGATCCGGCAACCCGGGTCCGCACTCTCCTCGATCGCCGTCCCTGAGCCCAAGACGCTCCCGCCCGCCCCCGCCGTCGCTCATGAGCACACCCGCCTGATGCTCCCGACCCTGCTTGAAGCAGCCCGCTCGCTGCTCACGATGGTCGTGGTCGCGCTCTTCATTCTTACTTTCGTCATCCAGCCCTTTCGCATTCCCTCCGAGTCGATGGAGCGAACCCTGCTCGTAGGCGACTTCCTGCTGGTCAACAAGATGATCTATGCGCCGCCGGGCCGGTTCGCGCGGCTGCTTCCCTATCGCAGCATCGCTCGCGGCGACGTGATCGTCTTTCGCTTTCCGCTCGACCCTTCGGACTACGTGGTCAAGCGCGTGATCGGGTTGCCGGGAGATCGGATCCACCTGGTCGACGGCGTCGTCTACCGCAACGGTCAGCCGCTGGCCGAGCCGTACGCGATCTATGAGCAGGCCTATCGCGACAACTTTCGCGACCAGTTCCCGGCCGGGCTCTACACCGACCCCGGGGTCGATACCCACTGGTGGCTCGAGATGCGCGGCAACCTGCGGCAGGGCGAGCTGGTCGTGCCTGCCGGCAACTACTTTGTCCTCGGCGATAACCGCAATCACAGCCGCGATAGCCGCTACTGGGGCTTTGTGCCCCGCTCGACGGTGATCGGGCGCCCTTTCGTCATCTACTTCTCGCTCCGCCAGCCCTCGGCGACTGATACCCCCTCGCTGCCGGATGATAAACTCGGACACGACGACGATCCCGTAAACGGCCTGGTCGACTTCGCGCGATGGGATCGCATGTTCCGCATCGTGCGCTAGAACCGGCCGCGGTCACCCCGGTGGACCGCCCGCACGGCAAAAGGAAGCACCGCAGCCCGCCATGGCAGAGACCCTCGAGCAGATCCCGGTATCGAACAAGCGATCCGCCGGCGCAGAAGAGACTCCGCACGAGTTCTTCGCGTCGATCTGCGGCGTGCTCGTGCTGGGCCTCTTTGCGCTGACCTTCATCTTCCAGAACTTCGAGATCCCTTCGGGCTCCATGCTCAACACGCTGCTCATCGGCGACCATGTGCTGGTCGACCGGGTCACACTCGCGCCGGCCGCCCGCTGGGCCCCGTTTGTGCACTATCGCAATGTTCGGCGCGGCGACATCGTCGTCTTCTTCAAGCCGGAAAACCCGGACATGTTCCTGGTCAAGCGCGTCGTCGGTATCCCCGGCGATCGCCTGCACCTGCGCAACGGCGTGGTCTATCTGAACGGAAAAGCACAGTCCGAGCCGCTGGCCGTCAAGCCGAGCGACGCCGGCTACGCGCCCTATCGCGATGACTTCCCGGCGGTTCCCGCCGCGCAGGGCTACGACCTGACCGCAACCTGGGCCAACGATCTGCCCCAGCACATCGTCGGCGAAGACCTGGTCGTTCCCCCGGGCGACTACTTCTGCATGGGCGACAACCGGCCTTTCTCGCTCGACAGCCGCTTCTGGGGCTTCGTGCCGAGGGAGAACATCGTCGGGCGGCCGCTGTTCGTCTACTGGTCCTTCATCACCGGCGAAGAACAGATCGACAAGACCAGCGCGTCTGACCGCGCGGCCTGGTTCGGCCATATCGTGCTCCACTTCTTCGACCGCACGCGCTGGCGCCGAACCCTCCACCTGGTGCGCTAGGCCAGGCCCCGGGTGCCATGGCTGAACGAACACGGCCAAGCGAACATGACTGAACGAACCCGGCTGAGCGAAAAGGAGTCCTCCTGAGCGAAGCGCTCGAGCTGCGATCCCCGCTTCGGCCCCCGCCGGCGACCCTGCGACGCGAGTGGCTCCTGCTCGCGCTCTCGCTCCTGCTGCTCGCCGCCATCGTCGGCCCGCCGCTGGTCAACCTGGGCCGCTACCAGCACCGCATCGTCCACTCCATGAGCCGCAGCCTGGGCCGCGAGGTGAACCTGCGGACGGTGAGCCTGCGCCTGCTGCCCGCGCCCGCCGTCGTGCTGACCGATGTGGTCGTCGACGAGGATCCGGCCTTCGGCGCCGAGCCCGCCCTGCGCGCCCCGCGCGTGATCGCGCAGCTTCGCCTGGCCTCGCTCTGGCGCGGGCACTTCGAGGTCAGCCGCGTCGAGCTCAGCGATGCCAGCGTCAATCTGGTGCGCGACCAGGCCGGCCGCTGGAACGTCGGCTCGGTCCTGCTGCAGGCCTCGCACGTGGCCAACGCCCCCACCGCCCAGCCGCGTGCCGGCCCCGCGCCGCGCTTCCCCTACATCGAGATCACCGACTCGCGCGTAAACCTCAAGCAGGGCGTCGAGAAGCTGCCCTACACCCTGCTCAACGCCAACCTGTCCATGTGGCTCGCAGAGCCCGAGATCTGGCAGCTCCGGCTCGACGGCCAGCCCGTGCGCACCGACCTCGAACTGGGCCTCTCGGATACCGGGATCCTGCGCGTCGAGGGAACCCTGCACCGCGCGACCGCCCTCGGCCACATGCCGCTGGCGCTCCACGCGGACTGGGCCGGCGCGCCGCTGGGCCAAGTCAGCCGCCTGCTGCTGGGCCGCGATCCGGGCTGGCGCGGCGACCTGCACGCGACCGCCGACGTGTCCGGCGAGCTCGATCGCCTCTCCGTCAAGACGCATGTGCTGGTCGCCAACCTGCACCGCGAAGAGTTCACCCCGGCCGAGCCCTTCGCCGTGGATGCGACCTGCCAGGCTGCCTATCTCCGGGACGCGCGCACGCTCAGCGACCTGGCCTGCCGCTGGCCGGTGGGCAAGGGGGTCCTGCTGCTGACCGGCAGCGTCGTGGGCGCCGGCGAAGAGCTCGGCCCGGGCGCAGCCGCAGGCCCGGGCGCGGCGGGACCGGTGCCCGGCGCTGCGCCAGTTCCGATCCTGCCACCGCAGGACGGTTACCTCCTGCTCGACGTCGCCAAGTTCCAGGCCGCCTTCGCGGCCGACGTCGACCTAGCGACCACCACCTTCATGGCGGCTTCTCAGGTTCCCTG
>CAZZYH010000182.1:689-6139 GCA_964658225.1 Vulcanimicrobiota bacterium | reverse complement strand
CGCAGCCGTACCGCAACAAGGCGCGGCCGGGGCGCAGCAACGCGCAGTCGCACCGCAGCAAGGCGCGACCGGGCCCGAATCCCCGGCCCTCGCGGCCCTGGCCGCGCACCCTGTTCTTTCCCCACCGCTCCAGCACCCGGCTGCACCCGGTTCCGATCGAGCCGGAGTCCGCCGACAGCTTCCGCCCGCCCACGCCCGGCGGCCGGCCGGGGCCCCAGGCCAAAACCCTGCGTGCTAGGCTTGGGGTGTGCGCGCATGAGCCAGCAACAGATCCTCTCGATCCTCTTTGAATTTGTCGTCCTGCTCTTCTCGCTCAGCCTGCACGAGGCGGCGCATGCGTGGATGGCCTCGCGCCTCGGCGACCAGACCGCGCGCATGCTGGGCCGCGTCACCCTGAACCCGATCAAGCACATCGACCCGATCGGCACGGTGCTGCTGCCGCTCGGCATGCTCTTTCTGGGCTCCTATGGGCGCTTTCTGGTAGGCTGGGCGCGCCCTACCCCGGTCAACACGCGCAACTTCAAGAACTATCGCCGCGACGACATCCTCACCACGCTCGCCGGGCCGCTGAGCAACCTGCTCGCGGCATGCGGCTCGCTGCTCTTGCTGGTCACGCTCGAGAAGGCCTCCCCGCTGGCCTACGCCATCCTGCACGGGCTGGCCGACCCGGAGCTCGCCATCCATGCGCCGGCCTACCCGGCCGTGATGCTCTTCTACATGGGCGTGCAGATCAACCTCTCGCTGGCGGCTTTTAACCTGCTGCCGCTACCGCCGCTCGACGGCTCCCACCTGGTGCGCCACCTGCTGCCCTATAACGCGCTGCGCGTGTATGACCGGCTCGGCATGCTGAGCCTGTTCCTGATGCTGATGTTCGGCGGCCGGGTGATCAACCTGTTCGTCGCGCCGACCATGGCGCTGGTCGATCGGGTCCTGCTTTCGATCTAGTCTGCGAACGCGGACCGGCGCTTTGCAGAGAAGGCGGCAGCTCGGCCGGGCAGCGGAGCCCGACCCCCCGGCAGACGGCCCGGTACAATAGCCTCACCCTGACTTCTCTGACACGCATTTTGACAGGCATTTCGACACGCAAGAGAGCCACTTGACAAAGACCCAGCCAAGCAAACGCGTGCTCAGCGGCATGCGCCCTACGGGCAAATTGCACCTCGGCAACTACATGGGGGCGCTCAAGAACTGGGTGGCTCTTCAGCACGCCTACCAGTGCTTCTTCACCATTGTCGACTGGCACGCACTGACCACCGACTATGCCGATCCGGGCCAGGTGCAGAGGTTTGTTCACGAGATGGCGGTGGACTGGCTCGCCGCCGGGCTCGATCCGGAGCGCTGCACGCTGTTTGTGCAAAGCCACGTAAAACAGCATGCCGAGCTGCACCTGCTGCTCTCCATGCTGACCCCGCTCAGCTGGCTCGAGCGGGTGCCGAGCTACAAGGACCAGCAGGAAAATATCGCCGGCAAGGACCTTACCACCTATGGGTTTCTCGGCTATCCGCTGCTCCAGTCGGCCGACATTCTGCTCTATGGACTGCCCGGCGGCTCGCTCCATGTGCCCGTCGGCGCCGACCAGGTGGCGCATGTCGAGATCACGCGGGAGATCGCGCGAAGGTTCAATTTCCTCTACGCCGACCGCGGCCACGCGCTTGCGGGCACGCTCCCGTCCGCTGCCCGGGCCGAGCCCGGCCCCGGCGACACGCCGGCCGCCCTGCAAGAGCAGGACGCGGTCCCCCCGATCGAGCCCCCGGCAGGCATCCTCAACGAGCCCCAGGTCCTGCTCACCCCCACCCCCAAGCTGCCCGGCACCGACGGCCGCAAGATGTCCAAGAGTTACCACAACTTCATCCTGCTCTCCGACCCTGAGTCCGAAATACGCAAGAAGCTCAAGCCCATGGTGACCGACCCCGCGCGCGTGCGCCGCTCCGACCCCGGCCATCCCGATCGCTGCCCGGTCGGCGACCTGCACAAGGTCTTTTCCGGCGGCGAGACGCTCGCCCGGGTCTACGACGGCTGCACGACGGCCGCCATCGGTTGCGTCGAGTGCAAGAGCTGGCTTGCGGATGCTGTCGTTCTCGAGCTCGCCCCCATCCGGGAGCGGCGCGCCGCCTACGAGTCCAGGCCCCACCTGGTCGCTCAGCTACTCGAAGCAGGAGATGCGCGCGCCCGGGCCGCAGCCGAGCAGACGATGGTCGAGGTGCGCGCCGCCATGGGGCTCGCCTGATGCAGGACGCGCGCGATCCATCGCAGGCATCCGCCGCGACGGCGCCGGACGAGTCCGGATCCGCGCACGCGAGCGTGCCCGAAACTACACCCGAAACTACGCCCGAAACCGCGGCCAAGCATCGCGCCAAAGACGCAGAAAACCTCTTCCCCTTCTCGGTGACCGTGGGCCGGGTCTACGACGGTCCGCTCGACCTGCTCCTCGACCTGATCCGCAAGCAGGACATCGACATCTGGGACATCCCCATTGCGCGCATCACCGCGCAGTTTCTCGGCTATGTCGAGCAGTTGAAGGAAGCCGACGTGGACAACGCGGGCGAGTTCATCTACACCGCTTCGCTGCTGATCCACATCAAGAGCCGCATGCTGCTGCCGCGCTCGCCGGCCGAGTCGCCGGAAGAAGCGGCGGACCCGCGCATGGAGCTCGTCGAGCGCCTGCTCGCCCACGAGCGCTTCAAACATGCCGCGCAGATGCTCGCCCAGAAGCAGCAGATCGAGGCCGCCACCTGGACCAGGCCCAACCAGCGCGACCTCGAGCGCGCCGGCGCGCCGGCCGACATCGTCGGCGAGATCGCGGCCGATGTTCCCGACCTGGTCCGCGTCTTTCAGTCCATCCTCGAGCGCGCCCGCACCCGCCCGGTGCTCGATGTCCGCGAAGATGCGGTCACGGTCGCGCAGATGATCGACTACGTGCGTCGCCGGCTGCTGCTCGAGGATCGCCCCGTCTCGCTCGACCGGCTGCTCCTGAACACGCGCTCCGAGCGCGCGCTGATCTGCATGTTCCTCGCCCTGCTCGAGCTGGTGCGCCTGCAGGCGATCCTGCTCCGCCAGGAGACCAACTTCGGCCAGGTGCTGATCAAGAAACACGAACACTTTGAACAGGTCGTCACCGACCGCATGAGCGAGATGCGGGACGACTGGACCTAGCCCCGCAGCCTGACCCCGATGCGCGTCGCCGCAGCTTGCTGGCGAGTACCGGGGGGCGTGTCCAGGCAGGCAGCGCCTGCAGGGCACTCTGCGCCCCGCTCCTTGCCCGCCACGCGAATTTACCAGATATTCACACAGGCCCTGTCTTGTTTACGCGCGGTGAACATGGGCGCGCTAGTGTCGGCCCAAAGACGCATAGCGCCCGAAAGTGGAGCCCCTCCTGTATGACCCCAATCCCTGCTACCGTTCCCCCGGTACCGACCAAGCAAACCGCCTCCCTGCTCGACTCCAAGATGAGCAAGGGCCCAGGCAAGATCGGCATGGCCCTGTTCGGCATCGCCCTGCTGGGCGGCATGGGCTACACCGTCGGCCAGATCGCCCATGACCTGGCCACCCATCCGCAGCCGACCGTGTGGCCCTACGTGCTGCTCGGCATCGCGCTCCTGATTGCGCTGGGCTTTGAATTCGTCAACGGCTTTCACGACACCGCCAACGCGGTCGCCACCGTGATCTACACGCACACCATGGAGCCGCACATCGCGGTCGTGTGGTCCGGCATGTGGAACCTGATCGGCGTGCTCACCTCCTCGGGCGCGGTCGCCTACACGATCGTCTCCCTGCTGCCGGTCGAGCTGATCCTCCAGGTTGGCTCGGGCGCAGGCTTCGCCATGATCTTTGCCCTGCTCATCGCGGCCATTATCTGGAACCTGAGCACCTGGGCGATGGGGCTGCCGGTCTCGAGCTCGCATACGCTGATCGGCTCGATCATCGGCGTCGGCATGATGAACCAATTGATGCACGGTCACAACGGCACCAGCGGCGTGGACTGGTCGCAGGCCACGGGCGTGTTTCGCGCGCTCATTCTTTCGCCGCTCGTGGGCTTCGGCGGCGCGTTCCTGCTGCTGCTCATCCTCAAGGCCGTCGTCAAGCGCCCCGAGCTCTACCGCGCGCCCAAGGGCGAAGAGCCGCCGCCTTTCTGGATCCGCTGTCTGCTCATCCTTACCTGCACCGGCGTCAGCTTCGGCCACGGATCGAACGACGGGCAGAAGGGGATGGGCCTGATCATGCTCATCCTGATCGGCACCGTGCCCACTGCCTACGCGCTCAACCACGCGGTCGGCTACTCCGAGGTGCAGACCTTCGCCGCCATCTCCCAGCAGGCCGAGCGTGTCTTCGGCGCGCACACCGAGCCCCAGGCCGTGATGACCGACGAACGCAACGACCTGACCGAGTACATCCGCGACAAGCAGTTCTCCCCCAACACCATGCTCGCCCTGCGCCAGATGTCGATCGACATCGAGCAGGAGCTGATGGCCTACAAGTCGCTCGCCAACGTCCCCGGCGATCAGCAGCGGAACGTGCGCAACGACATGTACCTCCAGAGCGAAGCGCTGCGGCTGATCAGCAAGGCCAAGGCCGGCGGCTTCACCCCGAGCGACGATGCGGTGCTCAAGAACTACAAAGGCCAGCTGGACAAGGCGACCAAGTTCATCCCGCTCTGGGTCAAGATCTCCGTCGCGCTCGCGCTCGGCCTCGGCACCATGGTCGGCTGGAAGCGGATCGTGATCACCGTCGGTGAAAAGATCGGCAAAACCCACCTGACCTATGCGCAGGGGGCTTCGGCCGAGATCGTCGCCGCCTGCACGATCATCGCCGCAGACCAGTTTCATCTGCCCGTCTCCACCACCCACGTGCTCAGCTCCGCCGTCGCGGGCACCATGATGGCCAACGGCAGCGGGCTGCAGATGTCGACCATCCGCAATATTGCGCTGGCCTGGGTGGTCACGCTGCCGGCGGCTGCTTTGCTGGCAGGGGTGCTGTTCTGGGGCATCAGCTCGGTCGTGCACTAAGTTCGCGCGCTTGGGGGGGTCGTGCCTTCCAGTCGCGCACTGGGGTGATGCGCTCGGTGCGTGCCTTCCAGTCGCGCGTTGAGGGCGGGTCAGGCCGGGCCCTGGACGCGCCCCGGAGCCGGTCGAGGACCCCTCCGGTGCGCGTCTCCGGCGTGCAAAGAAGATGCAGCGGCGCTTCGGTAGGATAGAGACCGGAGCGCCGCTTTTTTTCTGTGGCGCCGGCCCCCAGGAGAACGCACCGGCCGATGAGCCTACGAGCCAAGATCGAAGCAGTCATTTACGCGGCCGAAGAGCCGGTAACGCTCGCCCAGCTGTGCGTTCTCTTCGCCGCGGAGGCGCTCGAGGCGCGCGCGGCACGCCTGCGGCAGCAACCGCCCGGCTCCCCGGGCCAGGCCGCCGGCCCGGAGCTTTTCGCTCTTTCCACCACAGGCACGCAAAGCGCGGAAA
>CAZZYH010000182.1:0-679 GCA_964658225.1 Vulcanimicrobiota bacterium | reverse complement strand
CGCCGAGGAACACGCCGAGGCGCCCCCCTCGGACCTCGCCATCGAGCAGGCGGTCGAGCACCCGGAACAGGTCTCCATCACCCAGCCGGATGGCTTCGCGCTCGAGACCGAACCCGGCCCGGCTCCGGTCCGCGAGCCGCAGCCGGGCGAAGCCGGCGCGGTGCCAGGCGAAGCCGGCGTCCCAGGGGCAGAGGAAGCCAAGCGACTCGCCCGCCAACGCGATCGCGACGTCCGCGAGGAGCTCCGCCGCATCCTCGACGAGCTGATCGCCGCCTATGACCGGGACGACCGCGGCACAGAGATCCGGGAGATCGCCGGGGGCTACCGCGTGGCCACCAAGCCCGAGTATCACGATGCGGTGCGGGGCTTCGTCAAGAGCCTCAAGCCGCCCATGAAGCTCACCTTGCAGGCCCTCGAGACGCTCGCCGTCATCGCCTACAAGCAACCGGTGACCGCGCCCGAGGTCTCCGAGATCCGCGGCGTCGACTCGGGCGGCGTGCTCGGCTCGCTGATCAGCCGCAAGCTGGTCACCACGGCCGGGCGTAAACAGGTGATCGGGCGGCCGATTTTGTACAAGACGACCAAGGAGTTCCTGCTACGCTTCGGACTCAAGGACCTCGGGGAGCTGCCCTCGATCGAAGAGTTCGAGAAGATGGCCGGCGAGCTGGCCGAACCCGAG
>CAZZYH010000181.1:0-6187 GCA_964658225.1 Vulcanimicrobiota bacterium | reverse complement strand
GAAAGTTCGATAAGAAAGAGGACACACATGCACGGATTTATCTGGTGGATCGTAGTCGGCGTGATTGCAGGCTGGCTGACAGGAAAGATCATGAGCGGCGGGGGCTACGGCTTCTTCGTCGATATGATCGTCGGCATCATTGGGGCTTTTCTGGGCGGGTTTATCATGACCCACCTCGGCATGGCGGGGCCCGGCGGCGGCCTGGTCTACTCGATCGTGGTCGCGGTCATCGGCGCCATCATCTTTACCTTCCTGCTGCGGCTGATCACACGAGGCCGGGTACAACAGATCTAGGCGGCCCTGGTTCCCCGGGCGGGTGGCACGCCTGCACCCGCCGCCTGGGTATGGAGTCCGGATCCCGCGCCTGGATGATATAGATCCTGGGTATGGGTCTGGGTACAGGCTCTGGACTCCCGCGGGCTGATGCGGAAGGGTACGCGCTAGCCCACGCCTCGAAGAGGCGCGTCCACGCGCGAGCGCACGCGTACGGACACCAAGGCCGCCATGGCTCGGCTACGTTTGTGCCTAATCCCTGCGCTGGGGAAAAAACAGTTCCTGAAACGCAATGGCGATATTCAGCGCGCCCAGCCCTGAGATCACCCCGCGCACAAAGCCGCTGTTTGTCAGCAGGCCGGCGCCGGGCAGGTAGCTGAGCAGCCCATTCTCGGTCCAGAAGTGAAGCCACGGCAGCGCGACGATCAGCAGCCCGAGATAAAGTCTCACGATCACGCGCACCAGCAACTCGGTGCGCTCGAGCCACGGCGCGGGCCGGGCCACCCGCGCGGGCCGGGCAGGCATGGGTGGATCGGGCCTTATCTCCGGAGAGTCCGGGTCCGGCGAAAATAAGTTTTGCTGTTGCGCCATGGCGTGCGATCCGGCGGGCGCCCTCGCGCAGAAAGTGCCCGGCCGCATCTGTTCCTCGGAACTGAAAGAAAGCGCTAGGTTGCCCGTGCCGCGTGCAGACGCCGGGCCGCTACTCAGAAGGTGCGTTGTTGCGCCGCGGACGGCGATTGGCCTGCAGGATCTTCTTGCGCAGGCGGAGAGACTTCGGCGTTACTTCGACCAGCTCGTCTTCGGCGATAAACTCGATCGCCTGTTCCAGGTTCATGGCCCGATGCGGCACCAGGCGCAGGGCCTCGTCGGCCGAAGATGCGCGCATGTTGGTCAGCTTCTTTTCGCGCACCACATTCACGTCGAGATCGTTGTCCCGCGAGTGCTCGCCGACAATCATCCCTTCGTAGACCTCGACGCCTGAGGGCACGAAGAGCACGCCGCGATCCTGCAGGCCGTTCAGCGCATAGGTGGTGGTCGGCCCAACGCGGTCCGAGATCAACGCGCCCGAAGGCCGCTGCGGAATCTCGCCCAGGTACGGCATGTAGCCATCGAAGATGGAATTCATGATGATGGTGCCGCGCGTTTCGGTGAGCAACTCGGAACGCAGCCCGATGAGCCCGCGCGACGGGATCTTGAACTCCATGCGCGTGCGCCCGTAGCCATGCGAGGCCATCTTGATCATCTCGCCCTTGCGCGGTCCTAGTCGCTCGATCACCGTGCCGACGAAGTTGTCCGGAATATCGATGGTGAGATTCTCCACCGGCTCCATCAGCTTGCCGTCGACACGCTTGGTGACGATCTCCGGGCGGCCGACCATCAGCTCAAAACCCTCGCGCCGCATCATCTCGATCAGAATCGAAAGCTGCAGTTCCCCGCGGCCCAGCACCTTGAAGCTGTCCGGCGAGCCGGTCTCTTCCACGCGGATCGAAACATTGGTGAGCAACTCCTTTTCCAGCCGTTCCTTGATATTGCGCGAGGTGACGAGCGAGCCCTCGCGCCCGGCAAACGGAGAGTTATTCACCGACATCTGCATCGCGATGGTCGGCTCGTCGATGACGATCAGCGGCAAAGGGGCCGGGTTCTCGACCGAGGTGAGCGATTCGCCGATCGTGATGCCGGGAATGCCGGCGATCGCGATGATGTCGCCGACGGTGGTCTGCTCGGTGTCCACGCGCTTGAGCCCGGAGTAGGTAAACAGCTTGGTGATCTTCACCTTCTCGAGCGACAGGTCGCGCTTGGACACCAGGACCTCGTCCCCCACCTTGAGCGTGCCGTTGAACACGCGCGCGATGGCCAGGCGACCAAGGTAGTCCGAGTAGTCGAGGTTGGTGACCAGGATCTGCAGGTTGCCCGCGGCGTCGCCCGGGGGCGGCGGGGCGGTCTCGAGGATCGTCTCGAAGAGCGGCTGCAGGTTCTCGCCGAGCTTGTCTGCTTCGCGGCTGGCCAGCCCCAGCTTGCCGTTGGTGTAGAGCACGGGAAAGTCCAGCTGGTCTTCGCGCGCGTCGAGGTCGATAAACAGGTCATAGACCTCGTTGAGCACCTCCTGGGGGCGCGCATCCGGACGGTCGATCTTGTTGATGACCAGGATAGGGGGAAGTCCTGCTTCGAGAGCTTTCGAGAGTACGTAACGGGTCTGCGGCAGGGGGCCTTCGGAGGCATCGACCAGCAGCACGACCGCGTCGACCATCTTGAGCGCGCGTTCCACTTCGCCGCCGAAATCCGCGTGGCCCGGCGTGTCCACAATGTTGATCTTGTGGTCGTGATAGTAGATGGCCGTCGACTTGGCGAGAATGGTGATGCCACGCTCCCGCTCAAGGTCGTTTGAGTCCATGACCCGTTCGGTCAGTGCCTCGTTCGAGCGAAACGTACCAGACTGGCGCAGCATCTGGTCGACCAGCGTGGTTTTGCCATGATCGACGTGGGCGATGATGGCGATATTGCGGAGGGAGGTGCTCACAGGCGCAGGTTTCCTATTCTTTGGTGCCTTGGTTCGAGTCGAGGTCGGGGAGTGTCGCCAGGTGCTAGCAGAGACTCGTTCCTCGAGTTTACCAGCATAGGTTTGGCTTGCGGGTTGCCCACGGGGGGCAATTGCAGCAAAGTTTGCCCGCGCAGAGGAAAGTGAAAAGCGACCCAGCGGTTCTGCCCTCCCGCTCTCCCACCCAGCGCCTACTCGTACTTGAGCGACTCGACTGGATCGAGCTGGGCGGCGCGGTTGGCCGGCAGCGTGCCGAAGATCACCCCGATGGCCACCGAAGTACCCAGCGCGACCACCACGGACCAGGGACTGATCGGGATCTGGTAGGAGGTAAAGAAGCGGACCGAGAGCGGCACGGCCAGGCCGAGCAGGGTGCCGATCAGCCCGCCCGAGAGCGAGATGAAGACGGCTTCGATGAGGAACTGGAGCTTGATCTCGCGGGCGGTAGCGCCCATGGCCTTGCGTATGCCGATCTCCCGGATGCGGGAGCGGACCGTAGCGAGCATGATATTCATGATGCCGACTCCGCCGACCGCAAGCGTGACGGCGGCCACCAGCAGCAGGATTACCGTGAGCGCGTTCGCCACCAGCGCCGCAACCGTCAGCAGAGAAGTCAGCGTCGTGGCGCGGTAGACCGAGTTCTTCTGGTGCCGCTCGTGCACGACCTTGACGATGTCGCGCGCTGTTTCTTCCACACTGGCCTGGTCGCGCGCCGAGAAGAAGATCTGCTTCACGTCGTCGGTCCCGGTAAAATAGCGCGCGACCGAGTAAGGCATCAGCAGGGTCTCATCCGCTATCTCGGACTGCCCGAAGGTGTCTACGCTTTCCTTGAAGACGCCGATGATGGTGATGGGGAGTCCGCTGATCTGGATCGTCTGGTTGACCGCCCCGGTCGGGCCGCCGAACATCTCCCGCGCAAACAGCTCGGTGACCAGCGCGACCTTGGCATGGGAGTTCTCATCCTGGTCGTCGAAGAAGCGCCCATTGAGCACGACCAGGTTGCGCACCTGCTTGTACTGCGGGCTCACGCCCAGGGCCAGCACATCCTTGACCTGGGCTCCGGGAAAGGTGATGCGCTCATGCATCTCCAGCATGGGTGAGGAGTAGGCCACCCCGGCCACCTGCTCATCGACGGCTTTCTCGTCATCGCGGGTCAGATAGTCATAGTGGCCGGGAGCCGAGGCGCCGGTCACGCCTCCGCCGGAAAACTCGAGCTCAACCATGTTCGAGCCGATACTCTGCAGCTCATTGAGGATGTACTGTTTGCCTGTCAGCGAGATGGTAACCACAAAGATGACAGACGCCGAGCCGATCACCATGCCGAGCGCGGTGAGCGCAAAGCGAACCTTGCTGGTGCGGAAGTTGTCGATTGCGAGCAGCACGATCTCGCCCAGCGCCATGGTGCGCTTCGCGCTGGCGAGCGTTGCGTCGAAGGTCGAGCGCGCGTGGCTGCGTACAGAGGCCATAGATCAGCTGTCCCTATCCTAATCCTGTGTCTACGGTTTTCACGCCAGGAGCGACTTTCGAGCAGCTCAGCGTCCAGCCCGGATCGACGGCGAGCGCGAAGCCTGCAGACTATTCCGCACGCCAGGACCATGCATCTGGACCTTCGAGCGAATGCGGCCCGGCGCTGCTGCCGGAGCAGTTGGGCGGTAGCTCGATCGACGCCAGGTCGCCGGAGCCGGAGTCTGTCGTGAATCGGATGTCCTGCTGCACTTCGACGGAGCCGGACCGGTTTGAGCACAGGACAAAAATGCGCCGTCCAGCTCTCCGGCCGGTTCTTTTCAAGCTGGTCAGACGGATAGATGCGCACGATGGCGTCGCATTCTGCATAACGGATCCCCGCAGGCGCCCGGGGCGGGGCCGGAAAATTTCCGCCGAAGTTTAAACCTCGCCTAATGCCTATCGAACGGCAGGGTCCTGCGTTGCTGGCGCCAGGGCCAGACGCGCCAGGTCTTCTCCGCGGATTGAAACAGATAGACCGCGAGGATCGTGATCAAGGGTTCGAGCGGATGTCGAAAGCGGGCGTGCGCCGTAACGAAGTAGTACATCAGCGGAAGCAGCAGGAAAGCTGCGGCGAAGAGTCCGGCGGCGGGTTTGCGGCGCCGGAGCGCGAGCGCGAGGCCGAAGAGCCCGGCGATCGAGGTGAACTGGAAGTTCAGGTTGCGGCTGTACTCGACCAGGGGCGCGTCATCGGAGGGGTGAGGCACGCCACACCACATGTAGTAGAGCCGGATCAGCGAGAGCCTGAGAAAGCGCGGCTTGTCGGCGGCGATGATGGCCTTGGCTTTGGCGCCGCGCATGGCGACGTAGGCGACCTCGCCCATCTGCTGGTAGAGCCGACGCTGCGGCTCCGACTCTCCGGGATGGTTGTACTCCATCAGCAGCCCGACCGCGCCCGGGCCGTTGCCGAGGTAAAGCTCCGCGCCGAAGTTGCCGCGCATGGGAATGAAGTGGTGAAAGGCGCGCCAGTTGCGGTAGGTCCAGGGCGCGATCAACGCAAGGAAGATCGCGCCGGCAAGCGCGGCGCTGCTGAGCCGGCGCGGCCAGGGGTGGCCTGCGCCGACCAGGACCCACAGCCCGCAAACCGGCAGCATGAGCAGGATCGCCGGATTGGCCAGGGCGACCAGCCCCCAGAGCAGGCCGAACAGCGCCCACCGGCCCGGCGTTTGGCGAGTACGATCAGGCTCCTGCGGCTCCCCGATGCCGCGCATGCGCAGAGCAAGCACCAGCACCGAGGTAAACAGGAACGCGGTCAGCGTCATCTCCCAGATCCATCGCACCGCGTACTGCATGGCTGCCGGGTAGAGCGCCCAGATCCAGGCCGACCACCGGGCGACGCTCGCGCCGTAGCAGCGCCAGGCGATCTCCCAGGTGTTCCGAACGATCAACGCGGAGAGCACACAGTTGATCGCCAGCAACAGCCATGCCGAGAGCGGCGTGTAGACGCCGGTCAGCCTGAAGGCCCCGGCGATCAACAGCGGGTAGGCAGGGGTGACCCACGCCGTGGGTCCGGTGTGTCCGTTGAAGGGGTCGGCATAGCCATAGCCCGTAACGAGCGCCCGGGCAATCCGCGCCATCTCCCAGCCGAATTGGAAGTGGTCCCCATAGGGGCGAATGCGGTACGTATGCGCCAGCGTCAGGTAGGCGAGGCGCACCAGGAGCCCGATCCAGACGATGCGCCAGATGGATCGTGGGGTGCGGAACGGGGCGGCTGGGGGGAGACCGGGCGGCTGCGGCGTCACAGGTCCGATTGTAGCGTTCGACACCGCCGGCGTTTGCAGAGAAGCCGGGGCGAGGCTACATTGAGGTGCGAGCTTTGGGCCGTCTGGGGAGAGGGGGTAACGCCTGTGGACTCTGCGGCTGCACGGATCGCTG
>CAZZYH010000180.1:0-6295 GCA_964658225.1 Vulcanimicrobiota bacterium | reverse complement strand
GGTCTACGCGATCAGCGGCAACGCCGTGAACGGCGTCGGCACCAACTGGCTGCTCGGCCGGCCGCGGTCGGTGGAAGTCGCCTACACGGTGACGTGGTGAGGCGCGGGATCAGCAAGGCGGCCCGACGCTGGTTGCTCCTGTTCCACCGCTGGGCCGGGATTGCCACGGGCTCGTTCTTTGCCCTGTGGATCGGCTCCGGGCTGGTCATGCTCTACGTGCCGTTCCCGGCGCTCACCCCGTCCGAGCGCCTCGCGCGCCTGGCGCCGATCGCCTGGGATCAGGTCGCGGTCGCGCCGGATGCGGCGCTCGCGGCTGGCGGCCTCGCGGGCGTGCCGGCGGCGTTCGGCCTGGAGATGCGCGGCGATGAGCCGGTCTACCGGATCACCGGGCGCGACGGGGCGCGGGCGACGGACCTGCGGTTGACTCTTCCTTGCCGGAAGGGCCGATCGCAGGCTACCGCTCGCGGTCGAGCCGCCGGGTCGTGCAGGAGGTCGAGCCATGCGGTCGAGCCGCCGGGTCAAGCCATGGGGTCGAGTCATGGGTTCAAGCCATTCTTGTGCTGGCCTTCGGGAAGCGCGACTTGTGCGGCCACGCGGTGTCTCTATGTGTGGAGCGATCCGCCCCCTATGAGCCACATTCGACCTACCTTTCGACCCGTTCCGCAAACGAGTCTTCGACCCGCTCTTTGGCCCCCGCGGGCCTCTCCCGCTCGCACACTGTACGCCTTTGTCACCGCGGCCCTTCTCCTGCTCGCCCCCACACTGCGGGCGCAGGCACCGCTCGCCGCCGGGGACGCGCACTACAGCATCCTGCAGGGCGCCAAGTCGGTGGGAGACGCGCAGTACGCCGTCTCGCTGATCGCCGGCGGCTACAAGCTGACCTCCAGCGGGCACATGGCTCTGGCCAAGTTCAGCTACGGTTTTCACAACGAGAGCACGGTCGACACCTCGCTGAACCTGGTGCGCGGCTCGCTGACCGGCTCGGTCCACGGAACCAAGGCGCACGGCAACAACATTGCCTTCAACACGGCCTCCGATCCAACCGGGCGCGCATTCCAGATCTCCATCTCGGCCGATGGCAAGCAGAGCACCAACACGATCGATCGGCATCGCAACACGGTTTTGGTGCCGGATCTGGACCCGTCTGCCTACATGCTCATGGCCCGGCTGGCCATCCTGCAGCCCCAGACCGCCTGGGCGCTGATCCCCAAGGAAACCGGCCTGCTGGTTCCTGCGGCTTACCAGCCCGGGTCCGATGTGCGCGGCACGCTGAACGGGGTCAACATCGACGTCAAGCACGCGAGCGCCGCGCTGAGCGATACCAATGCGATCACGCTGGAGCTCTATTACACGCCGGAGGGGCAGCTGCTCGAGGCGGATCTCAACGCGCAGAATCTCGACCTGGTGCGAGACGGATTCCATCTGCTCGAACGCCCGGCGCCGACGCCGCCGCCGCCCGGCCAGGCCCCGCCGCCGCCCGACGTGCAGCCGCAGCCAGGGCCGCAGGGCGAGCCGCAGTAGGCCTGGCGCGCCCCGGGAGGTGTGGTGCAGCAGACGCGCTCGAGCGCTCGCCGCCCGGGCCGCCCGCGCACGATGCGCCACCCCGGGCTGCAATTTGCTGCGCGCCGCAATCGCCACCCACCCAGCAAGAGCCCGCCCGCATCATGATGCGCCCGCCTCGCGATGGCACGCATCGCGACCCGCCGCATTGCGATTCGATCACCCCGGCGGAACCACCGGAAAACGGCCGACAATGCCCCCTGCAACAAAGCTTGAACGAACCCGGGCGTAAACCTCGAACGATGGTAGGCTGCCTCGCTCCAGGGAGAGAAACCGAGAGGCAGGCCGCGCCCCGGGCCGCCAGCACATCCCGTCCCCAGCCGTGTCCCTCACCCCCGCGCATGCTCCCCGATCAGCGCCAGGCCTTGCTCCCGCGTTCGGATCCGGCCCTCCAACTGCGCATCCTCAGCGACCCTCAGCAGCTCCTTGAACCATGGCCCCGGCTCGTACCCGGCCTCAATCAGATCGCGCCCGGTCACGAGCAGCGCGGGCCGCACCTCGTTCGCCGGAGTTTGCTCGTATCGGGATTTTGCATACTCGTAGAGCCGCAGCAGCCCGTGGCTCGACAGGCAGTCGATCCGATGCAGCGCCAGGTGCTGCTCAAAGTGGGGCAGGCGAAAGAACCGCTTCAACGTGGACTCCTTCATCCGCTCGACGTCGCCAAAGCGCATGTGATTGGCGACCAGGGAGAGAATCTGCGCGGTCTCCTCGTTTGCAAAGCGCAGCCGGCTGCAGATCGCCTGCGCGATCCGCGTGCCCACCTCCGCATGGCCGTGGAAGCGAATCCGGTCCGGCGCGCGCTCAAAGGTTGCGGGTTTGCCGACATCGTGCAGCAGCGCGCCCCAGGCCAGGGTCGGCGTCACGCCGGCCGGCAGCTTTTCAAGCAGCAGCAGCGTGTGCACCCACACGTCGCCCTCCGGGTGGTACTCGGGCGGCTGCTCGACCCCGCGCATGCGTGCCACCTCGGGCAATACCCGGTCGAGCAGGCCGGTCCGCTCCAGCCACTCGAAAGCCGCCCGCGCGCGGCCCTCGGTGAGCATGCGCGTCACCTCGTCGCGCACGCGTTCCGCGCTTACCTGGTCGATGCCCGCGGCTTGGGCGCGCATCTCCGCTTCGGTAACCGTCTCGATTGCAAATCCAAAACGGGCTGCAAAGCGCACCGCCCGCAGCATTCGCAGCTTGTCTTCCGCAAAGCGCCGGGCGGGCTCGCCGATCGCCCGCACTAGGGCTGCCGAAAGATCCTGGCGGCCGCCCACGAAATCGAGCACGGCATCCGCCACACTGCCGGTCGCGCCCAGCCGCAGCGGGTCCAGCAACATGCCGTTGATGGTAAAGTCGCGCCGCTCGACGTCCTCTGCCGGGCTCTTTGAGAATCGAACCGCCTCTGGATGCCGGCCATCGGTGTAGGCGCCGTCGTTGCGAAAGGTCGCGACCTCGGTCATGATCTCTTCGCCCGAGGGGCCCCGGCTCACGACCAGAACCACGCCGAAGTGCGCGCCCACGGCGAAGGTTCGCTCGAACATGGCCAGCACCACGTCGGGCGACGCGCTGGTAGCCACGTCATAGTCCTTCGGCTCGCGGCCGAGCAGGAGGTCGCGCACGCAGCCGCCGGCCAGGTAGGCCTGGTGGCCGGCATCGCAGAGGCGCCGAATGATGGCCTCCGCCGCGCGCCCTGCTGGTGTGTCAAGCATCGAATCGTCTCCCCCGGAACCTCTACTATAGAGAGATGACGGGGAGCGGCGGAGCAGCCGGCGGCGGGAGGATCCTGGGCATCGAGAGCTCCTGCGACGAGACCGCGGCGGCGATCGTGGTGCGCGGCGAGCGAACCCTCGCAAACGTGGTCGCCTCGCAGATGGCCACGCACGCGCTCTATGGAGGCGTCGTGCCGGAGCTGGCCTCGCGCGAACACCTCAGAAATATCGTCCCCGTGGTGCGGGCAGCGGTCGAGCAGGCCGGGGTCCCGCTCTCTGCGCTCGACGCGGTTGCCGTCACCGAGGGCCCGGGGCTGGCCGGCGCACTGCTGGTCGGCATCAGCTATGCCAAGGCGCTGGCCTTCGCTCTCGGCAAACCGCTGATTGCGGTCAATCACCTGGAGGGTCATATCCACGCGGTACTGCTGGAGCAGGCGGAGCTGGCCCGGCAGCACGGCCGCAGCAGCCCGCCGGACGAGGAAAGCCCCGCAGCAGCGCACACAGCGCAAAAAGACGCAGCGCGAGACCCCGCGCAAAAAGACGCAGCGCGGGACGCGACCCACGCGCGCCCGCCCTCGGAGCTTGCCCACCGCGCCCTGGCGCTGATCGTCTCCGGGGGCCACACGCATCTTTACCTCGCGCGGCAGGCCGGTGGCAGCTGGCAGTACCGCGCGGTTGGCCGCACCGTCGACGACGCGGCCGGCGAGGCCTTTGACAAGGTGGCCAAGCTGCTTGGCCTGGGCTACCCGGGCGGCCCCTGGATCGATGCTCTGGCCCCCCATGGCGACCCGCATGCGGTCTCTTTCAAGTTTGCCCAGGTTCGGGCGCGCCCCGACCGGCAGAAGGCCGGCGCGCCGCGCGAGGACCACGCCCAGCCGGACACCCTGTTCTCCTTCAGCGGGATCAAGACAGCGGTCCTGCGCTATGTGGAGAGCCACGGTCTGGCGGCCGCGGCCGAGGCGCGCAGGCAGGCGCTGCGCGAGGACCCCTCGCTCGGCCCCGACCAGGTACGCGCGCTTTGCGACGCCGAGACGCTCGGGCTGATCGCTTCCTTCCAGCACGCCGTGATCGAGAACCTGCGCCGGCGCACCTTTGCCGCCGCCGAGCTCTACGACGCGCGCCGCATCCTGGTCTCGGGCGGGGTCGCGGCCAACCGCGAGCTGCGGGTCCGCTTTACCGCCGAGGCGGCGGTGCGCGATCTGCTCATCGACTTCCCATCGCTGGCACTCTCAACCGACAATGCCGCCATGATCGCCGCCGCGGCCTGGCCGAAATTTGCCGCGGGTGCGTTCGCCCCGCCCCTGCTCTCGGCCGAGCCGAGGCTGCGCCTGGGCCGGTGAGCTGACTGCGCCGCCTCCGCTCAGGCTTCTGTACGCCCGCGATCGAGGGAATTCCAGAGGTGCGGCGCGCCCGCCCCCGAAACGTTGTCCTCCTGGCGCGGCGCACGACCGGCTGGTGCTCTGCGCATCCGCCCCGGGGAACCGGCTGGTAAACTCAAGCAAAACGCCCGCCGAAAGATGCCCGCCTCCCACGCAAAGCATGCCTATTGAGCTCTTCAACACCCTGACCGGCACAATCGAACCGCTGCTCCCTCAGGATGGCGTCGCGCTGCGCCTCTATGCCTGCGGGCCGACGGTCTACGATTACGGACATATCGGCAACTTCCGCACCTTCTTGCACGTGGACGTGCTGCGCCGCGCGCTTGCGCTCGAAGCCATCGCCGTCGAGCACGTGATGAACATCACCGATGTCGACGACAAGATCATCCGCAACGCCGCCGCGGCCGGGCTAAGCCTGGGCGATTACACGCGCCGCTTTGAGGAAGCGTTCTTCGAGGACCTCGACGCGCTCGGCGTGGCCAAGCCGAGCCTGGTCGCCCGCGCGACCGAGCATATTCCCGAGATGGTCGCGCTCATCGAGCGGCTGCGCGATCAGCAGATCGCCTACCAGGCCGAGGACGGCAGCTGGTACTTCCGCATCGCCGCCTTTGCCGGCTACGGCAAGCTTTCCAAGAAGGACTTCAGCGGGATCACCGATGGCGCCCGCGTCGATGTCGATGAGTACGACAAGGACTCGGCGCGGGACTTTGCCCTGTGGAAAGCGGCCAAGCCCGGCGAGCACTTCTGGCCGACCTCGCTCGGACCCGGGCGCCCGGGCTGGCACATCGAATGCTCGGCGATGGCCATGCAGTACCTGGGCAACTCCTTTGACCTGCATGCGGGCGGCGAAGACCTGATGTTCCCGCACCACGAAAACGAGATCGCCCAGTCCGAGTCGGCCACCCACGAAACCTTCGCCCGGCACTGGTTTCACGTGCGCTTCCTGCTGGTCGAGGGGCGCAAGATGTCGAAGTCCTCGGGCAACTTCTACACGCTGCGCGACCTGCTGCTCAAGGGCTACAAGGCCTCGGCGATCCGGTCGCTGCTCATCTCGGTGCCTTACGGCCAGCAGCTGAACTTTACCTTTGAAGGGCTGGCGGCCGAGACCGCCGCGGTGGAGCGGCTGCGCGCCTTTGCGCTGCGCATCCGGCAAGGCTGCTCGATGGGCTCCTGGAGCGCGGAGACGAATCCATCCCTGCTGGCCGAAACCGCTTCCGCCCTCGAGCAGTACCAGTCCGCCCTCCGGCGCGACCTGAACACGGCCGAGGCGCGCGCCGCGATCTTTGACCTGGTGCGCAAGGCCAATGCCGCCGCGGACGCAGGCCTGGTCGGCCAGGCAAATGCCGAGGCCATCCTCGATGCGCTGGCCCGCTTTGACTCGGTCTTCCAGGTGCTCGGGGATCGCGACGACGAGCTGACCGGGGCAGCGCTGGACTGGGCGGAGCGCGAGGGCCGCCTGGACCAGGTGCCGGCCGAGATCCGAGCCCAGCGCTCCCTTTCCGATGCGCAGGTCGATGCCCTGATCGAAGAACGCGGGCGGGCGCGGCGCAGCCGCAACTTCGCCCGCAGCGACGCCATTCGGGAGGAACTGTCCGCCAAGGGCATCGTCATCGAGGATGCGAAGGACGGCGTGCGCTGGCGGCGGAAGTAGGGCGAGGCCCGTGC
>CAZZYH010000179.1:0-6360 GCA_964658225.1 Vulcanimicrobiota bacterium | reverse complement strand
GGAAGGCACGGCCGGCAACCCGGAAGAAGGGAGACGCGCACCAGCGTCTTCCTTTTTTTTGGGCGCCGCAAGCACCGCGGACGATCCGGCGGCGCACCGCGCATCCTAGTGCGTGTACCTTGCCTGAAGGAGTCAGCAAGCACATGCGGATCGCATTTCTCGGACTGGGGCAGATGGGCAGCAAGGTGGCCGGGCTTCTGCTCGATCGCGGCTACAGGCTTACCGTTTGGAACCGCACCGCGGGCGCCGCCGATGCGCTCGCAGAAGGTGGCGCGGAGGTCGCCGCGACCCCCGCGCTCGCGGTCGCCGATCAAGAGGTAATCTTCACCATGGTGCATGACGACGCGGCGCTCGAGAGCATTCTCTTCGAGCAGGGCGCGCTCCGCGCCATGGCCCGGGGCGCCACGCACATCTCGCTCAGCACGATCAGCCCGGCGCTCGCTGACCGGCTCGACCGCGAGCACACCAGCCATGGCCAGGGCTTTGTCGCCTCGCCTGTCTTCGGCCGGCCGGCCGTGGCCGCCGAAGGCAAGCTCTGGCTGGCGGTCGCCGGCAAGGAAGAGGTCTTCACCCCGCTGCTGCCGGTGCTCGATACCTTCAGCCGCGGCTACACCATCGTGGGCGAAACGCCGAGCGCCGCGCTGGCGGTCAAGCTTGGCGGAAACTTTTTGATCACCGCCATGATCGCCGCGCTCTCCGAAGGCATGGTCTTTGCCGACGCTCACGGCATCGATCCGGCGCTCTACCTCGAGGCGGTCAACAGCGCTCTCTTCCAGTCCCCCTTCTATGCGAACTACGGGAAGGTGATGCTCAACCCGCCCGAGCGGCCTGCCGCAACGGTCGCGCTGGGCGTCAAGGACACGCGCCTCTTTCGTGAAGCCGCCAGGGAGACCGGCGTGCGCACTCCGCTGGCCGACATCTTTGCGCAGCAACTGCATGCCGCGAGCGCTGCCGGTCTGAGCAACGCCGATTGGGCCGCCGGCTACTACCGGCAGACCCAGAACGAGGCCAAAGGGGTGACCGCCCGGTGACGACTGCTTTGAAGGATTCCGTCGTCTTGATTACGGGAGCCAGCGCCGGGATCGGCGAGGCCACCGCGTACGCCTTCGCCCGCGAAGGGGCCAGGCTGCTGCTCGCGGCCCGCCGGCTCGATCGCCTTGAGCAGGCCGCGCCCCGTCTGCGCGAGGCGGGCGCGGCAGATGTGCACGCGCTCGCGCTCGACGTCACCGCCAAGAGCGAGGTGATACGCGCACTCGGCGAGCTGCCCGAGCCGTGGCGGGCGATCGATATCTTGGTCAACAACGCAGGGCTGAGCCGCGGAGTCGACAAGGTGCACGAAGGCAAGCCCGAGGACTGGGACGAGATGATCGACACCAACGTCAAAGGCCTGCTCTACGTAACGCGCGCGGTAGTGCCGGGCATGGTCGAGCGGGGCCGCGGACATGTCATCAACATGGGTTCGACGGCGGGCGAGATAACGTATCCAGGCGGCGCGGTCTACTGCGCAAGCAAGGCCGCCGAGCGCGCGATCAACGACGGACTGCGCCAGGATCTGCTGGGCACCCCGATACGCGTCACCTCGATCGACCCCGGCATGGTCGAGACAGACTTCAGCCGCGTCCGCTTTCGAGGCGACGAACCACGCGCGGCGAAAGTCTACGCGGGGCTTACCCCGCTCACACCCGCCGATATTGCCGATACCATCGTGTGGACCGCGAGCCGCCCCGCGCATGTGAACATCGCGCGCGTCGTGCTCACCTCGATCGACCAGGCCAATTCCCTGTTATTCAATCGCCGCTCTTGACCCGGCATGGCTATCCGAGCTTCTGGATACGCCCCTCGATCTCTTCCAGGGCCGCTTCGAGGGCGGCACGGCGATGCGGGCTCGAGGTCCGCTCATCGAGGATGCGCTCTCGCTGCAGCTCGAGGGATTGCTTCTCGCGCTGCACCTGGCCATCGAGCCTGGCGGCTCCCTTGGTTGCTACCCGCGCTGCTTCTTCTGCCTTGTCCGCGATCTGTTCTTCTACCGATTTGCTATCGAAACCCTTTGCCATGTCTCCATTGTAGCGAGTCTGGCTGCCGGGCCCGGCTCGGGGCGGCAAAGCGCACACTTTGGCGCCGAGCCGCTACACTTCTCCTGTCGAGTCGCTGCCGGCGCTGCGCGTCGGCTTCCCCGCCCGCGCGTCGCAGGGCGCACCGGCGGTGCGCGCGCGGCAACCCGCCCCGCCGAGGCATCAGAACTCTCTGATCGGCGCACAAGGAGAACTCATGAAGGTCTGGAAGATTCCATCGTTCGGCATAGCCAACCTCGAGCTCGCGGATGAGCCCGTACCTGAGCCATCGGCCGGACAGGTGCTGGTGCGCATGCACGCCGTCTCGCTCAACTACCGCGACCTGATGACGGTGAAGGGGACCTATAACCCCAGGCTCGCCCTGCCCCGTATTCCCCTGTCCGACGGCGCGGGCGAAGTGGTGGCGGTTGCCCCGGACGTGACCCGCCTTGCCGTCGGCGATCGTGTGGCGGCGATCTTCATGCAGAACTGGCTCGATGGCGCGCCCACGGCCGCCAAGTACAAGGGCGCGCTCGGCGGCGACATCGACGGCATGATGCGCCAGTACCTGACCCTGCCCGAGGCGGGCCTGATCCGCTTGCCCGGCTACCTCACCTGGGAGCAGGGCGCGGCCCTGCCCTGTGCCGCGGTCACGGCCTGGAACGCAATCGTCTCCGCCGGGGTCAAGAGCGGCGACACGGTGCTCATCCAGGGCACCGGCGGGGTCTCCATCTTCGCGCTCCAGTTTGCCAAGGCGCTCGGCGCGCGGGTGCTCGGCACCTCCAGCAGCGATGAGAAGCTTGCCCGCGCCGGCGCGCTCGGGCTCGACGCCGGGGTCAACTACCGCGCCCAGCCGGAGTGGGCGGACTGGGCGATGGAGCAGACCGGCAGCGCCGGGGTCGACCTGGTCGTCGAAGTGGGCGGCGCAGGCACGTTTTCGCAGTCGCTCAAGGCGGTGCGGATCGGCGGCACCATCGCGCAGATCGGTGTGCTCTCGCAATCCGATGAGCCGGTCGCGGTCCCGCTGATCCTGCGCAAGCAGCTTTTGATCCGCGGCATCTATGTCGGCTCGCGGGCGGACTTCGAGGCGATGAACCGGGCGCTTGCCCAGACCAGGCTCGAGCCGGTCATCGACCAGGTCTTTGCCCTCGAGGATGCCCGCAGAGCCTTCGAGGCGATGGAAAGCGGCTCCCACTTTGGCAAGCTTGTCGTCCGCATGGAATAACCGCTGGGCCCGGGTGCGGGAAGGGGCCGGCGCGACGGGTCTTGGTTGCCGCCGACCGATGGCGCGCGGCCCCCTCCTTTTCGGCTCGATTTGAGACACAAAAGAAAGCAACCCGCGCCCGCATCGCGCGTCTCATAGCAGGTTCACGAGAATGTAACCGGTCTGGGTGTGCGTTCGCCGGTCTGCACCGGCCCGCTCTGCATCCGGACCGATCGGGGCCTGGCAGGTCTGGCCGGGCGCGCCCGTCGCACGTTGCTCGCCGACTTTACTCGCTCAGAAGTTGTTTCCCCAGGAGTTCTTGAAGATGCGCGTTCTCCGTTTCCTCCGCGACACGGCTATCGATCTATGCCTCGGGTGCCGGCATGACCGGCTCACCCGCCCTTTTACGATTGAGGACCAGAGCTACATGGTCTGCCTCGACTGTGGCCGACAGGTCTTCTATTCGCTTGAGACCATGCGCCGGCTGAGCGGACGGGAAGTGCGTCGGATGCATGCTGCGCGGCCGCAGCCCTCCGCCACCGCGCAGCCGCCGGCCGCGGCCTCCGGGCACGAACCCACGCTGGCTGCCTGAGCCAGGGGCGTCGCTCTCCATCGGGAGTCCATACCAGGCCTCTATAATCGGCTCCATGGTGGTGGAGATCAGCGGCCTGCGCAAGGTCTACCCAAGTAGCGCCGCGCCGGTGACGGCCGTGGACGGCATCGACCTTTCCGTCGCGCCGGGCGAGATCTTCGGGCTCCTCGGCCCGAATGGCGCAGGCAAGACCACGACGATCAGCATCTGCACCACGCGGGTTCTGCCTACCGGCGGACGGGCGGTCATCGCCGGGCTGGATGTGGTTGCCAACCCGGCGCGCGCGCGCGTGCACATGGGCGTGGTGCCGCAGTACAACACGCTCGACCGATCGCTGACCATCTTTGAGAATCTCTACTACCACTGCCGCTACTTCGGCTTCGCGCGAGCCCGCGCCCGGGAGCGTTCGCGCGAACTGCTCACCCAGTTCCTGCTGCTCGAGCGCGAGCGCGCCTATCCCTCCGAGCTTTCGGGCGGCCTGCAGCAGAGAGTCCAGATCGCCCGCGCCATCGCCCACAGACCGTCCGTGCTCTTTCTCGACGAGCCGAGCGCCGGGCTCGACCCGCAGAGCCGCATTGCCATGTGGGACGCGGTGCGGGCGCTGCGCGCCGAAGGCATTACCGTGGTGCTGACTACGCACTACATGGAAGAGGCGGACGTGCTCTGCGACCGGGTAGCCGTGGTAGACAAGGGTAGGATCCTGGCGCTCGACACGCCCCAGCAGCTCAAGAAAACGCTGGGCGCCGGCACGGTGGTCGAGCTCCGCCTCCGCGATCTCGAGGCGTCCGGGCGGCTGCTGCCTCTGCTCGAAGCGCTTGCAGAAGTAGACAGCGCCGAGCGCACCTCGCAGGGGGTGCGCCTGTTCGCCAGGCAGACAGAGGGGCTTCTGGCCAGGGTCGTGCTGGCCGCCGAGCCCTTCGGGGTGCGCGACCTGTCCATCCAGGAGCCCAGCCTCGAGACTGTCTTTATCCGCCTGACCGGAAGGGAGCTGCGTGACTGAGTCCGTCCTCGAAGCCCGGGAAACATCGTCTCGCCCGGTGCCGGTGCGCGCTTCGTCGCTCACCGCCTTCACCGCCCTGCTGCAGCGGGATTTTCGCGTGCTGCGCCGGGAACTGCTCCCCTTCGCCACGCGCATCCTCATGCAGCCGCTGCTCTTCCTCTTCGTCTTCACCTACCTGATGCCGCGCATCGGCCAGGGCGCGGGCATGGTCGGGGGCACCAACTTTGCCACCGTCCTGCTGCCCGGGCTGATGGCCGTAGCCATCATGTTCACCGGCATCTCGGCGGTCGCGCTGCCCCTCTCGGGCGAGTTCGGCATCACCCGTGAGATCGACGACCGCGTCATGTCGCCCCTGCCGGTCTACGCCGTGGCCGTCGAGAAGGTCTGCTTCAGCGCCGTGCAGAGCATCGCGGGCGCGCTGCTGGTCATCCCGCTGGTCTTTATCGTTCCCTCGGCGCCCGTGCACGTACACGTGGCCAACTGGGCCATGTTCGTGCTCACCCTCGCCCTGTCCGGAATGGTCTCGGGCTCGCTTGGCCTGGCCATCGGCTCCAACGTCCAGCCCCGGCAGATCGGGCTGGTCTTCTCGATCGTGGTGATCCCGATCACCTTCCTCGGCTGCGTCTACTACCCCTGGGCGCTGCTCTCCCATGTCCGCTGGCTGCAGATCCTGGTGCTGGTCAACCCGATCGTTTACATGAGCGAGGGGCTGCGTACCGCGCTCACGCCGGGCGTCCCGCACATGCCCGCCTTCGCCATTCTTCTCGGTCTGCTGGTCTCGCTCGCCCTGCTGGGCACGGTGGGCTTACGAGGCTTCTTGCGTCGTGTTATCTCCTAGCCGATCGCCGGCCAGCCTGTCGCGACAGAGAGGCCGCCCGCCCGCAGGGGGAGCCCGGGCGCTGCTGCCTCTGGCCGGGCTGACCCTGCTCGCAGGCTGCGGCGGCGCCTTCAGCCCGCAGCCCGGGGCGCTCCGCATCGACATGGCGGCCCACTCGATCCGCACCGGGGAGCAGCTGCGGCTGGCTG
This sequence comes from Vulcanimicrobiota bacterium, assembly GCA_964658225.1. GTDB lineage: Bacteria > Acidobacteriota > Terriglobia > Terriglobales > Acidobacteriaceae > EB88. The sequence continues at coordinate 487 of CAZZYH010000179.1, read as the reverse complement.
CAACCAGCAGCAGCAGCGGCGATCCGGCGGCGGTCCGCTGGAGGATCACCGGGAGCGACAACGCGCCGGCGCTCGGCGCAGGCACAATCGCGGCCGACGGCGTGTACACGCCCCCGGCCATGCTCTCCCGCGACGTGGTGACCATTGCCATTACGGCCTCGGGCGCAGAGAGCACGGCCGGCGTGCCCCCGGTGACGACCACGGTGGCGGTCGTGCCGGGTTTCGTACAGCCGCTGCAGCCGGAGAATGCCACGCTCGCCCCGGGGAGCTCGATCCAGGTCCGGGCGCAGCTGGCCGAGGTGGGGAGCGGCACCGTGATCTGGTCGCTCGCGGGCTTGAGCGACACTGCCGCGCCCGGCACCCTGAGCGCGCAACACTGTGCGCGCAGCCCCCAGCAATTCACCACCTGCACGGTGACCTACACCGCTCCGGCGGCAGCCACGCCGGCGACCGGGGTGTGGCTGGTGGCCAGCACGCCCGGCGCCGG